>NZ_DASRXF010000123.1:0-38206 GCF_035654295.1 Noviherbaspirillum sp. | reverse complement strand
GCCTTGTTCTTGACTTCGAGGAGCTGTTGCAGCTCCGTGACATTCTTCTCGAGTTCCTTCACGCGGGCATTGGCGTCCGCGATGGCCTTGTCCCGCGCGATCTTGTCTTCCTGGGTCGCTGCGGGCGCGCCTGCCTTGTCCGCAGCGCCCGGCGCGGGCTGGGTGTTCGACAGTTTCAGCTTGTCGCGGGATTCGGATGCCGGAGTCGGCTTGTCCTCGACCTTGGCCGTGATCCTGCCGCCGGCACTCTGCTTCGCCTCGGCCGATTTCTGCGGATCGGCACCGGCAACTTGTCCGGCCAGCTTGTTACGGTAGTTGTTGAAGTCGGCAGACTGCGCAAGGACAATGTGGCGCGCCTCGCCGGCACCGATCGAACGCGCCTTGTCCGCGTCCGGCACACTGAGGATCTGCCCCGCCTTGAGGCGGTTCATGTTATTGCCGACGAAGGCGTCGGGATTCGATTGATACAGCGCGACCAGCATCTGGTCCAGCGACACGCCGCCCGGCTTCACCTGGCTGGCGATGCGAGCCAGAGTATCGCCGTTGCGGACATGGTATTCGCCGCCGCCGGCCGCTGCGCTTTCCGCCGGTGCAGGTGCAGGCCGTGCGGCGCGGGGCGCCGGTTCGGCGCGCTGTACGCGGGACGGCGCCGCAGCGCGCGGCGCGGGTGCGGCATCCGGCTGTGCTTGGACCGGGGCCGGAGCAGCAGGCGCTGCCGCCTGTGGCACCGGCATCGGCGCAACTTGCGCGGATTGCGTGGTTCGCAGGTCGGCGGGATCCAGCAGGAAGGTGTATTCGCGCACCAGGCGTCCGTTCGGACCGCTCAGTTCGAGCAGCATGTCGACGAACGGCTCGTTCAGCGGCTGGGCGGAGGTCAGGCGGATGAACTGCCGCTCTCCTCGTTGCTCGACCGAGAACCGCAAGCCCATCAGTGCCGGGTGGAAATCGATGTTTGCCTGGCGGTATGCCTCCGCCGATGCCAGTTTCGCGCTGAGTGCCCCCACCTCATCCTTCGAAACCGCGGTCAGCTCGATCTCGGCCCGCAATGGCTGCCCCAGGGAAGACAGGACTGTCAGCTTCCCCAGCCCGGCGGCGTACGCATTTGAAAACACCAAGGCAGACGCAACGGCGGCGCTGAGTGTCTTCAAATTGAACAGCCCGGTCGGGCGCTTGTTTGAATGCAGTTTGGATGGCATAAGAAGGCATTCCGTTCGCGAATCTGGCGCGGGGACAATCACGGCGCCAATTTAACATTGATCGGGGGAACTTTCACCATATCATCATGGACTTAGGCGCGCAAGTGTAACCAAGTTACTAAGAAGTGTAAAACCGGCAGACCCGCCCCATGCCTCACGTTTGCCTGATGTTGACGAAATGGCTGTTGTGCGCTGGCAACGAAACTGGGGCCTGTCGGCCCGCGGTACGGTGTACCACGGCGACAGGCCCCAGGGATTGGCAGCAACTATATAAATATAGTTAAAGTCAGTCTTCGAGCAGGATGCGCAGCATGCGGCGCAGCGGTTCGGCGGCGCCCCACAGCAGCTGGTCGCCGATGACGAAGGCCGACACGTACTCCGGCCCCATGTTCAGCTTGCGCACGCGGCCCACGCCGACCTGCAGGCTGCCGGTGATGGAGGCCGGCGTCAGTTCCCTCTCGGTGATCGAGCGCTCGTTCGGCACCCACTTCACCCACTGGTTGCCGGAACGGATGATCTCTTCGACCTGCGCCAGCGGCACATCCTTCTTCAGCTTCAGCGTCAGGCCCAGGCTGTGGCAGCGCATCGCGCCGATGCGCACGCACAGGCCGTCGACCGGGATCGTGTTCTTGTTGCCCAGGATCTTGTTGACCTCGGCCTGGCCCTTCCACTCTTCCTTGGACTGGCCGTTGTCGAGCTGCTTGTCGATCCAGGGGATCAGGCCACCCGCCAGCGGTGCCGGGAAGAACTCGGTCGGCACGTCGTTGCGGATGGTCTGGGCAACCTTGCGGTCGATGTCGAGGATGGCAGACGCCGGGGTAGCCAGTTCGTCGGCAACCGCGGCGTGAATGACACCCATGCCCTTGAGCAATTCGCGCATGTGGTTGGCGCCGCCGCCCGAAGCCGCCTGATAGGTCATGGAGCTGACCCAGTCGACCAGACCTTCGCGGAACAGGCCGTTCATACCCATCAGCATGATGGAGTTCGTGCAGTTGCCGCCGATGTAGTTCTTCACGCCGCGGCCGAGCGCGTCCTTGATCACGTGCAGGTTGACCGGGTCGAGGATGATGACCGCGTCATCGGCCATGCGCAGCGTGGAGGCCGCATCGATCCAGTAGCCGTTCCAGCCGGCTGCGCGCAGCTTCGGGAAAATCTCGGTGGTGTAGTCGCCGCCCTGGCAGGTAATGATGATCTCGCACTTCTTGAGCTCGTCAATATTGTTGGCGTCTTTCAGCGTGGTTTCGTTCTTCGCCATTGCCGGGGCTTTGCCGCCTGCATTGGAAGTCGAAAAGAACACCGGGTCGATGTGAGCGAAATCGCCCTCTTCCTGCATGCGCTGCATCAGGACCGAGCCCACCATACCACGCCAACCTACCAGACCGACTAACTTCACGATTTTCTCCCTCAAGTGGACTACATGACAAAAACTTCTGCTACGAGGCGAGCGCCTTCACGACGGCGTCGCCCATTTCCCTGGTACCGACCTTGGTCGTGCCGTCCTCATAAATGTCCGGCGTGCGCAGCCCCTGCGCAAGTACCTTCTTGACCGCATTCTCGACGCGGTCCGCCTGCTCTGCCTTGTTCAGCGAGTAGCGCAACATCATTGCCGCCGACAGGATGGTCGCCAGCGGATTGGCGACGCCCTTGCCCGCGATGTCGGGCGCCGAACCGTGCGAGGGTTCGTACAGGCCCTTGTTGTTCGCATCCAGCGAAGCCGACGGCAGCATGCCGATGGAACCGGTCAGCATCGCGGCCGCGTCGGACAGGATGTCGCCGAACATGTTGCCGGTGACGATGACGTCGAACTTCTTCGGCGCGCGCACGAGCTGCATCGCCGCATTGTCGACATACATGTGGTCCAGCGCGACGTCCTGGTATTCCTTGTGCACGTCGGTCACGATGTCCTTCCAGAACTGGAAGGTTTCCAGCACGTTCGCCTTGTCCACGCTGGTCAGGCGCTTGTTGCGCTTGCGTGCGGCCTGGAAGGCGACGTGGGCGATGCGGCGGATTTCGGTTTCCGCGTAGCGCATCGTGTCAAAACCTTCACGCTCGCCTTTGAACGGGCCGTCCGGGCATTCGCGCACGCCGCGCGGTTGGCCGAAGTAGATGTCGCCGGTCAGTTCGCGGATGATCAGGATGTCCAGGCCGGAAACAACCTCGGGTTTGAGTGTCGAGGCCCCCGCCAGTTCCGGATACAGGATCGCCGGACGCAGGTTGGCGAACAGGTTCAGGTTCTTGCGCAGGCCGAGGATGGCCTGCTCCGGGCGAAGCGGACGGTCAAGCTTGTCGTATTTCCAATCGCCGACGGCGCCGAACAGCACCGCATCGGCTTCCTTCGCCAGCTTCAGCGTGCCTTCCGGCAGCGGATGGCCGTGCGCCTCGTAACCCGCCCCACCGACGGGCGCGGATTCCATTTCAAACTTTTCATCGAGCGCGTTCAGGACCCGGACTGCCTGTTCAATGATTTCGGGGCCGATGCCGTCGCCCGGCAGGATTGCGATTTTCATCTTGTTCCGTCTGCTGTCTGTTTTTCAAATGGTGTTGGCAAGCCAGGGCTGGGCCGCGAGATGGCGCTCTTCGAAAGCGCGGATCTTGTCGGCGTGGCGCAGGGTCAGGCCGATATCGTCGAGACCGTTCAGCAGGCAGTACTTGCGGAACGCATCGACGTCGAACGCAAAGCTGGAACTGCCGTTGGTCGTGCTCACCAGTTGCTTGTCCAGGTCGATCACCAGCTTGTAGCCCGGGAAGGCCTTCACTTCGTTGAACAGCTGGTCCACCTGGCTTTCGGACAGCACGATGGGCAGCACGCCGTTCTTGAAGCAGTTGTTGAAGAAGATGTCGGCAAAGCTGGGCGCAATGACGGCGCGGAAGCCGTACTGCTGCAGCGCCCACGGTGCGTGCTCGCGCGAGGAACCGCAACCGAAGTTCTTGCGGGTCAGCAGGATGGAAGCACCCTGGTAGCGCGGCTGGTTCAGCACGAAGTCCGGGTTCAGCGGACGCTTCGTGTTGTCCATGCCGGGCTCGCCGTGGTCGAGGTAGCGCCACTCGTCGAACAGGTTCGGGCCGAAGCCGGATCGCTTGATCGACTTCAGGAACTGCTTGGGGATGATGGCGTCGGTGTCGACATTCGCGCGGTCCAGCGGCGCAACCAAGCCTTCGTGTACGGTGAATTTATCCATGGTCCTGATCTCTGTCGCCGCCTCGTTTAACGGAGCGGCTGTCCTTCATTCATTTCTTCGCGGCGCTCTCGACGACTTCGCCTGCGCGCTTCACGTCCTTGCCGATGCCCTGCACGGTATTGCAGCCGGCGAGCACGAAAGCGGCGATAACAAGTGCAAACAGTTTTTTGGCGGTTTTCATTTTTATCCTCCCTATTAGCTGTCAGCGCAGTGCGCGTATGTCGACGAAATGCCCTTCAATGCCGGCCGCGGCGGCCATGGCCGGCGACACCAGATGGGTGCGGCCGCCCTGCCCCTGGCGTCCTTCGAAATTGCGGTTGGAAGTCGATGCGCAGCGCTCGCCCGGATCGAGCCGGTCGGCGTTCATCGCCAGGCACATCGAGCAGCCCGGTTCGCGCCATTCGAAACCGGCATCCTTGAAGATCTTGTCGAGACCTTCGCGCTCGGCCTGCTCCTTCACCAGGCCGGAGCCCGGCACCACCATCGCGAGCTTGACGTTGGAGGCGCGGAACTTGCCGCGCACGACCGCCGCCGCCGCGCGCAGGTCCTCGATGCGCGAGTTGGTGCAGGAACCGATGAAGACCTTGTCGATGCGGATTTCGGAAATCGCGGTGTTCGGCGTCAGGCCCATGTAGACCAGCGCCTTTTCCATCGCGTCGCGCTTGACCGGATCCTTTTCCTTGTCCGGATCGGGCACGCGGTCGTCGACCGGCACGACCATCTCGGGCGAGGTGCCCCAGGTCACCTGCGGCTTGATCTCGGCGGCATTCAGCGTCACCACCATGTCGAAGCGGGCGCCCGGGTCCGAATGCAGGGTGCGCCAGTGTTCAACCGCGCGGTCCCAGTGCGGCCCCGCCGGTGCGAACGGGCGGCCCTTGATGTAGTTGATCGTGGTGTCGTCGACGGCGACCATGCCGGCGCGCGCGCCTGCCTCGATCGCCATGTTGCAGACCGTCATGCGGCCTTCCATGGACAGCGAGCGGATGGTGGAACCCGCGAACTCGATCGCGTAACCGGTGCCGCCCGCCGTGCCGATCTTGCCGATCACGGCCAGGACGATGTCCTTGGCGGTGACGCCGAACGGCAGCGCGCCGTCGACCTGCACCAGCATGGACTTGGATTTCTTGGCCAGCAGCGTCTGGGTCGCGAGCACGTGCTCGACCTCGGAGGTGCCGATGCCGTGCGCGAGCGCACCGAAGGCGCCGTGCGTGGAGGTGTGCGAGTCGCCGCAGACGACCGTCATGCCCGGCAGCGTCGCGCCCTGCTCCGGGCCGATCACGTGGACGATGCCCTGGCGCTTGTCGCGCATGCTGAAGTAGGTGACGCCGAATTCCTTCGTGTTGGCATCCAGCGTTTCGACTTGCAGGCGGGAGACCGGGTCGGCGATGCCGTTGGCGCGGTCGGTCGTAGGGACGTTGTGGTCGGCCACGGCCAGGTTGGCGGAAAGGCGCCAGGGCTTGCGGCCGGCGAGTTTCAGCCCTTCGAACGCCTGCGGGCTGGTGACTTCGTGCACCAGGTGGCGGTCGATGTAGAGGACGGCGGTGCCGTCTTCCTCGGTGTGGACGACGTGCGATTCCCAGAGTTTGTCGTAGAGCGTTTGTGCCATGGGTCAGAAGCGTGCGAAAAGCCGCGCAAAACGGTGAAAATAGCTCTCGATTATGCCATAGTTGTGCGCCGCAAAACCGGGCCTTCGCGGCCGCCGCCCCAAATGAAAAACGCCCGCGGCCGGGGCGCGCGGGCGTTTTCCTTGACTGTTTTGCAATCGGCGCTATTTCTTCGCTTGCTCGTAGAGAGGCATCACCCTTTGCGAATACGCCGTCAGGTCGGCCAGCCGGTCGGACTGCGGCGGGTGGGTGGACAGGAACTTGATGGGCTCCCCGCCGCCCAGTTGCCCCATTTTCTGCCACAAGGTGACAGCAGCACGCGGATCGTAACCGGCGCGGGCGGCCAGTTCGATGCCGACCCGGTCCGCCTCGGTCTCGTGGCGGCGGGAATTGGGCAGTCCAAGCAGGCCCATGTACGCGTATTCCGCCGTTTTTTGACCCAGATCCCCGACCCCCATCAGCGCCGCGCCCACCGAAATCACCGTGCCGGCGACGGCCTGCTCCGAGGCGCGCTCGCGCGCGTGCTCCCGCAGCGCGTGGGCGATTTCGTGCCCCATGACGGCAGCCAGTTCGTCGTCGGTGATGTTCAGTTTTTCGATCAGCCCGGTATAGACCGCCATCTTGCCGCCCGGCATGCACCAGGCATTGACCTCGGGCGAGCTCAGGACATTGACCTCCCATGCCCAGGCGCGGGCGTCGGGGCGGAAGACCACCGTCTGCGGCACGATCTTGTTGGCGATGGCCTTCACGCGCGCGACCTGGGTCGGGTTGCGGTTGAGCGTCCCCTTCTGCCGTTCCTGCGCCATCATTGCCGCGTACTGCTCGCGCGCCGCCTGTTCGAGCGTCTCGGCCGGCACGGCCATGCGCTGCTCGCGGTTGACGCCGACGATGCCGCTTTGCGTGGTCTGCACCGTTTCGCAGGCGACCAGCGCCATCAGGCCGGCGGCGGCCAGCACCTGTTTCAGTAACATCCTCTTGACGACCGGTTTCATTTTCCCTCCTCATGATGATGCGGCTGCCAGCGGTAGGACAAGGCCGCAGCAGCGGCGCCGCCAAGCGCGAACAGGGCTGCCAATAAATAGACCATGCGCGAACCGAATGTATCCCAGCACGCCCCCAGCGCCAGTCCGCCCAGGGTCCCGCCTAGCCCATAGGAAATACTCGTGAACAGCGCCTGACCGCGTGCCTGCAGGCGGCCGGAGAACCAGCGCTGCAGAGTGGCGACGGAAGCGGAATGGTGCACCCCGAAGGTCGCGGCATGCAGCACCTGCGCCAGCAGCAGGACGAATAAGGATTCTGCCCCCAATCCGATCATGAGGAATCGAGCTACCGCAATCAACAAGCTCGCGATCATCAACTTCTGCACCCCGAAGCGCTTGAAGATCGGCGCCTGGTAGAAGAAGAAAACGATTTCCACCACCACGCCCAGTGACCACATCAGGCCGATCACCGTATTGCTGTATCCGATCTGGGCGAGGTAGAGCGAATAGAAGACATACAGCGATGCATGCGCGGCGATCATCAGGAAGGTGGAGGTGAAGAAGGCTGCCACCTCGCGGCGCCGCAACAGCGACAGCACCGAGGGCACCGCCTGCTGCAAGTCGCCGTGCGGCGTCTCGACCATGCGCAAGCTCGCCACCAGCACCAGCACAAGGAGCGCCAGCGTGATCCAGGGCATGAGGCCGATGCCGAACCAGTCCAGCAAGGGCCCCGCAAAGATCGCCGTCATGATGAATCCGACCGAACCCCAAAGCCGCAGGCGGCCGTAGTGCGTCAGGTCGCCCCGCATTTCGGACAGCATCAAGGCCTCGGACAAGGGCGCCTGCGCGCTGGTGAACAGGTTGACGGCAACCATCACCAGGAAGAATTGCGCAAAGGTCTGCCCGAAGAACATGCCGATGAAGGCGGCGGCGGCGGCGACTGCCGTGATGCGGAGCACCGTGACCCGTTGCTGGTGGCGGTCCGCCACCCAGCCCCACAGGTTGGGGCCGAAAATGCGCATCACCTGCATGAGCGACATCAGCACCCCGATCTGGGTGGCAGCGATGCCCTTGTCGGCAAAGTACAGGCTGGCGTACGGCGAGAACACACCGACGTAGCCGTAGTAGGCGAAGAAAAACAGCGCGAAGCTGAACGACTGCTTTGGCCAGGGGGAAGACTGCACGGGATGCTTTTATTCTAGGCTTCAGGCGTGTCGGCCGATCTGTCCGGCGCCCGCCTGGTCAGCGCCGGCTCCCCGGCCGGCATGCCATGCCTGCCGGCCCCGGACTGCTGTGCTTTACTTGACGCGCGCCGGAATCTTCGGCGTGCTGACCGCGACATCGCCGCACTGTGCGCGATGGCGCAGCGCGTGGTCCATCAGGACCAGGGCCAGCATGGCCTCGGCAATCGGCGTGGCCCGGATGCCGACGCAAGGATCGTGGCGTCCGAAGGTCTCGACATTGATCGGGGTACCCGACTTGTCGATCGAGCGGCGCGGCGTGCGGATGCTGGAGGTCGGCTTGATGGCGATCGACACGGTAATGTCCTGCCCCGTCGAGATCCCTCCCAGCACACCGCCGGCATTGTTGGTCACGAAGCCTTCCGGCGTCAGTTCGTCGCCATGCTCCGTGCCCTTCTGCGCGATCGACTTGAACCCGGCGCCGATTTCCACGCCCTTGACCGCATTGATGCCCATCATCGCGTAGGCAATGTCCGCATCCAGCTTGTCATAGATCGGCTCGCCCAGCCCGACGGGCACGTTTTCCGCCACCACGTCGATGCGCGCGCCGCAGGAATCGCCGTCCTTGCGCAACTGGTCCATATAGGTCTCCAGCTCGGGCAGGATGCTGGTGTTGGCGGCGAAGAAGGGGTTGTCCGGCACGTGATCCCAGGATTCGAAAGGAATGGCGATTTCGCCGAGCTGGCTCATGCAGCCCTTGAACGTGGTTCCGTACTGCTCCTTGAGCCACTTCCTGGCGATGGCCGCGGCGCCGACGACCGGTGCGGTCAGGCGGGCCGATGAACGGCCGCCACCGCGCGGATCGCGGACGCCGTATTTGTGCCAGTAGGTGTAGTCGGCGTGCCCGGGACGGAAGGTATCGACGATATTGCCGTAGTCCTTGCTGCGCTGGTCTTCGTTGCGGATCAGGAGCGCGATCGGCGTCCCGGTGGTCTTGCCTTCATAGACGCCCGACAGGATCTGCACGGTGTCCGACTCCTGGCGCTGCGTGACATGGCGCGAGGTGCCCGGCTTGCGGCGGTCGAGCTCGGGCTGGATGTCAGCTTCGGACAAGGCCATGCCTGGCGGGCACCCGTCCACCACGCAGCCGATGGCCGGCCCGTGCGATTCTCCAAAGGTGGTGACGGTGAACAGTGTGCCAAAGGTGTTGCCGGACATGATGATCTGCAGGTAATCGGGAAAGGCTCGATTTTAGCTTATCGACCACATGAATCACCAGGAATCGGCATTGTCGGCACGGCGCATCGAAAATCCGCCGCGCGCGCAACACTCGATTGCGCGCGAACGAAATATGGTGCAACATCCAAGACAGTTACCAATTAGCAAGAAGATTATCGATAGTATTAATGCCAGGGATCATCAGGACACAGCAAATTACATAAATGGCAATGACGGAGCTTCCACCCTTCACTGCTGTTCGTCGCCGATGGAATACCTAAACTACTGTTTCCATAAAAGAACACGAGCCCCCTGGAGAGGACAATGAGCAGATCGACTGCGTCCGCCGACGACGATCTCGTATTCATTGAAGAAGCCGCGGCTCCCTATGGCGCCTCCGATGCGAGCGAATCCCGGGAGGTGTGGCGCGTGATGATCGTCGACGATGACACGGATGTGCATTCCGCCACGACGTTTGCGCTCAGCAACCTGGAAATGCAGCACCGGCCGCTCGAGTTCGTTCACGCCTATTCCGCTGCCGAGGCGCGCGATCTCCTGGCCCAGGAGGAAGACATCGCGGTCATCCTTCTCGACGTCGTCATGGAGCAGGACGACTCGGGCCTCCAGCTGGTCCGGCATATCCGAGAAACCTTGAAGCTCACCGAAGTACGCATCATCCTGCGCACCGGCCAACCAGGCTATGCGCCGGAAATCGATGCCATCCGCGACTTCGACATCAACGACTACAAGACCAAGTCCGAGCTCACGCGCATCAAGCTCTACACGACCGTCACGGCCGCCATCCGCTCCTACGAACAGATCCGCGCGATCAATGCCAGCCGGCGCGGCCTCGACCGCATCGTCCGTGCGAGCACCGAGCTGATGGCGCTGCATGGCCTGGACAACTTCGGGGCAGGGGTCATCGCCCAGGTATCCAAGCTGCTGGACCAGGATGCCAGCGGCCTGCTGTGCGTGCAGGAACATCCGAACGACCACGAACGCGAACTGCACATCATTGCCGCCGCCGGCCAATACGCTAACCTTGCGAACCTTGCCAGCCCCGGCATCCCCGACGGCCGCGTCCCTGGCCTGCTGCAGAAGGCACTTGAGCAGCGGGCCAATATCTATGGCAAGGATTTCGCCACGCTCTACTTCGGCGGCAACGCCAACCGCGACTTCGTGGCCCACATCGATACCGGCGGCCCGCTCAATGAAATCGACCAGCGCCTGCTTGAAGTCTTCAGCCGCAACATCGCGGTCGGCCTCGACAACGTCCTGCTGGTGACGCGCCTGCACAATTTCGCGTTCTACGATCCGCTGACCAAGCTGCCCAACCGCACCCGCCTGAAAGAGCTGCTCGACGAGGCGCTCGGCATGACGACGCGCAAGGATGTGATCCTGGCGCTGGTGGATATCGACCATTTCTCCGAAACCAACGACGCTCTCGGCCACAAGTTCGGCGACCAGCTCCTGCTGGGCGTGGGTGCAAGGCTGCAGTCGCAGCTCGGCAGCCAGCTCACCATCGCGCGAGTCGGAGGCGACACCTTCGGCGTCCTCGGCGACGCCTCCCTGGTCCATCCTAACGTCCTGCTCAACCTGTTCGACAAACCCTTCAGCATCGACGGCCAGGAAGTCCAGCTCACTGCGACAGCCGGCCTTGTACGCCTGGCGGAATACGAAGGCGGCGGCGCGGACGCGCTCAAGGATGCCGACATCGCGCTCAAGCGCGCCAAGCTGCTCCAACGCGCCGGCCACTTCTACTTTTCGCGCAGCATGGGCGTGGACATCCGCGAGCGCGTGCGCCTCATGCACGCCTTGCGCAATGCCTACGAAGAGAAGGAACTGTTCGTCGTCTACCAGCCGCAGATCGACCTGCACAGCCGCAGGCCCGTGGGCGCGGAGGCGCTGCTGCGCTGGCGCACCAAGGACGGCACCTTCATTCCGCCCGACCGTTTCATCCCGATCGCCGAGTATTCCGGCCTGATCATCGACATCGGCGAGCGCGTCATGCGCGAAGCCTGCAAGGAGCTGGTACGCCTGCACAGCCAGGGCCACACCCAGTTCACGATGTCGATCAATGTTTCCCAGGTCCAGTTCCGTCATCCGCGCTTCCTCGACATGTTGCGCAACGTGCTGGCGGAGACCCAGGCGCCGCCCTCGTGCGTGGAACTGGAGATCACCGAATCGATCGCGATGGAAGAGCCCGACGCGCTCATCGAACTGCTCGGCCAGGTCAAGCGGACCGGCGTGAGCATCGCCATCGACGACTTCGGTACCGGCTTCTCCTCGCTCAGCTACCTGCAGCGCCTGCAGGCGGACCGCCTGAAGATCGACCGCAGCTTCGTCACCGAAATCACCAGCTCCTCGCGCGGAAGCAGCATCGCGGAAATGGTGATCCAGCTCGGCCGCAACCTCGGCCTGTCCGTCGTTGCGGAGGGTGTGGAGGACGAACGCCAGGCCGGCATCCTGACCAAGCTCGGCTGCCCGCTCGCGCAAGGCTATCTGTTTGCCAAGCCAATGACGGTTGACCAGCTCACGGCCTGGCTCAAGGACAATGGGGCAAGGTAAAACCCTGCCTTTCCGGTGCCGCGCACCGCTTTCCCGGACGGAAACCACATGAAATTCAGCCGACGAACACTCACGCTGCGGCGCGCCATCGTGCTCGTCGTGGTGCTCGGCCTGCTGGCCCCCGCGGCGCTCATCAGCGGCTATTCGTGGTTCAAGCAATATAACGACGAAATCAAGCGCCAGACCGAGGAACTCCTCGAACAGAATGCCGACATCCTTTCCACCGGGATGCAGGAGCCGCTGTGGAACATCAACCAGGAAAGCGGCAGCGCGCTGGTGGACGCCATGATGTCCCGCAAGGAAGACATCGTGCGCATCGAAGTGCGTGACAACGCCCTCGGCGTGTTCGTGTCCGGAGAACGTCCCGAACGGCGCATCGGCTATACCGCCACGACCGAAAAGCCGGTCGTCTACCGCGGCAGCACCATCGGCTCCGTCAAGATCGAAGTGGGCAGCACGCGCCTGCGCGAGATCATGATGAACGACCTCATGGAATCGATGGCTGCCGTGCTGGCGCAGGCGGTCCTGTCGATTGCCCTCATCCTGATCCTGCTCGACCGCCGGCTGGTGCGTCCGCTGCAACGGCTGGGGTCCGGCGCAGAGCGTCTCGCCAACCGCCAGCTGGACGTGCCTTTCACCTGGCAGCGGCTGGACGAAATCGGCATGCTGAGCCGGCGCATGGAAGACACCCGCATCAGCCTGCGCAAGCTGTTCGAGGAGCTCGACCGCAAGAACCGGGAACTGGAACAGGACATCGACAAACGCAAGCGCGTGGAACAGGAACTCTACGAGCGCGAAGAGCGCTACCGCGCACTGGTGGAGCAAAGCCCGATTGCGATCATCGAGTGGGACAGCCGGCTGCAAGTGCTCGAGTGGAACGCGGCCGCCGAGCGCATCTTCGGGTATACACGCGAGCAGGCGCTGGGCAGGCATGCGAGCTTCATCATCCCCAATGCCACCAGGGAGGACATCGAGGCCGTTTTCAATCGCTTCGCCGCGGGCAAGGGCGACAGCCGCAACATCAGCCAGAACCGGCGCGCGGACGGCCATGTCATCACCTGCCAATGGAGCCACACCTATATCGCCGACAACACGGGCAAGTCCGACCGCCTGCTCTCGATCGCGGAAGACATCACCGAAAAGCGGCGTGCCGAAGAGGCGCTCAGCTTCTCGGAGGCCAAGTTTGCAGGCGCCTTCCAGGGCAATCCCGACTCGATCTCCATCACGCGCATGCGCGACGGCGTGCTCGTCGACGTCAACCAGACCTTCGAGGAGATCACCGGCTACAGCCGCGACGAGTCGGTGGGCAAGACGGCCGTCGCGCTGAATATCTGGGTGCACCCGAGCCAGCGCTGGACCTTGCTGCAGGAGCTCGCCAACAACAAGATGGCGCGCAACTTCGAATGGGACATGCGCACGAAGTTCGGCAGCCTGCGCCGATGCGTGTCGAACGCCACCACCTTCACCGCGAATAATGAACGCTACATGCTGGCCGTGATCCGGGACGTGACCGACCAGCGCCTGCTGGAAGAGCGCAAGGCCGAGGCGGACCGCGCCCTGCTCCGTCTTGCGCAAGGCACGCGCGACATCGCCGGCGAGTCGTTTTTCGAGCTGCTTGTGGCGGACCTTGCGTCGGCGCTGCGCACCGAGTGCGCCTTCATCGGCCTGCGCATGCCGGACGCGCAGAACCGGCTGCGGGCGGTCGCTGCCCATGTGCGAGGCCATACCGTCGACAACTTCGAGTACGACAGCGCGGGCACACCGTGCGAACGGACGCTGGAGGGGGAAATCTGCGTCTTCCCTTCCGGGATCGGTGGGACCTTTCCGGGCGAGATTGCGTCCGGCGAGCGCGGATGGGAAAGTTATGCCGGCGCGCCCCTGAGGGACGCGGCAGGCAACACGATCGGGGTGCTCGCCGTCATGCACACCGAAACGCTCGGCAATCCCGATCTCGTCAAGTCGCTCCTGCAAGTGTTCAGCGAGCGGGCCTCCGCCGAACTCGAGCGCAAGCGCGCCGAGGAAGAGTTGCGCAACAGCGAACAACGCTTCTCCACGATCTTCCAGTCGTCGCCGATCGCCATGTTCGTCACCCAGGTGCGCGGCAACTATGTCATCAAGGATGTGAACCGCGCGTTCGAGCACCTGTTCATGCGCGACCGGGAGACGGTGATCGGCAAGAACACCGTCGAGCTCGGCCTGTACTGCGACAACAATGACCGCGCCGGGCTGATCGAAGAGCTGAAGCAGACCGGCTCCACCGACGAGCGCCGCGAGGCGTGGATGAATCGCGGCGACGGCACCAGGTTGCTGGTTCAGTTCTCCGGACACACCTTCACGCTCAACGGCGACAAGTTCGGCATCCTTGCCTGCGCTGACGTCACCGACAAGCGCCGCATCGAGACCCAGATCCGGGAACTGAATGCCACCCTCGAGCAGCGCGTCATCGAACGCACGGAAGAACTGCAGCAAGCAAACATGGAACTGGCCCATGCGCTGGAAACGCTGAACAAGGCGCAGGAAGAGCTGGTGCGCAGCGAAAAGCTGGCCGCCCTGGGATCGCTGGTCGCAGGCATTGCCCACGAACTCAACACGCCCCTCGGCAACAGTCTGATGGTGGCAAGCACTCTGGTCGACCAGACGCGCAGCCTGACGCAAAACTACCAGGGCAACGCGCTGAAGCGAACCATGCTCGAAAACTATCTTGGCGACGCGTCCAAGGCGGGCGACATCCTCGTGCGCAACCTGCAGCGCGCAGCCAATCTCGTCACCGGCTTCAAACAGGTCGCAGTGGACCAGACCAGCTCGCAGCGGCGCAAGTTCTCGGTCGCCGAAGTCGTGTCCGAGATCATGCTCACCCTCTGGCCGACACTCAAGAAGACCTCATTCGTCGTCAGGCAGAACATCCCCGACGCGCTGCTCATGGACAGTTACCCCGGACCGCTTGGGCAAGTCATCACCAACCTCGTCAACAACGCGCTGCTGCACGGCTTCGACGGGCGGCAGTCGGGCACCGTCTCGATCGATGCCGAGACCGGTACCGACGGCTGGCTGGAGTTGAAAGTGAAGGATGACGGCGTGGGAATTCCCGCAGCCAACCTGAACAGAATCTTCGATCCGTTCTTCACGACCAAGCTGGGCGCGGGCGGCTCGGGACTGGGGCTGAACATCACCCACAATATCGTCACCGGCATCCTCGGCGGACGCATTCGCGTGCAGAGCGAAGCAGGTGCGGGCAGCACCTTCATCCTGACCCTGCCGCTAGTCGCGCCGCAGCGGCAGGTGGAAGACGAGCCGATCCGCTCGCAATCGACCTTCGTCTAGCCGATCGCCCCGGCAAGGGCACTGCCGCTCAGGAAGGCGTTCTCGACACGCCCGCTGCCGTCGAGTCCCGCAGCGAACCAGTCACCGCATACGCCCACCCTCGTCTGGCCGTCCCAGAGGCATGCGCCGGGCAGCGTACTCAGTGCCTGCGCAAAGCGCCACCGGTGGACGTCGGCGTACACCGGCTGGACGTGGGTCCCCGTTGCTTCGTGAAACGCCTTGAGGAGCTTTTCCTTGACCCGCTCCGGGTCGTCGGCGAGGTGCTCGGTGCTCCACGCCTCGGACGCGTGGCCGATCCAGTGCTCGCCCGGACGCCGTTCCGGCTTCGATGCATCGCGCGCAATCCACTTGAGCCGCGAACCCTCCACCCATGCGCCGTCGTAGTCGAGATCCAGCGGCTGCTCGAATCCCAGGATCAATGCCCAGCATGGTTCCAAATGCTCCTGGCTGACCTGCGCGGCCAACGGCAACAAGGACGTCAGCGGCTGCAGCAGGCGCGAGGCGATGTCCGCCGGCAGTGCAAGCACCACGGCATCGAAAGGACCGGCGGTCGCCGGCACCGGCACCGTGTCACACTGGAGCGAAAGCAGCCAGGCGTCGCCGTGCCGCTCCAGGCGGGTGACAGAGAGCTCGCAACGCACATCGAGTTCCGCAGCCAGGCGCGCGCCCAGCGCACCCATCCCGGGAACGGCGACCATGCGCTGCTTCGCATTGCTGCGGCCCGCGGGAACAGCGGTGCCCTTCTCCAGCTTGACCAGCCTTCCTTCCCATGGCGCCGCCCAGCCTGCCTTGCGCCAGGCGGCCACTTCCTTCCTGAAGCGCTCGCTGGTCGCGGTGAAATACTGCGCGCCGTGATCAAAGCCGCCGAGCTCGGTCTGCCGCGTTCCCATGCGGCCGCCGACATCGGCGTTCCGCTCATAGACGACGACATGGTGTCCCTGTTGCTGCAACTGGCGGGCGCAGGTCAGACCGGCCATTCCCGCACCGATGACGGCGATATGCATGTACAAGTCCTTTCTCTGGTGATGGTGTGACGGCGACAGGCGAAAAAAAACCGCTCATGGATCCAATCCGATGAACGGTCTCTTTGCGCCGCTGCGCCTGGATTATTCGTCGCCCTCTGCAGGCCAATCCCGGATATAGGCCTTGAGCATCTTGTTCTCGAAGCTTTGCGCCTCGAAAACGGCTTTTGCAACGTCGTAGAACGAGATGACCCCGTGCAGGGTTTTCGCGCTGACGACCGGCACGTAACGCGCGTGCCGCTCGAGCATGAGCCGGCGCACTTCGTTGACCTCGGTATCCGGTGTGATGGTGATCGGGTGGTCGTCCATGCGCTTGCGCACGGTGTCGCTGCCGATCGAACCCTTGTTCTCGTACAAGGTCTTCATGACCTCGCGGAAGGTCAGCATGCCGACCAACTCGCCGAATTCCATGACCACCAGCGAGCCGATGTCCTTCTCGGCCATCGTCTCGACCGCCTTCTGAAGCGGCGTTTCCGGCGTGACGGTATAGAGGATGTCGCCCTTTACCTTCAGGATCTCTGATACTTTCATAGCGTCGTCCCAGGATGAAAGTTGTTGTTGTGTCCTTTGAATGTAGCCCAAGCGGAAAGAAAAAGCCAGCGCGCCCCTCCATGCGCCTTCCTTCCTGATAAATTGCACGCAATCCGGATGTCCTGTCGTTCGCATGACAGCTCGATCATGCGTTCAATGCTAGCATGCAAGGGT
Source organism: Noviherbaspirillum sp. (assembly GCF_035654295.1). Taxonomy (GTDB): domain Bacteria; phylum Pseudomonadota; class Gammaproteobacteria; order Burkholderiales; family Burkholderiaceae_D; genus Noviherbaspirillum. Next base: position 21,232 of record NZ_DASRXF010000123.1, on the reverse strand, counting down.
TCAACATTCGAGCCGTGCAAGACTGATCTAGAACAAGTTTTGGAGTCAAACAACCGATGAGTGCCCCGAAATATCCAGGGTTCGACACCCTGTCCCTGCACGCAGGTGCAGCTCCGGACCCCGCCACCGGCGCGCGGGCCACGCCGATCTACCTGAGCACCTCGTTCGTGTTCAAGGATTCGGACCATGCGGCATCCCTGTTCAACATGGAACGCGCAGGTCATGTCTATTCCCGCATCTCCAACCCGACCAACGCGGTGCTGGAGGAGCGCATCGCCGCGCTTGAAGGCGGCGTCGCGGGGCTTGCGGTGGCAAGCGGACAGGCGGCCATGCACCTCGGGCTGGCAACCATCGCCGGAGCCGGCTCGCATGTGGTGGCATCGCGCGCCCTCTATGGCGGCTCGCAAAACCTGCTGGCGTATACGATGAAGCGGTTCGGCATTGAAACCACCTTCGTCGATCCGCGCGACCTCGATGCCTGGCGCAAGGCGATCCGGCCGAACACCAAGGTGCTGTTCGGCGAGACGCTCGGCAATCCGGGACTCGACGTACTGGACATTCCGAAGGTAGCGGCGATCGCGCATGAACACTACCTGCCGCTGATGGTGGATTCGACCTTCACCACGCCTTACCTCCTGCGCCCGTTCGACCACGGCGCGGACCTGCTCTTTCACTCGGCGACCAAGTTCCTGTGCGGCCACGGAACGGCCATCGGCGGACTGCTGGTCGACGGCGGCACCTTCGACTGGCAGCAGGCCTATGAAAAGACCGGGCACTTCGCGGAACTGTGCGAGCCGTATGACGGCTTCCACGGCATGGTGTTTTCCGAGGAATCCTCCGTGGCGCCCTTCTCGCTGCGGGCGCGGCGCGAAGGCCTGCGCGACTTCGGCGCGGTGATGAGCCCGCACAATGCCTTCGCCATCCTGCAGGGCATCGAAACCCTCAGCCTGCGCATGGACCGGCATGTGGCCAATACCAGGAAGATCGTGGAATTCCTTGCTGTCCATCCCGCCGTCGATTCGGTGTCCTACCCGGAGCTCGAATCGCATCCGGACCACGCGCTGGCAAAGACGCTGCTGCCGAAGGGATGCGGCGCCGTCTTCTCATTCAGCATCAAGGGCGACCGCGCCGCGGGCCGGCGCTTCGTGGAATCGCTCAAGGTGTTCTCCCACCTTGCCAATGTCGGTGACGCCAAGTCGCTGGTCATCCATCCCGCATCGACCACGCATTTCCGGGTACCGACCGAACAGCTTGCGGCGTCCGGCATCACGGAAGGCACGATGCGCCTGTCGATCGGCCTCGAAGATGCCGACGACCTGATCGAAGACTTGGGGCGCGGCCTGAAGGCTGCCCAGAAGGGAGCATGAGATGCTGCTGAACGTACAGGGACAGGAAACCTACTGCTACACCGGCGGCAAGGCGTTCAATCCGGAATTGCCGACCGTCGTCTTCATCCACGGCGCGCAGCACGACCACTCGGTATGGGCGCTGCAGACGCGCTATTTCGCCCATCACGGCTTCGGCGTCCTCGCCGTCGACCTGCCCGGCCATGGCCGCAGTAAGGGCAGCCCGCTGGGCAGCGTCGAAGCGCTCGCCGACTGGCTGCTGGCACTGCTCGACACGGCAGGCGTGCAGAAGGCCGCGCTGGTCGGCCATAGCATGGGCTCGCTGATCGCGCTGGAAGCAGCATACCGCGCGCCGGGACGCATCACGAGGCTCGCCCTCGTCGGCACCGCGTATCCGATGAAGGTGTCCGACGTGCTGCTGGAGGCCTCGCTGAACGAGGAACAGACCGCGATCGACATGGTGAACATCTGGTCCCACTCGACGATGGCGCAGAAGCCGTCCTGTCCGGGCCCCGGCTTCCATGTCATGGGCGGCAATCAGCGCCTGATGCAGTACGTCTCGCGGCGCAATCCAGCGAAAGTCTTTCACACGGATTTTTCCGCTTGCAACAACTACTCGAACGGCGAGGCCGCGGCAAAGTCGATCGGCTGCCCGGCGCTGCTCCTGCTCGGAACGCGCGACATGATGACGCCGCCGCGCGCAACGGCGACGCTGGCCAAGGCGATCAACGGCGCCAGGGTCGTGCACATCGACAATTGCGGACACAACCTGATGGCCGAACAGCCCGACGCCGTGCTCGACAACCTCTATGGCTTCATGAAGGGCTAGCCGGCTGCTGCCAGCCGCGCTTTCTGGAAATGCGTGGACAGGGTCTCGCCGAGGCCCTGCTCCACCGCGGCTTCCACCGACTTCGCCAGCCTTTCGTTGCCGGCGGCATTGAATACGAAGACCCGGTAGACATCCGCCACCTTCAGTTTTTCCGGATTCACCATCAGGGCCCAGGTATCCAGCCCGTCGGTGATGCGCTTGCCGAACTGCGTGCGCTTTGGCGCCTCGGCCTTGATGCGCCCCACCCATCCGGCTTCCAGCATCTTCTGCAAGAGCGCTTCGGATTCGTCAAAACCCAGCCGGGTTTTTGCGCGAATGGTACGCGCGTCAACCGCGGCGCTGCTGCCTTCGGCCCGCGCATCGTGCAGCACTTCCAGGATCGCCATCGCATCGATGAACGCGCTCCCCGGCCCGCCGACATGCCACCAGCGCTCGTATTTGACGACCGGCAGCGCCGCCGCCAGCACCGCGCCGATCAGGGCAATCAGCCACGATACATAGATCCACAGCAAGAAGATCGGCAGGGCCGCGAGCGCACCGTAGATCACCGTGTAGGTGGGAAAGTTGGCGACGAAGACGACGAACAGGCGCTTGGCGATCTCGAACGCCACCGCGGCGAGCAGCCCGCCGGCGGCGGCGTCGCGCCAGTCGACGGTGCGGTTGGGCACCGCGACGTACAGCAGCGTGAATGCGCCCGTCGTCAGCAGGACGGAAATCAGCGTGTAGACTGTCGCGCTGAGCAGGGGAACGTCTTTCACGTAATCGCCGGTTGCCGTCAACAGGTAGGACGTGGACGTGATCGACACGCCGATCATCAGCGGGCCCAGCGTCATGATTGCCCAGTAGACCACCATGCGCTGGGTGAATGAACGTACCGACTTGACGCGCCAGATATGATTGAACGCGCGGTCGATGGTCATCATCATGATGATCGTGGTCAGGATCAGGCCGATGGCGCCGACCGCAGACAGGCGCGTGGCCTTGCTGGCAAACTGGTTGATGTTGCCCAGGATGGTATTGGCGATGGCCTTGGGCATCACGCTTTGGATGAAATACGCTTCCAGCGATGCCCGGAAGGCATTAAACATCGGAAAGGTCGTGAAGATGGCCAGCGCCACGGTGACCATGGGCACCAGCGCCAGCACAGTCGTCAAGGTCAGGCTGCCCGCTACTTGCGGCAAGCGTTCCTCGTTCAGGCGGCGCGTGGCGAAACGCCAGAGCCCGCGGATGTCCTCGATCGGGAACCGGCTGAACAGGGGATGGTTGAACAGAGACGCGCGACCGGTATTCTGCGTGTGCGGCATTGCTTCCTGCTTGAATTTTTGTCCAGTAAAGCATCCTATAATACCAAGCATGATTGCTTCAGACCTTTCCATTCTTGTCCTCTATTACTCCCGTCACGGTTCCACCCGCAAAATGGCCGAATTCATCGCGCGCGGCGTGGAAAGCGTGCCGGGCTGCGAAGCCCGCCTGCGCACCGTCCCCGCCGTCTCGACGGTGACGGAAGCCACTGAACCGGACATCCCGTCCAGCGGCTCGCCCTACGTGGAACTGCGCGACCTCGAGGAATGCGCCGGCCTTGCCCTCGGGTCGCCGACCCGCTTCGGCAACATGGCGGCGCCCATGAAATACTTCCTCGACAGCACCTCCGCGCAGTGGCTGTCGGGCGCGCTGGTCGGCAAGCCCGCTTGTGTCTTCACCTCCACCGGCAGCCTGCACGGCGGCCAGGAGGCTACCCTGTTGTCCATGATGATTCCGCTTCTCCACCACGGCATGCTGGTGCTCGGCCTGCCCTATACCCATCCCCAACTCATGACCACCGCAAGCGGCGGCACGCCTTACGGCGCCAGCCACTGGGCCGGCGGCAACGGTTCGAATCCGGTAACGGACGACACCAAGCTGCTCGCCGTCGCGCTCGGCCGGCGCCTCGCAGAGACCGCGTCGCGGTTGAGGAGCGCATGATGCAAAAGGGCTTCTATGTCGGTTCGGCCGCCAGCCTGGTGCTGCTGATCCTGCTGTGCGTCGCCTGGGAACTCGTGCTGGCGCCGCTGCGTCCCGGCGGTTCCTGGCTGGTGCTGAAGGTCATCCCGCTGCTGCTGCCGCTGCGCGGCGTCATCAAGCGCGATCTCTATACGATGCAATGGTCGTCGATGCTGATCCTGCTGTATTTCGCGGAAGGCATCGTGCGCGCCACCAGCGACAAGGGGCTGTCCGCCACGCTCGGCTGGGCCGAGGTCGCGCTGACCTGCGTTTTCTTCGCCTGCACCATCCTTTACCTGCGGCCGTTCAAGAAGGCCGCCAAGAAGCTGGCGCAGCAAGCCATCCAGAAAGCTTCCAAATGAATGCATTCCTCGAAAAATGCCGGGCTGCGATCGGCGACGGCCATGTGCTGACCGCAGAAGCGGACATGGCCGGCTACCTCACCGACTGGCGCCGCCGCTTTACCGGCAAGGCGCTTGCCGTCGTCAAGCCGGGCAATACGGAACAAGTCGCGGCCATCGTCCACCTGTGCAATGAATACCGCGTGCCCGTCGTGCCGCAGGGCGGCAATACCGGGCTGGTGCTGGGCAGCGTGCCGGACGAGAGCGGGAGCGCGATCGTGATGTCGCTGACCCGCCTCAATCGCATCCGCAATGTCGACACGATCAACAATACGATGACGGTGGAAGCCGGCTGCATCTTGGAACAGGTGCAGAATGCGGCGGCGGAATCGGGCCGGTTGTTTCCACTGTCGCTCGCGGCCGAGGGCAGTTGCACCATCGGCGGCAACCTTTCCTCCAATGCCGGCGGCACGGCCGTGCTCCGTTACGGCAATTCGCGCGAGTTGTGCCTGGGACTCGAAGTCGTGACCGCGCAAGGCGAAATCTGGGACGGACTGCGCGGACTGCGCAAGGACAACACGGGCTACGACCTGCGCGACCTGTTCGTGGGCGCCGAAGGAACCCTGGGCATCATCACCGCCGCGGTGCTCAAGCTCTTTCCGCAGCCGCAGGCGCAGTTGACGGCGCTGGCCGCCATGAGCACACCCGAGGATGCGCTGCGCCTGCTCTCCCTCGCGCAACAGAAATGCGGCCCGATCCTCACCGGCTTCGAACTGATGTCGGACTTCTGCCTGCAGCTGGTCGCCAAGCATTTCCCGCAAATGCGCCTGCCCTTCCCGCAGAACTATCCGCAGTACGTCCTGCTGGAGCTGTCGGACAACGAATCGGAAGATCACGCCAATGCCATGCTCGAAGCGCTGATCACCGATGCGCTGGAACAGGAGATGATCCAGGACGCCGCGGTGGCGTCGTCCATCGCGCAGTCCAAGGCCTTGTGGAACCTGCGTGAGCATATTCCACTGGCGCAGGCGGAGGAAGGCAAGAACATCAAGCATGACGTGTCGGTGCCGATCTCGCGCATCGGCGACTTCATCCGTGAAACGGATGTCCTGCTGCAGCAGCAGTTCCCCGGCTGCCGCATGGTCACCTTCGGCCATCTCGGCGATGGCAATCTGCATTACAACGTATCGCCGCCGGAACAGGGATCGCAGGACGCGTTCATTGCGCACCAGGAAGCGATCAACCGGGTGGTGCACGACAGCGTCAATCGCTTCGGCGGTTCGATCTCCGCGGAGCACGGGCTTGGCGCGCTCAAGCGCGATGAGATCCGCCGTTACAAGTCCGCGGTGGAAATCGGCATGATGCGGGCCGTCAAGCAGGCGCTCGATCCGCTTGGCATCATGAATCCCGGGAAGGTCGTATGAGGCGGCCCGGCATCCGGTTGCTGTGCCTCATCGCGGGCCTCATTGCCTCGGCGCCTGCGGCAGCCATTTTCAAGTGCGAAACGGGCGGCAAGGTTTCGTACAGCGACATGCCGTGCGACGGCGGCAAACACCTGGACATCAACACCGCGCCCGTCTCCGGCGATAGCGATGCGGGCCGGCAGGCAGCACGGGAAAAGGAACAGCTGCAAGCCCTTGAGCACGAGCGGCACAGACGGGAGACGGCCGAGCAGCGCGAGCTGAAGAAGGCATCGCGCGCCAGCGCGGCAAGGCACAAGAAATGCGAAGCGCATGCCCGGCGCCAGCGCATGGCGAACGACGATGTCAGGAAATCCACCGGCCTCGCCAACGAGCAGGCGAAGATCAAGGCGCAGCGGGTGACCGCGGACTACGAAGCGGCATGCGGCAGGTGGTACGAGCGGGAACTTGGACTGGGGCGGTAGGCGCCGCCTTACTCGCCGTCGAGCAGTTCGATCAACGCATGCAGCGACTCGGCTTCCGCCTCGTCCAGCACCGAGGCGTGTAATGACAAGTCCCGGGCGACGTCACGCAGCCGCCACTGTATTTCGCTTGTCGCGACCGCGGTTTCGAACAGGATCTGCGCGCTGCGCGTCTCGAAGAAGCGGCTGCCCTCATGCAGGCACACGTCGAGCCCGGTGCTGCTGAACGCGCGCCGGATGCCGATCATGCGGCGTTCCATGTCCGCCAGCATCTGCCGCGCTTTTTTGGATTTCAATCCTTCCCCATCCAGCAGTTCCTGTCCCAGCTTCTGGACTGACACGATGCGGTCGTACATCGCCTGCACGCGGTGCCGCTCCTCACCCGTGGGTTCGCCGCTCTCATCGTTTGACTGGCCATCGCCGCGCGCCGACTGCATCGCCACTGACACCACTGCACCAAGTTCGCGTGCGAATTCGCCGGGGAGGATTTTCAGCGCCAGCTCGGCGCGCTGCAGGGGCTTGTCCTTGTCGAGAAAGATCCCGGCGATCATTTCGGCCACGGAAATCACCTGACCGGCAGGGCTGATGCTGTTCCCGGCGATCTGCCGCGGATAGCCGCCGCCATCGAAACGCTCATGATGCTCATAGACGGCCTGCGCGACGCTGGCCGGATAATTCTCGAGCCCCGAAATGAGCATCTGCCCGATGCGCGGATGGACGACCACATGCCGCCACTCGTGCGGATACAAGCGGCGGTTGTTTTGCAGGTATTCCGGATCGATATACAGTTCGCCGATGTCGTGCAGCAGGCCGGCAAGCGCAACCACGGTCTGGTCGGTCATGCTCAGCCCGAACTTCCTCGCGAGGCAAATGGAAAGCAGGCTGACCATCACGCTGTGTTCGAGGGCCGACTGTCCCCCGCGTTCGATGATGGTGAGCATGGTGCTCATCGCGCTGCCGAACTGGATGCCCGACAGGATCTGCACCGGCGAGACGCCACCGACGGTGCGCATGATGGAATGCACCGGTTCCACCGTATCGGCGATGCGCTGGGCTTCGGCGGCAATGAGCTCGACGCTGACGCCGGAGTCGACGGCAATGCTGGACTCGAACGGCTTGCTCAGCTTGCGCATCGTAAGCCGCTCCTGCAGCACGCGCGAAATCTTTGCCCCTTTGGCGACGAGCTTCATGCCGCGCGCGTCGTAAATATCTTCCGTCGCAGTAATGTCCGCCTGCTCGGCAAGGCTCAGCACCTTGTCGAGATAGTACTTGTTGACGGATGTTATGACGTGCTCTTCCGGCATCGCTGGTTCCGGGCAAAAGGCGGCCCAGTTATTTCCAAGAAGAAATAATTATACGCATAGTATCTGCGGCTGTGATCAGGTTTGCACCGTTTTGGCACAGATGTCGCGGAAGGAGGTGGTGGCCTGCCCAGCAGGAGTCGAACCTGCGACCTACGGCTTAGAAGGCCGTTGCTCTATCCAGCTGAGCTATGGGCAGTGCGATTGCTCGGGAAGATGGCGATGCGTACGAAGGTGCGATCGCCGGGGTCTTACCGGAAATGAAGCCTGCGGATATTACCTCTATTGGCATCAGGTTTCAATGACTGCGCCGGGCATCATCGCCGCGAATTGCCTTCACGCATGAATCGTTCGAACCGATCCACCGGCAGCGGCCGGCTGAGGAAGTAACCCTGGATCACGTCGCAATCCTGCGCGCGCAGGAAGTCGAGCTGTTCGCCGGTCTCGACGCCTTCCGCGATGACGTCCAGCTTCAGGCTGTGCGCAAGCGCGATCACGGCTTTGGCGATCGCCGCGTCGTCGGGGTCTACGGTGATGTCGCGAACGAAGGACTTGTCGATCTTCAGTGCATCGATCGGAAAACGCTTGAGGTAGCTGAGGCTCGAGTAACCGGTACCGAAGTCGTCGATCGACAGGTGAACGCCCATCGCGCTCAGCTTGTGCAGGGTTTCCGCCGCTGCTTCCGGACTCTCCATCACGACGCTCTCGGTGATCTCGAGCTCCAGCCACGCCGGCGGGCATCTGGTTTCTACCAGGATGTCCGACACCACCCGCACGATGTCCTGTTGCTTGAATTGACGCGCCGAGAGGTTGACTGCCACCCTCATGTCCGGGAACAGCCCGGCATCGTGCCACCGCCGTTTCTGCGCACAGGCTTGCCGCAGCACCCACTCGCCGATCGGTACGATCAGCCCGGTTTCTTCCGCGATCGGAATGAAGTCGACGGGAAAAACCATTCCCTGTCCCGGCTGCTCCCAGCGCAGGAGCGCCTCGGCGCCGGTAACGCGGCCGGTAGCGATGTCCATCTGCGGCTGATAGTGGAGCACGAACTCCCCGCGCTCCAGCGCGCGCCGCAATCCCGTTTCCAGCTTGAGACGATCGAGCGCCCGCGAATTCATCTCGAATGCATAGAACTGGAAGTTGTTCCTGCCTGCATCCTTTGCCCGATACATCGCCGTGTCCGCATTCTTGAGCAGAGTCTGGCTGTCGTGCCCGTCCTTGGGATACATGCTCACGCCGATGCTGCCGGTCGGGTAGAACTCGTGGCCCTGTATCGTCATCGGGCGCGACAAGGCAGCGAGGATCTGCTGTGCCATGATGGCCACCGCGTCTTCCCGCCTGACATCCGGCCGGATCAGCACGAATTCGTCGCCACCCAGACGGGCGACGGTATCGCCGGGCCGCGCACAGGCCGAGAGGCGGCGCGCAACCTCGACGATGATCTTGTCGCCGACGTCGTGCCCCAGGCTGTCGTTGATGTTCTTGAAGCGATCGAGGTCGATCAGCATTACCGCAACCTGCCCTTTCGCGCGCTCGGCGAATACGATCGCCTGTCCCAGGCGGTCGAGCAGCAGCGACCGGTTCGGAAGGCTGGTGAGCGCATCATGGTTCGCGAGGTGCAGCAGTTCTTCCTCGATCTGCTTGCGGCGGGAGATGTCTTCGACCACCGTGCTGTAATACTTGGGATTGCCATCATCATCCTTCACCATCGAACTGGTGAGATTGACCCAGATGTAGTGCCCGTTCTTGTGGAGGTAACGCTTCTCGCGCGTTTTCTCGGAGAGCTCGCCGTCGATCATCCGCCGCGCCAGTGCCCAGTCCACGACCAGATCTTCGGGATGGGTGATGTCCTGGAATCCGAGATTGAGCAGCTCCGCGCGCGAATAACCGACGATTTCGCACAGTTTGTCGTTCACCATCAACCACCGGCCTTCCGGCGCAACGTGCGCCAGGCCGACGGCCGCCTGGTTGAAGGCGACGCGAAAGCGCTCCTCGCTCTCGCGCAGTACGGCTTCCGCCGCCAGGCGCTGCGTAATGTCGCGCACCACCGCCACCAGCAGCTGGCGCTCTTCCGACTGGATGGCGCGCAGATAAACCTCGACGGGCAGACGGGAGCCATCCTTGCGCTGGTGGACGGTCTGGATCATGCCGGTCTTGCTTTCCGAGCGGATGACCTCGTCGAAGCGCCGGTTGATGCGTTCAAGCTCGCCTTCGTCCGGCTTGAGGTCCTGCGGGCCGAGCCGCAGCAGTTCCTCGTGGGTGTATCCGAGCGTCTGCGATGCGGTTTCGTTGGCATCGATGAAGCGCATCTGCGCGCGGTCGATCAGGTAGACGGCGTCGATGGAACTGTCGAGCGCCATCCTGAACCGGCGCAGCTGTTCCTGCGAACGGATGCGCTCGGTGATGTCCTGCGCCATCAGCAGCAAAACATTTTCCTGCCTCAGCAGCGCGGTCGACAGGTCGAACTCGAAGTAACGCTTGCCGCCGTCGTCGGGGATGCTGACCAGCAGGTCCCGTGTCTGCTCCCCGGTCGCGAGCGCGTGCCTCAGGCGCTCGGTCAGTTGACGGCTCCAGACGACGGATGTCAACGGCTGCCCGATGACATCGCTGTCCTGCCCTACTCTGAACATGCGGCACATCGCATGGTTGATGGAACGGATCTTCAACTCGGCATCGACAACCATGAGGCCGGAAGGCATCGAGGCGACGATCTGCTCGGCGTAATTCTTCACACGCAGCGCCTCGGCCCGGTCCGCGTGGAAATAGGTATCGAGCGCCAGCACCATGTCGAAGCAGACCAGCTTCAGGACGGCGTCGTAGCTGCGGAAGAATTCCTCCCGGTCGTCCGCGAACAGGCGGGAGAGGATGGTCGCCAGCTCGGAGAGATACTTGCGATACGCGCTGACGTACCACTTCGGCTCGAGCGCGATCATCTGGTGCGCAAGGCCGACGCGGAGCCGGTCCTTGACGTACTCCTCGTCGTAGACACCGGATGTGAGGCGTTCGAAATAGGTGCGCTGCGCCTGCTTGAGGCGGCTGAGCTTGAGCGGGTCGCTCAGCATCGCCCTCAGTTCGGGGAATTGGAACAGGTAGTCGTGGAAGGCGTCGGCGAGCTGCTGCTGGTAAGGCTCCAGCAGGACATGCAGCCTGCGCAGGCGGATCACGTCCTCGTCGCCGAGTTCGAGGGCAGCCTTGCGCCTGCCGATATCAGTGAGGTCGAGGCCGATCTCGACCAAGACCAGGTCAACCAGCGCCTCCAGCTTCTTCATGCGGCGGCCCCGCGCACGTGCGCCTGCAGAAGCGCGCACCGTACAGGTGCCAATTGGTCTCCCATTTGCATTTTTTGTAGTATCCGGACAGTTTGCGGGACCAGGCATGATGCGCATGGGCCCGGTACAGCTGGATGAGGAAGTTCTCTCACATTGTGCCAGCACTCATGAATGATGCCTAGCGGCATCATTCAAAGCGTGCACAAAATGCACTGCGGAATGTTCAGCGGAAAAACACAGGTGAAGAAGCAGAAGGGAAAAATTGGTCGGGGCGAGACGATTCGAACGTCCGACCACCTGATCCCAAATCAGGTGCGCTACCAGGCTGCGCTACGCCCCGAGAGACAAGCATCATACCGGCAGGTGGCACTCCGGTCAATTTTATTGCCCTGATGCTGGGAAATGGCGGAGGATGCGACCATGCTTCGCACCCTCCTTGCGCCTCAGGCGGCGAGCTTGTCGGCGATGCGACGCGCCATCCTCGCCGCATCCTCGGCGTTGCGCGCTTCCACCATCACGCGGATAAGCGGTTCGGTGCCGGAGGCACGGATCAGGACGCGGCCGTTGTCGCCCAGCTCGGCTTCGACGATTTCCTTCTCCGCGACCACCGCGGCCTTTTTTTGCCAGTCGAAGCCGGGGGTCACCTTGACGTTGACGAGGGACTGCGGGAACAGCACCAGGTCCGCCGTCGCTTCGGCCAGCGTCTTGCCGCTGCGCTTCAAGGCCGAAAGGATTTGCAGCGCAGACACGATCCCGTCGCCGGTCGTATGCTTGTCCAGGAACAGCAGGTGGCCTGATCCTTCGCCGCCGATGAGCCAGCCGCGTTCATGCAGGACTTCAAGCACGTAGCGGTCACCCACCTTGGCGCGCGCAAAGCCAACGCCCATCTGCTTGAGCGCGACTTCCAGTGCCATATTCGTCATCAGGGTACCGACGACGCCGGCGACCGGCGCCGCCTTCATCCGGTCCTTGACCATCACGTACAGCAATTCGTCGCCGTTGTACGGGCGGCCGGTGGCATCGACCATCAGCAGGCGGTCGGCATCGCCGTCGAGAGCGATGCCAAGGTCGGCCTGGTGTTCTTTCACGGCGGCCGACAGGGCCGCGGGTGCGGTGGCGCCGACAGCGTCGTTGATATTCAGTCCGTTCGGCTTGTTGCCGATGGCGATCACTTCCGCACCGAGCTCGTGGAAGACGTCGGGCGCAATGTGGTAAGCCGCGCCGTGGGCACAGTCGACCACGATCTTCAGGCCTTTCAGGTCCAGCTCGTTCGGGAACGTGCTCTTGCAAAACTCGATATACCGTCCCTGCGCATCGAACAGGCGCTTGGCCTTGCCCAGCTTTTCAGATGACACGCAGTCCATCGGCTCTTCGAGCAGGGCCTCGATCGACGCTTCAACCGAGTCGGGCAGCTTGTTGCCGGAAGCCGAAAAGAACTTGATGCCGTTGTCGTCGTAAGGGTTATGCGAAGCCGAAATCACGACGCCGGCGGAAAGACGCAAGGCGCGGGTGAGATAGGCAATGGCCGGTGTGGGCATCGGGCCGGCGAGCATGACGTCGACGCCCGCGGCGGCAAACCCGGCTTCCAGCGCCGCTTCCAGCATGTAGCCGGAGATGCGGGTGTCCTTGCCGATCAGTACCACAGGCTTGCTGCTGCTTGCCTCCTCCTGGGTCAGCACCTTTCCGGCGGCATAGCCGAGCTTCATCACGAGATCCGGTGTAATCGGAAGCGTACCGACACGGCCTCGCACGCCGTCGGTCCCGAAATATTTACGCGTCATGTTCTACCCCTGTTTTGTATTGGCGACCGCTGCCCACACCTTGAGCGCGTCGACTGTTTCTGCGACATCGTGCACGCGGATGATCCGCGCCCCGCGCGCCGCCGCGGCCAAGGCGGCAGCCAGGCTGCCGGCCAGGCGCTGCTCCACTGGCTTCCCGGTGATCGCTCCGATCATTGATTTCCTCGATACGCCGGCGAGCACGGGAACGCCGGTCTCAACCGACATTTTGTCGATATCGCGCAGGAGCGCAAGATTGTGATCAACGGTTTTCCCGAATCCGAAGCCCGGATCGACACAGAGACGCTTGCGATCGATGCCGGCCGTTTCCGCAGCCTCCACGCGCTCACGCAGGAATTGCGTAACTTCCCGTGTCACGTCCTCGTATTCAGGCTTGAGCTGCATGGTTGCCGGATCTTTCTGCATGTGCATGATACACAACGCGCAGTCCGAATCGTTGACAGCCGTCAACGCTCCTTCCGCGCGGAAACCATTGATGTCGTTGATCATGTCCGCTCCCGCAGCGATGGCTTCCCGCATCACTTCGGGCTTGTAGGTATCCACGGACAGGGCTTTCCCGCAGTCGCGCAGCGCGAAGAGCACGGGCATGACCCGGCGCAGTTCTTGATCCAGCGGCAAAGGAGCCGCGCCCGGCCGGCTCGACTCGCCGCCGATATCGATGATGTCGACGCCGTCCGCGATCATCTGCTCGGCGCGTGTCAGCGCAAGGTCGAGCGAAGCAAAATGTCCGCCGTCGGAGAAGGAATCCGGGGTGACATTCAGCACCCCCATGACGAGCGGCCGCGCCTCGCCGGTGAGCGGATAGCGGAAGCGGCCGCATTGAAAGTAGCTTGATTTCATCTGGAGCAAAGAAAAAGGGCGAGGATTTCTCCTCACCCTTGTCAGACAGGAAGCGGAAGCCGCAAAGGCTTACGCGGGTGCCGTCGCGTTCGGTGAAACGCCGCCGGATGCGCTGTCCGAGGGGGAGCGCTTGGCCGGCACGCCGGCTTTCGGCGGACGGGGCTCGTGGCCTTCCATGATGTCGTTGATCTGGTCAGCGTCGAGCGTTTCCCACTCGAGCAAGGCCTTGGCCATGACCTCGACCTTGTCCTGGTTCTCTTCCAGCAGGCGGCGCGACAGTGCGTACTGCGCATCCAGGATGGAGCGGATTTCCTGGTCCACCTTCTGCTGCGTCGCCTCGGACACGGTCTTGGACGTCATGCGGCCGAAGTAGGCGTCCTGCTCGCTGTCTTCGTACACCATCGTGCCCAACGTTTCGGACATGCCGTAACGCGTCACCATCGCACGCGCCAGCTTGGTCGCGCGCTCGAAGTCGTTCGACGCGCCGGTGGACATCTGGTGCATGAAGATTTCTTCCGCGATGCGGCCGCCGAACAGGATGGCGATCTCTTCGAGCATCTTGTCCTTGTCCATGTTCACGCGGTCATGTTCCGGCAGCTGCCAGGTCAGGCCGAGGGCGTAGCCGCGCGGCATGATGGTGACCTTGTGGACCGGATCGGCCTTGGGCAGCAGCTTGGCCACCACTGCGTGGCCGGACTCGTGGTAGGCCGTGTTGCGGCGCTCCTCCTCGCGCATGACGGCGGACTTGCGCTCCGGGCCCATCACGATCTTGTCCTTGGCATCCTCGAAATCCTGCATCTCGACCAGGCGCTTGTTGCGGCGGGCGGCAAACAGTGCCGCCTCGTTGACGAGGTTGGCCAGGTCGGCGCCGGAGAAGCCGGGCGTGCCGCGGGCCAGGATATCAGCCTTGACGTCGGGCGCGATGGGCACCTTGCGCATGTGCACGTACAGGATCTGCTCGCGGCCGCGGATGTCGGGCAGGCCGACCATCACCTGGCGGTCGAAGCGGCCCGGACGCAGCAGCGCCTTGTCGAGCACGTCGGCACGGTTGGTCGCCGCGATGACGATCACGCCGGAATTGGCTTCGAAGCCGTCCATCTCGACCAGCAGCTGGTTCAGGGTCTGCTCGCGTTCATCGTTGCCGCCGCCCATGCCGGCGCCGCGATGACGGCCGACCGCGTCGATTTCATCGATGAAGATGATGCAGGGGGAATGCTTCTTCGCGTTCTCGAACATGTCGCGCACGCGGGAGGCGCCGACACCGACGAACATTTCGACGAAGTCGGAACCGGAGATGGTAAAGAACGGCACCTTCGCCTCGCCGGCGATGGCGCGTGCCAGCAAGGTCTTGCCGGTACCCGGGGGGCCGACCATCAGCACGCCGCGCGGAATGCGGCCGCCGAGCTTCTGGAACTTGGTCGGGTCGCGCAGGAAGTCGACCAGCTCCTGCACTTCTTCCTTCGCTTCGTCGCAACCGGCAACGTCGGCAAAGGTGACGGTATTGCTTGCCTCATCGAGCATGCGGGCCTTCGAGCGGCCGAACGAGAATGCCCCGCCCTTGCCGCCACCCTGCATCTGGCGCATGAAGAACACCCAGACGCCGATCAGCAGCAGCATCGGGAACCAGGAAATGAAGACCTGGGACAGGAAGGACTGCTCTTCCGGCTGCTTGACGTCGAACTTCACGCCATTGTTGATCAGGTCGCCGATCAGGCCACGGTCGAGATAGGTGACCGCGGTCTTGATGCGCTTGCCGTCGTTCGTGGTGGCGATGATGGTGCGATCTTCGATCGTCGCTTCACGGATCTGACGCGCCTTCACTTCGTCCAGGAAGTCCGAGTAGGGAATCGGCGTTGCGCCGCCCGCCAGCGTTCGACCGTCGAACTGCTTGAAGACGGTGAAAAGCACCAGGGCGATGACGACCCAGATGGCGGCTTTCGAAAACATGTTGTTCACTAGAACTCCTTAGACGCAATAGCGCCCATTTACATGACTTGTAAAATTGATTCTACCCGCATTGACCGGCGCTTGCCAGCTTGAATAATCCGGCGGCGGGCCGGATGGCAGGGGGAAACAGCCGGGGATGAGGCGGGAACCGGCAAAGCAGTGCGAACCAAACGCGGGGCATATGGGGCCGGCATCCCTGAAATCAAGACTTTGTCAGATGAATAACTTTCCAATCCGCAATCAACCCAGTCAAGCCGGATTTTTCAGCACCTTCCCGAGCAGGAAGATTTCGGAGGACTTGTCCCTGCTCGCCTTGGGCTTTTTCTGCAGGACAATCTTGAACTCCTGACGGAACTTGGCAAGGATTTCGTTGAAACCTGTGCCATTGAAACATTTGACGAGTAGCGCTCCGGAAGGTTTCATGTGGGCGCGCGCGAAGTCGATCGCCAGGTCGATGATGTGCTCGACCCGCGCCGCATCGGTGATGGCGACACCGGAAAGGTTGGGCGCCATGTCGGACAGCACGAGATCCACCTTGCGCCCCTCGAGCACCTCCTCCAGCGCATCCAGCACGTCCTGCTCGCGGAAATCGCCCTGGATGAAATGCACGTCGGCGATGGGATCCATCGGCAGCATGTCGAGGCCGATGATGGTGCCGTTGATGCCGCCGCCCTCTTTTCCCGCCAGCTTGTTGCGCGCGTATTGCGACCAGCTCCCCGGTGCGCATCCCAAGTCGACGATGACCTGGCCGGGCTTGATCAGCTTCTCGCTCTCGTCGATCTCCTTGAGCTTGTAAACGGCGCGCGCCCGGTACCCTTCCTTCTGCGCCTGCTTGACGTAGGGATCGTTGATGTGGTCGTGCAGCCAGTTTTTGTTGAATTTGTTCTTTGCCATTCGCGTAGAATACCGCTTTTAAGGAATGTGAATCATGTTGAAACTGACACCCGCAGAGCGCAGCGCGCTTCGCTCCGAAGCCCACGGCCTCAACCCGGTCGTCATCATCGGCGATGCCGGCCTGACGCCCGCCGTGCTGAAGGAGATCGACTCCAGCCTCGACGCACACGGCCTGATCAAGGTCCGCGTCTTCGGCGATGACCGCGAAGCACGCATCGAAATCTACGAAACGATCTGCGACAAGCTCGGCGCCGCGCCGATTCAGCACATCGGCAAGCTGCTGGTGCTCTACCGTCCGCAGAAGGAAGCGCAGAAGGAGCGCAGCGACAAGCGCGGCAAGGGCTTGCGCGAAGTTACGATCGTCAAGCCCAGCCCCAGCGGCACCAAGCGTCCGACCGTGACGAAGGTTGTCCTCAAGGGGAACGAGCGCGTCACCTCGGGCGGCAATGTGAAGCGCGCGAAAAAGCGTCAGACCAGCCAGAAGAAATCGGCGCTCGGCCGGACCTGATTTGGAGCCCGGCGGTGCTCAGCGAAGCTTCCAGACGAGCAAGCCGCCAAGAATGCTCTGGATGAGGTAGAACACACTTGCTATGCCGTGCAGGAGTCCGAAGCGCGATCGTGCGTCCGGCTCCATCACCCCGCCCACGGCAGCCTCCTTCAATGCAGCCATGAAAGGCTGCAATCCGAAATAGCCGACCAGCGTACAGGCGAGCATGGCCAGCGCGATCCACACAGCCTGCTTGCCCGCCTTCGAAGCCCCCTCTTCCTTTGCGCGCAGCAGCGCGATCAGGACAACGGCGCAAACCACCGTCACCCACGCCTCGATCCTGAAGAGTTTGCCGGCGATCGATCCCGCCAGCATCTTGTCCTCCAGGCTGGCGAACAAGGTCGGGGCGACGATATATCCGATCGTCCACAGGCTGCCCACCCACAGGGTGGCGATCAGCATGCGGATACGGGCAGCAGCCATGTGGTTCAGATGTAGCGGACTTCGAGGACTTCGTACTCGCGGATGCCCGACGGGGCGTTGACTTCGACCACGTCGCCGGCGTACTTGCCGATGAGCGCGCGGGCGATCGGGGAAGTGATGGAAATCTTCAGTTCCTTCAGGTCGGCCTCGTCTTCGCCGACGATCTGGTACGTCACCTTGTTGCCGGACTCGAGGTCTTCAAGATCGACCGTCGACGCGAACACAATGCGGCCTTCCGCATCCAGCGTGGTGGGGTCGATGATTTGGGCAGCGCCCAGCTTGCCTTCCAGTTCCGCGATGCGGCCTTCGATGAATGCCTGGCGTTCCTTGGCCGCGTCGTACTCCGCGTTTTCGGACAGGTCGCCCTGCGCGCGCGCTTCGGAGATCGCGTTGATGACCGCGGGACGGTCCTTGGTCTTGAGGCGGTGCAGCTCTTCCTTCAGCATTTCCGCGCCGCGCTTTGTGATTGGTACTGTGCTCATAAATTCTGTAGACGAAATGAAAACCACAGAGGTCACAAATAACCCCGGGAAACCCGGAGTCGTCTGTGACCTCTGTGGCAAGTTATGGACTGTAGAGGTTTAGTGTAAAGACTTATGCAGGCCTTGTAAATCGTAGACGTGCAACTCGTCCAGATGGCGCATGCCTTCGACCGCAGCCTCCGCACCGGCGATGGTGGTGTAGGTCGTCGCGCGTGCCATGAGTGCCGAGGTACGGATCGCGCGCGAATCGGCGATCGCGGTACGCTTTTCCTCCACGGTGTTGATGACCATGACAATCTCGTTGTTCTTGATCATATCGACAATGTGGGGGCGCCCCTCGACGACCTTGTTGATCGCCGCGACCGGAATGCCTGCAGCGCTGATGGCGGCAGCCGTACCCTTGGTGGCCACGAGCGAGAAACCCAGCTCGACGAGATCCTTCGCCACCTGCACCGCACGCGGCTTGTCGCTGTTCTTGACGCTCAGGAAGACCTTGCCCGACTTCGGCAGCTTCACGCCTGCGCCAAGCTGCGACTTGACGAATGCTTCGCCGAAGGTCTTGCCCACACCCATGACTTCGCCGGTCGACTTCATCTCCGGGCCGAGGATGGTATCCACGCCAGGGAATTTGTTGAACGGGAAGACAGCTTCCTTGACACTGTAGTACTCCGGCACGACTTCGTTCTTGATGCCCTGGCTGTCGAGCGACTGGCCGACCATGCAGCGCGCGGCGATCTTCGCCAGCTGCAGGCCGGTGGCCTTCGACACGTACGGCACGGTGCGCGAGGCGCGCGGATTCACTTCCAGCACGTAGACGATGTCTTTCAGCTGGCCTTCGACTTCCTGCTGCTGGATCGCGAACTGCACGTTCATCAGCCCGACCACGTTCAGGCCCTTGGCCATCAGCGAAGTCTGGCGCTTCAGTTCATCGATGGTTTCCTTCGACAGCGAGTACGGCGGCAGCGAGCAGGCGGAATCGCCCGAGTGCACGCCGGCCTGTTCGATATGTTCCATCACGCCGCCGATGAAGGTGCGCTGCCCGTCGGACAGGCAGTCCACGTCGACTTCGATCGCATCGTTCAGGAAGCGGTCGAGCAGCACCGGCGAATCGTTGGATACCTTCACCGCTTCCCGCATGTAGCGCTCGAGGTCGCGCTGCTCGTGCACGATTTCCATTGCACGGCCGCCCAGCACATAGGACGGGCGCACGACCAGCGGGTAGCCGATTTCCTGCGCCAGGCGCAGCGCATCTTCCTCGGTGCGCGCGGTGCGGTTCGGCGGCTGGCGGAGGCCGAGTTCGTTGAGCAGCTTTTGGAAACGCTCGCGGTCTTCGGCGGCATCGATCATGTCGGGCGAGGTGCCGACGATGGGCACGCCGTTCGCCTCCAGGTCGAGCGCCAGCTTCAACGGTGTCTGGCCGCCGTACTGTACGATCACGCCGTACGGCTTTTCCTTGTCGACGATCTCCAGCACGTCTTCCAGCGTCAACGGCTCGAAGTACAGGCGGTCGGAGGTGTCATAGTCGGTCGACACGGTTTCGGGGTTGCAGTTGACCATGATGGTTTCGTAGCCATCGTCGCGCATCGCCAGTGCCGCGTGCACGCAGCAATAGTCGAACTCGATGCCCTGGCCGATGCGGTTGGGGCCGCCGCCGAGCACCATGATCTTCTTCTTGTCGGTCGGCTGCGATTCGCACTCTTCATCGTAGGTCGAGTACATGTAGGCCGTCCTGGTCGCGAATTCGGCGGCGCAGGTATCAACGCGTTTGTAGACCGGGCGCACACCGAGTTCGCGGCGTTTGTCGCGCACCGCCTTGTCGGTAGTCTTCAGCAGCTTGGCCAGGCGGCGGTCCGCGAAACCCTTCTGCTTCAGCTTGAACAGCGTCGCCCTGTCGAGCGCGTCCAGCGACTGGGTTTCCAGCCACAGTTCGATGTCGACGATTTCCTTGATCTGCACCAGGAACCACGGGTCGATGTGCGTCAGCTGCTGCACTTCTTCCAGCGAGAAACCTTGCGCAAAGGCGTCGCCGACGTACCAGATGCGTTCCGGGCCGGGTTCGCCGAGCTGTTCTTCGATGGTCTCGCGATCCTTGGTCTTTTCGTTCATGCCGTCCACGCCGACTTCGAGGCCGCGCAGCGCTTTCTGGAACGATTCCTGGAAGGTGCGGCCGATCGCCATCACCTCGCCCACCGACTTCATCTGGGTGGTCAGGTGGCTGTCGGCCTGCGGGAACTTCTCGAACGCGAAACGCGGCACCTTGGTGACGACGTAGTCGATGCTCGGCTCGAACGATGCCGGCGTGGCGCCGCCGGTGATTTCATTGCGCAGTTCGTCCAGCGTGAAGCCGACGGCGAGCTTGGCCGCGACCTTGGCGATCGGGAAGCCGGTGGCCTTGGATGCCAGCGCCGATGAACGCGACACGCGCGGATTCATCTCGATGACGATCATGCGGCCATCCTTCGGATTGACCGCGAACTGGACGTTGGAACCGCCAGTGTCGACGCCGATCTCGCGCAGAACCGCCAGCGAGGCGTTGCGCATGATCTGGTATTCCTTGTCCGTCAGGGTCTGTGCCGGAGCGACCGTGATGGAGTCGCCGGTGTGCACGCCCATCGGGTCGAGGTTCTCGATCGAGCAGACGATGATGCAGTTGTCCTTCTTGTCGCGGACGACTTCCATCTCGTACTCTTTCCAGCCGATCAGGGATTCCTCGATCAGCAGTTCGGAGGTCGGCGAAGCTTCGAGGCCGCGCTTGCAGATGGTTTCGAATTCTTCCGGATTGTAGGCAATGCCGCCGCCGGTGCCGCCCATGGTGAACGACGGACGAATGATGACCGGGAAGCCGATCACCTTCTGCACCGCCCATGCCTCATCGAGCGTATGGGCGATGCCCGAACGCGCGGAACCGAGGCCGATCTTGGTCATTGCATCCTTGAACTTCAGGCGGTCTTCCGCCTTGTCGATCGCTTCCGGCGTCGCGCCGATCAGTTCGCAGCCGTACTTGGTCAGCACGCCGTTGCGGTGCAGATCGAGTGCGCAGTTGAGCGCGGTCTGGCCGCCCATGGTCGGCAGGATCGCGTCCGGGCGCTCCTTGTCGATGATGCGCTCCACGACTTGCCAGGTGATCGGCTCGATGTAGGTGACGTCGGCCATCTCCGGGTCGGTCATGATCGTCGCCGGGTTGCTGTTGACGAGGATGACCTTGTAGCCTTCCTGGCGCAATGCCTTGCAGGCCTGCGCGCCGGAGTAGTCGAATTCGCACGCCTGGCCGATGATGATCGGGCCGGCGCCAATGATCAGGATGCTTTTGATGTCTGTGCGCTTAGGCATTTTTGTGTTTCTCCATCATCGC
>NZ_DASRXF010000122.1:0-2600 GCF_035654295.1 Noviherbaspirillum sp. | reverse complement strand
GATGGGCTGCGGCGGCGCTTTCCTCGTGCTCAAGCTCGCCGAATTCGGCGCCAAGGCGGCGGCCGGCATCTCGATGTCGACCAACACCTTCTACATGTTTTACCTGTTTCTCGGCTTCTTCCACTTCATGCACGTGGTGCTTGGCATGGTGATTCTCGGCGCCATCGTGCTCAAGGCGCGGCGCGGCGGCTACTCCGCCGAAGACCACGCCGGGGTGGAGACCGGCGCCGCCTACTGGCACATGGTCGACCTCGTGTGGATCGTGCTGTTTCCCCTGATTTACGTATTGCACTGACACCATGACAAACAAGGCTTCCACCCTCGCCTGGCTGCTTCTGCTGGCATTGACCGCGTTCAGCGCCGGCATCGCCGATACGCGCCTGGCCGGCGCCGCCGTCCTCGTCCCGGTACTGCTGGCGACCCTGCTCAAAGGCCATATCGTGATCGATGCCTTCATGGGCCTGCGCCGCGCGCCGCTGCTGTGGCGCGGCGTCGTCATCGGCTGGCTGCTGGCCGTCGTCGGCCTGGTGGCCTTCGCCTTCCGGATTTCACAGATTTAGCTTGGAGGAACACATGAACGACCTCACCGCCCCCGGCCTGATGGCCTCCCTCGAGATTCCCTACTACCAGCCGGTCGGCAACGAATGCGAACTGTTCGAGTACGCCTTCCGCAACCGCCTGCCGCTCCTGATCAAGGGGCCGACCGGCTGCGGCAAGACGCGCTTCGTCGCCCACATGGCCGCGCGCATGGGGCGCCCGCTCATCACCGTCGCCTGCCATGACGACCTCACCGCAGCCGACCTCGTCGGCCGCCACCTGATCGGCGACGGCCAGACCATGTGGTCCGACGGGCCGCTGACCCGCGCGGTGCGCCAGGGCGGCATCTGCTACCTCGACGAAGTGGTCGAGGCGCGCAAGGACACCACCGTCGTGCTGCACCCGCTGACCGACGACCGCCGCATCCTGCCGATCGAGCGCACCGGCGAAGAGCTGCAGGCGCCCGACGACTTCATGCTGGTCGTGTCCTACAACCCCGGTTACCAGAACCTGCTCAAGAGCCTCAAGCCCTCGACGCGCCAGCGCTTTGTCGCCATCAATTTCGGCTTCCCGCCGGCGGACCTGGAACAGCGCATCGTCATCGCCGAAACCGGCGTCGATGCCATGCGCGCCACCCAGCTCGTCACGCTGGCCGGCCACTTCCGCCAGCTCAAGGATCACGATCTGGAAGAGGCCGTCTCCACGCGCCTGCTGGTCTATGCGGCAAGCCTGATGCGCGCAGGCTGCGACCCGGTTGCCGCCTGCGAAGCCGCGCTGGTCGAACCCTTGACGGACGACCCCGATACCGCAGAAGCGCTGCTGGAAGTGATCAAGGCCACCTTCGGGAAATGACATGAATGCGCCGCTGAAAGTGGCACGCGAACATCCCGAGACCGGCCCGCGCGTTGCACCCGCAGCGCCCGCGCCGGGCAAGCGCTGGCTCGGTATCGGCCTGCAGCGCTGGCGGCAGATGACGCAGGCGGGATTCTTCCTGCTCTTCGTCTTCGCCCCGGTCTTCGACATCTTCCGGCTCGACCTCAACCTCAAGCACTTCATCCTGTTCGGCTTCGACTGGACGCTCGGCCTCGACGACTTTCTCGCCGGACGTGCCAGCGCGGGCCAGGCATCGCTCAACATCGTCCTGCGCGCCTTCCTGCCGCTGGCCGGGGTCGCCGGCACGCTCATCTACGTCAGCTGGAAGTGGGGGCGCCTCTACTGCGGCTGGCTGTGCCCGCACTTCTCGATCGTCGAGACCATCAACCAGACCCTGCGCCGCGCCATCGGCAAGCAAAGCTTGTGGGACGCCAAGCGCCTCCCGGCGCGCAACCCGGACGGCAGTGAAACGAAACATGACGCCATCTGGTGGTTCGCCGTGATGCCGCTCGTCGTTTTCTGCGCCGTGCTGTGGGCCGTGGTCCTGCTGACCTACCTGCTGCCGCCTGCCGAAATCTACGGCAACATCTGGCACGGCACGCTCACCCGCAACCAGAGCATTTTCCTCGGCGCGGCGAGCATCGCCTTCTTCGTCGAGTTCATGTTCGCGCGCCACCTCTTCTGCCGCTACGCCTGCGCGGTCGGCTTCTTCCAGAGCCTGGCCTGGATGGGCAACGACAAGGCGATGGTGGTTGGTTTCCAGCGCGAACGCGCAAAGGATTGTTCCACCTGTTTCTCGGCCTGCGACCACGTCTGCCCGATGCGGCTCAATCCGCGCAACGTCAAGCGGATGATGTTCGCCTGCGTGCAATGCGGTCAGTGCGTCGATGCCTGCGACCATACGCAAGCCGACAACCCCAAGGGCGCGCTGCTCGACTGGGTGCAGGACCTGCGTGCCGAGTCGGAAGCGGCATTCAACATGCGGGAGGCCCGCACCATCAAGATCACGCCGGTGTCTACCGGCGACAAGGAATAGACATGGAAGAATTCGTCGGCGGCTTGTGGGACAAGCTGATCACGCGCACCGCCTACCGCGGCTTCCCGCAGGCGCGCGTGGAACTGAAGGAAATCGAGAAGCTGGCCCCTGTATTCTTCCGCGCCCTCGGCGGCGATGCCGGCCTGAACGTGCG
>NZ_DASRXF010000121.1:0-13251 GCF_035654295.1 Noviherbaspirillum sp. | reverse complement strand
ACGGTGTGTTCGATGTCTACTTCTGTCATAAACACCTCAGGCAGGTCGACCTGCGGAACATCGCCTAAAATCGTGATCACATGTGTTACCTATGTCTCCCGACAGGTGTTACCCATGTGTCCCGGCTAAACACTGCGCTCTACCCACCCTACCGTTCTTTATGATTTGGTGGGTTTCGCTGCGCTCTACCCACCCTACGGTTCTTTATGATTTGGTAGGTTTCGCTGTGCTCTACCCACCCTACCGTCCTTTATAAAGAATCGTAGGGTGGGTAGAGCGAAGCGAAACCCACCAAATCACATAAAGAACCGAAAGGGCGGGTAGAGCACAGCGAAACCCACCAGCTCATCGCTCCCCTCGATTCATCCTAATGCTTCTGATGCTCCTGGATCGCCTGCGTCCAGATCTCGGTATCCTCCGGCGACATGTTGCCCAACGGCGGCAGTCGCGCATCCTGCAGCCCCTCCTGCTCGATGTCCTTGAGGTACTGTTCCCGCGACAGCAGCGTCCCGAGGCAGATGTCGTTCTCGGGGGAGGCCGAGTGCGTTTCCTGGCGCAGCCGCTCGATCATTTCGTCCATCACGGCGGCAGGCACGAGATGGCGGGCGGACGGATACGCGAAGCCGAACAGCACCAGGTGGCTCATCAGTACCCGCCAGTGCGGGCCGAAGCGCCGCATGAGCCGCGGCCAGTCGAGGCGGTCGCCGCAGGCGTGCAGGAGGTGGATGATGTCGGCGCCGTCGAAACGCTCGCGTTCCATGATGAAGGCCTTGGACCAGATCATTTCCTCCGCCGGGCAGATCTTCACGTCCACGCCGTGCACGCTGGCATCGACCGCGTACTCGAACCAGAGGTCGTCCACTTCCGCGATGCCATTGCCGGAACTGAAGATCAGGTCGATGTACACGTCGTCGAAACGGACCTTGCCCAGCCAGTGCGGAAAAGTGAGTTCCGTATCGTGCCCGCGCTCGTGCAACGCCGCGCTGATCGGTTCGAAATCGTTGCGGCGGATGAAGATGTCGAGGTCGCGCGTGTGCCGGTTGATGCCGGTATAGCGGTTGAAGGCATATGCCCCGCCGACAAGGAAGGGCACGCCGGATTCGATGAGGATATCGAGGACCCGGCGGTAGAACGCCCTGACTTCCGGCTCTGGATTCTCCGGAGTGCGCAGGATCGAGACGGCGGCTTCCATGGTGGTATCCCGTTGCGATGATGTCAGCAAGAATCAGCAAAACTTATGCCACGCAGTTACGGTCTTTATCGGTGTGAACACTGAAGGAAAACAATCTGCCTGAAAGGAGCGCACGTGGTCTCACAGGAAACTATTCGATTTGCGGCAGTGGGCGATATCCATTGCAAGAAGGAATCCGCAGGCAGCCTGCGCAACTTTTTTTCGCAGGCGGCGGAATCGGCCGATGCGCTGCTGCTGTGCGGCGACCTGACCGACTACGGGCTGCCGGAAGAAGCGAAGGTACTCGCCGATGACTTGTCCGTGGCACGCATTCCGATTGTCGCCGTGCTCGGCAACCATGACTACGAATCGGGCCAGCAGGATCAGGTGCGGCGCATCCTCGGCGATGCCGGCGTACGCGTGCTCGACGGCGAGCCCTGCGAGATCCACGGCGTCGGCATCGCGGGCGCCAAGGGCTTTTGCGGCGGGTTCGGCAGAGGGTCGCTCGGCCCCTGGGGCGAGATCGCGATCAAGAGCTTCGTCAACGAGGCGATCCAGGAAGCGCTCAAGCTCGAGGCCGCGCTGGCCAAGCTGCGCACGACGCAGAAGCTGGCGTTGCTGCACTATTCGCCGGTCGCGGCTACCGTGCAGGGAGAACCGGTGGAAATCTTTCCCTTCCTCGGATCAAGCAGGCTGGAAGATCCGCTGCTTCGCTATCCCGTCAATGCCGTGCTGCACGGACACGCGCACCGCGGCTGCCCGGAGGGAAGGACGGCCAACAATATCCCCGTCTATAACGTCGCCAAGCCTTTGCTGCAGCGAACCTACACCGATCGTCCGCCGTTCCGGATTATAGAAATTCCAAAATCCGAACCGGCTCCCATGTAAAGTTGACCGATGCTTGTGCGTCGGCTGTCCCACGTCGAAAGGTGTTAATTTTCCTGAGACATGTTGATAAAACGCAAGAGTTGCGCTGATTTCTCTCGGGTTCATTGCGCCTTGGCAACCGGTCTGAACATCGCGGGCCATCTTAAGATTGGCCTAAGTTTTATATGGGAACATTCTTCGCGTTAATTGCAATCACGCCGCCGCCGGTGGCGTGGCTGCCTTCAACCGGGAGGATTCGAACCATGTTAGAGAAGTCCATTTCGACCGCACGACAGTCCGTCCAGTCCGTTGTGGCCGGCGACAAGCCGCGCAACGGCGATGCCATGATCCGCGTATTCCAGAGCCGCATGGCCGAGCGCCAGCGCGCCGAGCGCGAAAGGCGCGACCGCTACGGCCGGTTCGGCGGACGCTGATCAGCTGCATGTGCTGAGAATGTCCTTCTCGCAAGAGAAGCGACAACGACACGAGGAAGGGGCCCGCATCGAAAGATGCGGGCTTTTTTTGTGCCCTGCTCCATGGCTATTTCTGCAAGGATTGCTCCCGCCCCGCCCGCGCGCCTACAATCGAGGGTTCCCACTCCCGCCCTTGCCCCGCATCACACCATGAAGGTATTGCTCGTAGAAGACGACATCATGATCGGCGAAAACATCCAGATCGCGCTGGAAGGCGAGGGTATGTCCATCGACTGGGTGAAGGACGGCCGCGATGCGGAGAAGGCACTCGCCGCGCAGGAGTATGAGGCGATGCTGCTCGATCTCGGCCTGCCGCGGGTGGACGGCATCGACGTGCTGCGTAACTTGCGCGCGCGCGGCAAGCGCCTGCCGGTGATGGTCATCACCGCGCGCGACACCGTCGCCGAGCGCGTGCAGGGATTGAACAGCGGTGCCGATGACTACCTCATCAAGCCCTTCGACCTGGAAGAACTGATTGCCCGACTGCATGCGCTCATCCGTCGCTCCAAGGGCGGCACCGAGCCGGTATATCGGCGCAGCGGCGTGATGGTCAACATCGAAACGCGCCAGGTGCTGGCCGGCGAGAAACAGGTGATGCTGTCCTCGCGCGAATGGGCGGTGCTCGAAGCGCTCGTCACGCGACCCGGCGCCATCCTCTCCCGCGCGCAGCTCGAAGAGCGCCTGTACGGCTGGACCGGGGATGTCGAAAGCAATGCGGTCGAGGTCTACATCCACGGCCTGCGCAAGAAGCTCGGCACACAGTTCATCGTCAATGTGCGCGGCCTTGGCTACATGGTCGAGAAAACCTGATGCGTTCGCTCCGCATACGACTGCTGATCCTCCTCGGCGCGGCCATCGTGGTCGCCACCGCGGTGCAGTTCGCCGCCTCCTTCCGCGCCGCCATGCAGGAAGCGAACGACCTGTTCGATTACCACATGGAACAGATCGCGCTGGCGCTCCAGGACAGCGCCTACCAGCAGCCTTCCTGGTACAAGTCTTCCGGCGGCGGCGACATGGCCGGCTTCGATTTCGTGATCCAGATCTGGACCGACGACGGCGTGCGCGTGTACCAGTCGCGCCGCTACCGCAACCTGCCTGAGCGCGCGGAGCTCGGCTATTCCAATGTCCGCCTCGACAACGGCGACTGGCGCGTCTACAACGTGCAGAACGGCACGCGCGTGATCCAGGTTGCGCAAAAGATGGATACCCGCCGCGACCGTGCGATCTCGCTCGCCATGCATTCGCTGTGGCCGTCGATCCCGGTATCGCTGCTGTTGTTCGCCGCCGCATGGTGGGTGGTGAGCGCCGCGCTGGCGCCGCTCAACCGCATCGGCCGCGACCTTGCCACGCGCAATGCCGACTCGCTCGATCCGGTGGATGCCAAGGGCGTGCCCAAGGAAGTGTCGCTGCTGGTGGCCGAACTCAATTCCCTGCTCGCGCGCATGGCGCTGGCCTTGCATGCACAGCAGCGTTTCGTCGCCGACGCCGCGCATGAGCTGCGCTCGCCGCTGACCGCGCTCAAGCTCCAGGTGCAGACGCTGGCCCGTGCCAAGGATGAAACGGCGCGCGCGCAGGCCGTGACACGCCTGCAGGGCGGTGTCGACCGCGCCTCGCGCCTGGTCGAGCAGCTGCTCGCGCTGGCCCGTCAGGATCCCTTGTCCGAGGCGGCGGAAATGAGCCCGATCTCGCTGCCGGCCTGCATCGAACAGGCCGCCGGCGACGTCGCGCCGATCGCACTGGCGCGCCACATCCAGCTCGAATACGGCGCCTGGATGCATGCCGAGATCATGGGCGATGCCGAAGGCGTGCGCATCCTGGTGCGCAACCTGCTGGACAACGCGGTGCGTTATTCCCCCGAACATGGCCGTGTGCGCATCGACCTCGTGGCTGAGGGGCCGGCGCTGCGCCTGACGGTCCAGGATTCGGGTTCCGGCGTGCCCGAGGAAAACCGTGCCCGCATCTTCGACCGCTTCTACCGCGTCCCGGGGACCAGCGCGAGCGGCAGCGGTCTCGGACTGGCGATCGTGAAGGCGATTGCCGAACGGCACGAGGCGTCCGTCGAACTCGGCCAGGCGGAACTCGGCGGCCTGGCTGTGACCGTCTGCTTCCCCTTGCCAGCGGTGCCGGCGCCGGCGGAACCGGAAGCGATGACAGCCTGACAATCTTGCCGTCTTAAGTTTCCCCTAAGTGTTCTGGTGCAAGATAACAGCTCTCAGCCGCGAGCGGAACGGATTCAGAGTCTTCGTAGCGTCGTAGCCGAGACAGAGTCAATCTGATTTCCCTATTCGGCCCGTCTGGCAAACCATACGGGCCGTTTTTTTTGCAACGCCGGCTATCACCTTCGTTGTTGTCCGCTTGATTTTTCCACCACAGGAGTATGCATGCCGGAATTCCTGACGGATATCGCCGAGCTCGTCTGGCCGTTTTCAATTGCCCTGGCCTGGGTCTTGGGCGAGCTGGTCCACCGTATCGCGGGTCTGCCGCGCATCACCGTGTATGCGCTGACCGGATTCGTGCTGTCGCATTCGCAGGCCGGCCTGTTGCCGCTGCCCGGCGAAAGCGCGGCCATGCTGATCGCCAACATCGCCTTCGGGCTCATCCTGTTCGAGTTCGGCTACCGCATCAACCTGCGCTGGCTGCGCGCCAATCCCTGGATCGCCGCCAGCGGCCTGGTCGAGTCGGCGGCCACCTTTGCCGCGGTGTTCGCGGCGGCTGAGCTCTTTGGCATGGCGGCGCTGCCGGCCATGCTGCTGGCAGCGCTCGCCATTGCCAGCTCGCCTGCCGAAATCCTGCGTGTGGTCAACGAGCAGCGCAGCTCAGGACAGGTGACCGAGCGGGCCCTGCACCTGTCGGCGCTGAACTCCATCATCGCTGCATTTGTCTTCAACATCATTGTCGGCCTGTGGACCTTCCAGCATTCGGGCAGCCTGCTTGGGGCGGTATCGAACAGCATCGTTCTGCTGGCCGTATCGGGCGGCCTGGGCGTGGCGTTCGGCTTTGCCGTGCCCGGACTGCTGCGCCGGCTCGGGACGCTCGGCCGCGACGCCACCATCGCCTTCGCGGTCGCGGTGATCTTTCTATGTTCCATCGCGCAGGCGCTCAACATGTCGCCCGTCTTGGCCGCGCTGGCCTTCGGCTTCGTCGCCCGCCACCGCCGCGTGACGCTGGGGCAGGCGCAGCGCAATTTCGGCGCCCTGGGCGACCTGCTGACCGTGCTGCTGTTCGTGTTCATCGGCGCCACGCTGGCCTGGCCGCGCATCGCCTCCGGCATCGGCATTGCGCTCGCCATCCTCGGCGCGCGCCTGGTCGCGAAAACCGCCGCCGTAGTGATGTTTGCGCGGGTGAGCGGCACGACCTGGCGCAAGGGCTTGCTGACCGCCGTCGCGCTCTCGCCGATGTCGGTGCTGGTACTTGCCATGCTGGTGCGCACACGCGAGATGGGCATCGACCTGATGGACCAGCTCGCACCGCTTGCCGCGGCGACGTTGTTCCTGGCCATCGCCGGCCCGCTGCTGACGCAATGGGCGGTGAAGCTGGCCGGCGAGAGTGCAGAAAAGGAGGAGTGATGCCCCTGGAAACCTTCAAATCGTCGCGCCCCCTGACGCTCGGCGTCGAACTCGAGCTGCAGCTGGTCAGCCTGAGCGACTTCGACCTCGTCGAAGCCAGCCCGGACATGCTGCACCTGCTCGAACGCAAGCGCTTCCCGGGCAACGTCGTGCCGGAAATCACGGAAAGCATGATCGAGGTCTCGACCGACGTGCATACGAACCATGGCGAGCTGCTGTCGCAGCTGCATCGCATCCGCGACAGCCTGGTGCAGGCGGGCGACATGCTCAACGTCGGCGTCTGCGGCGGCGGCACGCATCCCTTCCAGCGCTGGTCCGAGCGCAAGATTTTCTCCAAGCCGCGCTTCAAGCAAGTCTCGGGACTTTACGGCTACCTCGCCAAGCAGTTCACGGTATTCGGCCAGCACATCCATGTCGGCTGCGCCTCCGGCGACGACGCACTGACGCTGCTGCATTCGCTGAACCGCTACATTCCGCATTTCATTGCACTGTCGGCATCCTCGCCCTATTTCCAGGGCAGCGACACGCTGTTCAACTCGGCGCGGCTCAATTCGGTGTTCGCATTCCCCCTCTCCGGCCGCGCGCCTTTCCTGCTGCGCTGGGAAGATTTCGCCCGCGATTACTTCGAACGGATGGAAGACACCGGCATCGTCAAAAGCATGAAGGACTTCTACTGGGACATCCGGCCCAAGCCCGAATACGGCACCATCGAACTGCGCGTGTGCGACACGCCGTTGACGGTGGACCGTGCCGCCGCGCTCGCCTGCTACCTGCAGGCACTGTGCTGCTACCTGATGGAAGGCATCGAGCCGGCCCCCGCCGAGGACGATTACCTGGTGTACAACTACAACCGCTTCCAGGCCTGCCGCTTCGGCCTCGACGGCGCCATGGTGCATCCCAAGCGGCATGAGCCGGTCACTATCCGCGACGACGTGCTTGCCACGCTGCGCCTGATCGAACCCTATGCCGAAACGCTCGGCGCGCAGGCGGCGATCGAGCATGTCCGGCGGGCTGCGCAGGAAGGCAACGACGCCAGCTTCCTGCGCCGCGAGCGGCAGGGCACGGGCAGTCCGGAAGGGATGGTCGATGCGGCAATCCGGCGCTTCCGCGAGGGATGCGCGTGATCGTGGCATACTTGCCGGCTTCCAGATTCCGATCTCCCTGCCATGAAATGCGCCATCGTCCCCGTCACTCCGTATCAGCAAAACTGCAGCATCCTGGTCTGTGAAGAGACGCAGCGCGCCGCGCTGGTCGACCCGGGCGGCGAGCTGCCGCGCCTGAAGGGCGCGCTGCAGCAGCTCGGCGTGACGCTCGAAAAGGTCTTCCTCACGCACGGCCACATGGACCACTGCGCCGCGGCCGACCTCGTCCGCAAGGAATTCGGCGTGCCCATCGAAGGCCCGCACGTCGGGGACAAGTTCTGGATCGACCAACTGCCGGAGTCATGCCGCCGCGTCGGCTTTCCGCACGCCGATGCGTTCGAGCCGGACCGCTGGCTGGCCGACGGCGACAGCGTGCGCTTTGGTGCGCAGACGCTGGAAGTGTTGCATTGTCCCGGGCACACGCCGGGGCATGTCGTGTTCTTCCATCGCGGCGTGCGCCTGGCGCTGGTAGGCGACGTGCTGTTCCAGGGATCGATCGGCCGCACTGACTTCCCGCGCGGCGATTACGACACCCTGATCGACTCCATCCGCAACAAGCTCTGGCCGCTGGGCGACGACGTCACCTTCGTGCCGGGCCACGGGCCGGCATCGACCTTCGGCGACGAAAGGAAAAGCAATCCCTTCGTTGCCGACATGCGGTTCGGTTAAGAGCGTTCAGCCGGTGTGGCAGGCGCTGCAGCACACCTTGCAGCCGTTCACCTTGTTGAAGTGCGACTTCGCGGCTTCGACGGCATCGGTGCATTTGCTGAAAGAGCCCAGGTATAGGCCGTTGTCGCCTTCGGGCAGGTAGGTGCAGCGCGGGACGTGGACTTCATGGTCGCCATTCGGCTGGGCCTGTTTGTTGACGTAGTAATGCTGCACTGCGCACCTCCTGTTATGTCGATGTCACTGCGCGGGCCATGCTGGTTTTTGCCGCATGGTTTTTTTGTTGCCAAACAAGGTGGTGCTTATTGTACAGGCATGTTGTTTCTCTTCGGTGACCCGGTTACGGTCGGTACTCCGTTGTTACTTGCCGGGGCCAGTCCCGGCAGGCATCCACGCAGAGCAAACCGGATCGCCCTACCGAAGAGACGTCAGCACCCCCGGCAAGCATCTTCATCCGTTGCTATACTTGCCCCACCAAACCCCCAGGGCAAACCGGCCGAAAGGCCGGGACGCAAAGCTTCCGGCCTAAAAGAGAAACTCTCAAGGTAGCGGAGCCGCCTCCAATGCGGAGCCTCGCATGTAGCGGCGTGCCCTGTCTGCAAACACGTTCGTAAATGTTGTTGAAACAGGTCTTCGCCGTTCTTCTTTTCCTGCCCGCCATCGCAATAGCCGAATGCGGATTCATCGGCGACAGCAAGGAAATGACGATCGTCGTCAGCAAGCAGTCCAACAACCGCTGCTTCCAGTCCGAACAGTTCCGTGAAGCCTTCCGCGCCAACCTCGTGGCGGCGGTCAAGACGATGGATGAGCGCGCGCCCGTGAAGACGGCCGAGCGGCGCGCATCACCGCGCCCGCCCGGCATGCCCATACCCATACAACAAGCCGAGCTGTATTACGGACAGGCGCCCAAGCGCTGAGTCACCTCTACAGCGCCTGGTCGCGATACCACACCATCTGGTGCGTCGTGGCGAGCAGCTGGCCGTTGCGCGACCACAGCTTCCCCTCCTGATCGTAGTACCCGCCGTTGAAGGCATTGGCTTTCGCCTGTGCGAACGTGTGGTGGCCTTCGACGCGCTGCAGCCCGGCGCTGTCCACATGGAAGTTGATCGTCAGCGTCACCGTCGAGATCGCCGTCGGTCCGCCCTTGCGCACGAACAGGCGCGGGATGAAGGTGTCGCATTGCGCGGCGATGGACGGGAAGTCGAGCGGACGCGGCGGCACGTCGCTGATCCAGCACTGTGTCGCGCTGTCCTTGCCGCCCGCGAGCGGATTGCAGTCCGCATACCGCACGTCGTACATCGAGAGAAAAGGGACGTTCGCCGGCGAGGCATAGCGGTCGAGGCGTTCGGGTGCGTCAGCTTGCGGCATCCTCGATTCGGTATCCGACCATGCGTCGCGCCGCACCGCGAAGACGGCGCTGCCCGTGACCGCCGGTTCCTGGTCGTCGCCCTGGCGGATTTCGATCTGCCAGTGCTGCGTCGAGCGGCCGGTGCGCACCGGATGCACGCGCAGCATGAAATCGCCCTTCTGCAGTGGCCCGGCAAAGTTGACGGTCAGTGCCAGCGGATCGCCGAGACGTCGCGGATCGGTCAGGATGGCCTGGAGCAGGGTGGCGACGGTGGTGCCGCCGAACGGGGAAATCGCATTCCAGTAATGCGCGGACGTGTGGCCGCGGCGAAGGTCTTCGCCTTCCGTACTGAGTGCGATCGCCTGGTCGAATGGGTGGAGAGTCATGGGTACCTGCTTGTTGAAATGAAAATGCGAACAGTCGTGCTTTTCAATGGTAACCAAAATTTCCGGATGCCGCCGCTTACAGTGCCGGTATTGAGCAAAATCAGCCTTGGCGCAAAAAATTGCCGTACGGATACAAAAATTGGAATTACTTGCTATACTGACCTGATCAAATCCACGCAGGGCAAACCGGTCGAAAGGCCGGGACGCAAAGCTTCCGGCCTAAAAGGGACCTTGTCCCTCATGGTAGCGGGGCCGCCTTCTGAAGCGAAGTCAAGCTTCATGCTTTGGCATGCCTTGCTCTTTTGGGGATGCCGATGCGACCACTCCTGATTGCCGTCCTGTTGCTTCCCGCTGTCGCCTTTGCCGACTGCGGTTTCACGCGCACGGGCAATTCGATGACCATCGTCGTCGGCAAGGACCCGAAATGCCTGTCCTCGGGCGCGTTCCGCGAAGCGCTGAAAGCGGACATCGTGAACGCGCTGGAAGAGGAGGAGGTGGTGGTCGCGCGCAAGCGCGCCTATGACGACCGCAATACCCGCGGCGCGAAACTGTGGGCGATCGCCGAGCGGCGCCACCAGGAAGTCGGCGGGCGGTATTTCGGCCAGAAGCCCTAGTTAGCCTGGCGCCGCAAGGCGCGTGTCCACTTGTCGAAATAGGCCTGGTCGCCGCGCAGGTCGACCGCGATCTCCTGGCCGAGCTGGAGGCAGGCGTCGTCGTGTTCCTGCGGGGAGCGGCCGGCGTATTCGCTGACGGTGCGCACGTTCGGCTGGTTGGCCTCGGCAAACAGCGGCGATGCTTCGGCCAGGCGCACCAGTTCCGGAAAGCGCGCACGGAAGCGTTCGACGATCTCATCCACTTCCGCCCGTACGCCGGGCGAGGCTGTACGGCATAGCTGCTCGGGGAGGTAGGTGCGCACCGCGACGTACTGCACGATTGCATGCAGGGCCGCGCGCTCGTCGGTTTCCTTGTTCGACCCTGTTGTCGCGGCAGCTGCCTGCAGCGCAGCGGTTGCGGCAAGCGCCGCGGCGAGTCGAAGTGTCGGAAGGTGTGCCATCGGCCGGCGATCGTTGCAATCGAGGTAAAGGCCAAGATGGTAACGGCCCCCGCCTGCAGCGCGCCATCCCGCGAATATGGGATAGGGAGGGATTTACGCGCATAGCGCGCTCGCTGCCGCAGCCTGCATGCGTGCCGGAGCGGCGACGTCCAGGCCGTGGCGCAATTCGATGACCTGCACCGCTTCGGGGGCCGCCGCGCCCGGCGTGAACAGCAGCCATTGCGAAGTGCGCGGGTCTTCCAGAAGGACGGCGCTCTCCAGCCGGTCCGACAATGCCTCCGCGCGGCCAACAGCAAACCCTTCATCGCAAATAACGCTGATTCCGGTGGCAAATCCCTGCGGGAAGTGGACGATGAGCGCGTCGTCCATGTTCGGGGCGAATGCTTCGGCGAGCGCCGCCTGCAGGGCAGTCTCGCCGACTCGCCTGCGCAGGAACAGCACGACCTCCGTTTCCATGGCGCTTACCTGCGCAGACGGGACACCAGGAGTGAAGCGCCGATCGCTATCGGCAGCAGCGGCAGCAGCTGGAAGATCATCTGGCGCTCGACCAGTCCGTTCCGTTCCAGCAATAAGACCAGGCCTGCGAGGACGAGGATGAGGGGAAAGAACAGGCCCTTGCGTTGCATCGTGCTTTTCATGTCACGTCTCCTTGAAAGATGGGATCACGATAACGGCGCGGCCGGTGCGACGCCACGTCGATGCGACGAAACGCGCGGCCGGCGGAGCGAACGGCGGGTTTCCCGGAATGGAGCGCAATGAAAAAAGCCCGCGCGGGGCGCGGGCAAACCCATCATGGGCAGGACGGGAGAGACAGACGCTGCGGTATCAGCTGCCGGAGACGTTGCCGGCGCGCGCGGCACGCAGGGTTTCCGCACGCACTTCATCACGCGACTTGCCGGTCGCCAGGCGGGTATGCTCGACGAAAGCTTCCTGGTTGCCGATCTGCCCCTGGGCATAGGCCTGTTCCACTTCGGCGCGTACTTCGGCGCGGGTCTTGCCGCCGGCGATACCGGTATGCTCGACGAACTCGCTGCTTTGCGTTGCGGAACGGCCCTGTGCGTAGGAGCGATCAAGTTCCGCGCGGACCTCGGCGCGGGAGGGAGCGCCGGATGTGGCGCGGTTGTTGCTCGCATGTTCCACGAACTCGCTCTGGCGGTTCAGTTCGCCGCGGGCGTACGCCTGTTCAAGTTCGGCGCGTACTTCGGCACGGGAAACTCCCGAGACATCCGCGGCGAAGGCGCTGGCGGAGGTGGCGATCAGGGCAAGGGCGATGCTGGACAGTTTGACGTTCATTTGAATTCTCCAAGGAAGTAAAAGGCGGCAATCCGGTGCCGCGGCCTCAAAAGCTGCCTGTTCGCAAGTTGCTGCCCGGGACCGGCAGTCACTTGCAAATTGCAAGCTACGGATGCATCATAAACCAGTGACTTTTATTTTGCAAGTGAGTAGAATCGAAAATTATGGAAAAGCCTGAAAAACCGTGTGCTCCGCTGACTTGCCCGATCGTGAGGTCGGTGCGCCTGATCGGCGATGAATGGGTGTTGCTCGTCCTGCGGGCGCTGTTTCGCGGCGCCCATCGTTTCGATGAGCTGCAGAAACAGACCGGTGCGGCCACCAATATCCTGACCAACCGTCTCGGGCGGCTGGTGGAGGGCGGGCTGGTCGTCAAGAGCCCGTACCAGGAGCGGCCGGTGCGCTACAAGTACGAACTTTCGCCCTCGGGCGTGGCCTTGTTTCCGGTGGTGATGGAACTGATGCGCTGGGGCGACCAGTGGCTGCCCTGCGAGAATGTCGCGCCGGCGATGCTGCTGCATACCGAATGCGGCAAGCTGTCGCGGCCGGGCCAGCAGTGTTCGGAGTGCGGCGGGGCCCTGACGCCCCGGAACATCGAACTCGTCGAAAGCGAGGAGGGTGCGGCGCGCGCCGCATGACGTCTACTCGGATAGAATGCGCGTTTCCGCCAGCGAGGCGCGGCATTCCCTCCGCGCTTCCCCACATTCCGACATGAGTGCATATCCGGTCATCCACTGGAACGAGGCAGGCCAGGAGCGCACCGCGCGCTGGCGCTCCGAAGCCGGTCTTCCTCCCCCCAAACGCGTCGCCGTCGCCGATGACCGCATGAATGCGGACACCGCCTACCGCCTCGCCTGCGAAGGCACGGGGCTGTTATGGCGCGGCGATTACCACAACGCGCGCCAGCTGCTGCAGGCACTTGCCCGCCGCACCGATCGCAAGGCCAAGACCGGCAAGGACGCACCGGCGAGTGCGGCCGACGCCTTCCACCTGCACCGCAAGGCGCAGGCGCAGCGCGCCCGCATCCTCGGCATGATCCTGATTCCCTTCGATGCGGGCCATGTCGTGCCATTGCGCCGCGCGCCGGACGTGCGGCAGGCCTGCGAGGAGGCCTACGGAGATGCCGGCGAAGCGTATGTGGCTTCTCTGCGCGAGCTCCAGGCTCTGATCGGCGCGCACGAATGGCGCAAGAAGGGTGTCGAGATACCGGCGCTCGGCGCCCGCATCCATCCCTGGTACGGTGTCTTCTCGCCGGTGCGCGGCGAGTATGTCGACCTCGTTGCCGCGG
>NZ_DASRXF010000120.1:0-3108 GCF_035654295.1 Noviherbaspirillum sp. | reverse complement strand
AAGCAGGGCGAGGGGCTGGTCGTCTACGAGTGCAATGCCAGCGCCTTCCACGAGCGCCAGGCCGAGCTCGGGCTCATGGAGCAGTTGTCCGGCAGCGATGCCACGCGCGACCTGTTCCTCGAAATGCAGCCGATCATGGCGCTCCACAACCCGCACAACTCGCTCAATTTCGAAGTGCTCTTGCGCATGCGCGGCTCCGGCGGCAGCATCATTCCCGCCGGCCGCATCATCTCCGCCGCGGAGAAGAGCGGGATGACCGGTACGATCGACCGCTGGGTGCTGGCTACCACGCTGCAGTGGATCGAAGAAAACCTGCCGGCGCTGTCGGCCACGCAATTCGTCTGCATGAACCTGAGTGGCGCGTCGCTCAACGATGAGCACTTCATCCAGGACATCCTGGTCACGCTGGACGAGTATCCGGTCGGCGCGCGCTACCTCTGCATCGAAATCACCGAGAGCGTGGCCTTGCACGACATGCACAACACCCGCCGCTTCATCGACCAGATCCGCAGCTGCGGCGTGCGCGTGGCGCTGGATGATTTCGGCGCCGGCTACACCTCCTTCTCCTACCTCAAGGAATTGCCGGCGGACGTGCTGAAGATCGATGGCCGGTTTGTGCAGAACATCAATGCGCATCCCGCCAATGCCGCCATCGTGGAAGCGATCGTGAAACTGGCGATGAACCTCGGCATGAGAACCATTGCCGAGTGGGCAGAGGATGCGGCCACGGCGCGGACGCTGGCCGAGATCGGCGTGGATTATGTGCAGGGCTTCGTGGTGGCGCGCTCGCAGCCGGCGCATCGCATACTGGAAGCCGCCTCAGCCGCCAGCTTCATCAGCGACCCGGCCATGCTGGCGCTGGCGGACGAGCTGGCGCGTTCCGCGGACCGACACGGCGACCGCAACAATGTACTGAGCTTCAAGGACATGCACGAAGCTGGATGACGGAGCACGTCATCGACGACCCCGGACGGCGCGGCTCGACATCAACAATCTCACCAACCGCACCCGCGGCGACCCGCTACATCCGGGCTTTCCATCAGCGCTAGAACCCCATCCCCGCTTTCTCCCATCCTGCATTCTTTTTGGCGGTCCAGCCGAAGCAGACATCCGGCGATGCCGGCGATACGCCGCTCATCCAGCCTAGCGTTACCAGGAATTACAAATCCTAATCCGGATGGTTCCTAGGGTTTTCCTAATGAAACTTCCACGCTTGCCGTTATCCCTACTTAGCTCATTCGGTTGCTAAAGATCAAATCAGAGACTTTAGGCAACAGTTCTACTTGTCATTGTTTTAATACAGCATCTTCCAGATGCGCACGCCGGTCGTCGTACCGCTGTTGCGCCAAGGCAATTCGAATTCAAGATTTTTCCATCGCTTGCTGAAAGGAACTCGACATGAACGGACGCACACTCTGCAATACCCCCGCGGTACATGGTATCGACGGCTATTCCGCCCAGGGGCACGATGAAGCGGCAAATACCGAGCGGCTTCCCTTTACCATCAAGGTGGTCCAGGGCGAAAGCGACCTGTCCAAGGCTATCCGCATTCGCCACGCTGCCTATGCCCGCCACCTTCCGGAACTGAGCGCCGCGCTGAAGACGCCCGAGGCGATGGACTATGACCGCGACGTCGCGGTGCTGTTGGCCGAGTCCAAGCTCGACGGCACGCCGCTCGGCACTGCGCGTATCCAGACCAATGCCTCCCGCCCGCTGTGCGTGGAGAGCTCGATCGTGCTGCCGGCGCACATGCAGGGCAGACGCCTGGCAGAAGTGACTCGCCTCGGCGTCGAGACGGGCCGCGTCGGCCGCTTGGTCAAGATCGCGCTGGTCAAGGCCAGCTTCATGTACTGCGAGCGGCACGGCATCGAGTGGGCGATCGCGGCCGGACGCACGCCAATCGACCAGCAGTATGAATCGTTGCTGTTCTCCGACATCTATCCGGAACAGGGCTTTGTTCCGCTGCAGCATGCAGGCAATATCCCGCACCGCGTCATGGCCTTCGAGATCGCTACCGGCCACGCGCGCTGGGAAGCAGCCAGGCATCCTCTGCTCGGCTTTTTCAGTCACACGCGGCATCCCGATATTTCGGTCGAGCGCCGGCTGGCTCCCCGCACGGCCGCGTCCGGCTTCGTTGCCGCCCACGTCCCGGCAGCGGCTGCGGGTGCTGTATTGCAGCAGTAAAAGCTGCGGCGGCGCGGATGACAAGTCCGCCGCCGCCTTATATCCTTGCAGCAAGATCAATTCCGCCGCCCCAGGATGCCAACGCCCAGCCCAACCGTAACCGGCACGCGACGCACAAAGGAAGCATTGCGTTTTGTGCTTGCTGCAATGTCCTTCCACCTCGTTCCGCTGGCAATCGGGGTGTTCTCAATCATTGCCTTGGCATTCTGGGGGAGCCACTACCGCGCCGAGCCGGACCGGCCACTGCGCATGCAGGTCGTCCAGGCGGACGGAATCTCGATCCCGAACGAGGCCTTGACCCGGCTTGCTTCCGTGCAACCGAGCTACGAGTACGAGACCAAGCTGTCGGAAGCGCCGGTCTGGTTCATCATCAAGCCGTGGGCGGAGAGGGCGCAAGCGGCGATCGAATTCCCGTCGCGCCATGCGCTGGACATGGTGTGCTGGGACGTGGCCACGCTGGAAGTGCTCGGCAAGTCGACCAAGGCGGGCTTCCGGGGCGGCATCTCCCCGGCCAAGAGTGGCTTCGTTCTGGAGTCGCCGCCGGATCAGGCGGTGTGCCGCGCCTCCTTCACCGGCCCGGCCCGGCTGACCGCCTTGCAGTGGAGCAGCGACCAGTTTGCCTTGTCGGAAGCGCATTTCCACCGCAAATCCGGGCTGCTCGATGGCGGCCTCGCGGTGCTGGCGGTGTTCGTGCTGATGATCGCCCTGATCAACCGCGAAAAGCTCTACGTGCTCTTTGCGGTCTGGTTGTGCCTCAACCTCCGCGTCGGGGCGTTGTCGGCCGGATGGGATGTGCAGTGGCTGGGCCAGCGCGTTCCCGAAGACTGGCTGCTGCCCATGCGTACCGTGACCATCGCGCTGTACGCCCTGGTGACGCTCGAACTCTATATCAACCTGTTCCGCGAGCAGATTCCGCGCACTCCT
>NZ_DASRXF010000119.1:0-22127 GCF_035654295.1 Noviherbaspirillum sp. | reverse complement strand
TATTGACGCCCGAACCTTCCATTTCCCGGTAGTTGGCCGGGATGCCCCAGGGGCTCTTCACCCAGGTCACCATGTGCAGCGCTTCCGGCGTCTGCGAAACGAAGTCGTAGAAGCGCCACGGTTCCTGGCGGTTGGTAACGGGATCGGGCTTGAACGCGTGGATCATGTCTGGAAATTTGATCGCGTCGCGGATGAAGAAGACTTTCAGGTTGTTGCCGACCAGGTCCCAGTTGCCGTCCACGGTCTTCAGCTTGACGGCGAACCCGCGCGGATCGCGCGCGGTCTCCGGCGAATCCTTGCCGCCGATCACGGTGGAGAAGCGCACGAATACCGGCGTGCGCACGCCGGTCTGCGTCAGCACCTTGGCGCGAGTGTATTTCTCGGCCGGCTCGTTGCCGATCTTGCCGTAGGCTTCGAACCAGCCATGCGCGCCCGTGCCGCGTGCGTGGACCACGCGTTCGGGAATGCGTTCGCGGTCGAAGTGCGTGATCTTTTCAATGAACTGGTAATTCTCCAGCGTCGCCGGGCCGCGCTCGCCGACCGAGCGCAGCGACTGGTTGTCGCTCACCGGATGCCCCTGGCGCGTCGTGAGGATGGGACGGTCATCCTGCTTGCCCTGCTTGGTCTGCTTGTCCTTCATGACATTCCTTTCATACCGGAAGATGGGGGAAAAGCGTTGACCCGCACGCCACGCGATTGTTTCAACTTTTGAATTTGAAGCTTTCAATCCCCGCGATAGCTGTCGGCGCCTGGTATTGTCGTTGCCAGGATTTTTTTCGGGAAATTGCCTTATCTGATTGATGTATTATTTACCGTATAAATTTCAATTTTTCATATTGCACGGTAAATGGACTACCTTCCGCTTCCCGACAACGCGGCGCGACAGGCAATCGACTCCTCCACCATATTCGAGGAGTATCGGCGCGTATTTGCCGAGGCGCGGGCATACCGGGGTGGCATGTACGGGAAAGTCCAGGGGCAATATGAATATCTTGCCAAGACGTCTCCTGAGAACAAGCAAACATATATCGGCAAGCGCACACCTGAAACGGAGGCCATCTACGCCGCGTTCACTGCGCGCAAGGCTGAGGTTGAAAAGCGGCTCAAATCAATCCAGGAAGCACTTCGAGAAGCAGAACGGCTCAACAAGGCATTGAAGGTCGGACGTGTTCCAACGATCGTTGTCGGCCTGCTGCAAGCCTTCGAGGATGCCGGTCTGTCAGACCATTTCATCGTGGTAGGAACACATGCACTGTATGCGTACGAGACAGCTGCCGGCGTTCGAATTGTGCAAGCGGCATTGGCGACGAATGATGTTGACCTTCTCTGGGACGCGCGCAAGAAGGTGCGTTTTCTCACCGATATCGAGCGGCTTGACAGCTCGGTATTGCGCATCTTGCAAAAGGTAGACGCCAGTTTCCAGCGCAAGGCAGACCAATACGAGACAGCCATCAACGACAAAGGATTCGAGGTCGACTTCTTGCGCCGTCAGCCGGTGGACGAGGACCCTCATCCCTTTCGCTTCTCGAAGGATGAGAACAACCTTTGGCCGGTGCAGGCCCGCCGGGCGGACATCTTGACCGTCACCCCCAAATTCGAACACATCGTCGTTTCCACTACGGGACGGATGGCTTTGATGCGGACGCTGGACCCATAGGTATTTGTCGACTTCAAGAAATGGCTTGCCGCTGACGCGCCGGGCAGGGAGCCGATCAAACGGCGCCGAGACGCTCGGCAAGCACAAATTGTTCAGGCACTGCTTGCTGATGGTCTGTTGCTGTCCCCTGCATCAGGCAAGCAACAAGGGTAGCGCCACCACCTCGCCTATTGCCGGAAAGCCTCCCGGCTACGCGCCAGCATGCGTTCGAATTCGTCCGCCGGCGCCGGCGCTGCGTAGAGAAAACCCTGTCCGTAGTCGCAGCCCGCATCGCGCAGCAGGTTCCATTGTTCCGGCGTCTCGATGCCTTCCGCGATCACTTTCAGCCCGAGGCGGTGCGCCATCACGATCATCGATTCCGCAATCGCGCGGTCGCTCTCGTCGACGGCGATGTCGTTGACGAAGGACTGGTCGATCTTCAGGTAATCGATGTCGAATTTTTTCAGGTAGGCGAGGGACGAGTATCCCGTGCCGAAATCGTCGAGCGCGAGCTCGATGCCGGCGTTGCGGTATTCGATCAGCTTGTCGGCGACGGCCGTCGACGCGTTCACCAGCAATCCTTCGGTGATCTCGACGGTGATCGATCCGGCCGGGATGCCAAGGCCCTGCAGGTAAGCCGGCCAGCTGTCTTCCCTGGTCTTGGACAGGAATTGCACCGGCGACTTGTTCACGCCGACCTGGAAGGGCGTGCCCTGCTGCGCGCTCCAGCGGCGGGCGCAGTCCGCCGCCTGCCGGAACGCCCAGTCGCCGATGTCGTTGATCAGGCCCGACTCCTCGGCCAGCGGGATGAACTCGGCCGGTTCCACCGCTCCCAGTGCAGGGTGGTGCCAGCGCAGCAAGGCTTCCGCCTTCACGATGCGGCCGCTGCGCAGGTCGACCACCGGCTGGAAAACCACCTGCAGCTGGCCTTCATCCAGCGCGCGGCGCAAGTCGCCGCCCAGGCGCAGGCGCGCGTGCGCGTATTCCTGCATGGAACGAGTGAAGAAACTGAACTGGTCTCGCCCCGCCGACTTGGCCGCATACATCGCCTGGTCGGCGTTGCGGATCAGGTCCTCGGGGCTGGTGCCGTCCTCCGGGTAGAGCGTGATGCCCACGCTGCCCGAGACGAAGGCCACTTCGTTGCCGAGATGGAAGGGCTGGTTGAGCGCATCGAGGATTTTCTGCGCGATGTATTCCACATGCGAGACGCTATCGAGTTCCGTCAGGATCACGGTGAACTCGTCACCGCCGAGCCGCGCCACCGTGTCCGACTGGCGCACGCAATTGCTCAGCCGGCGCGCCGCCTGCGTCAGCAGCAGGTCGCCGGCGTCGTGGCCGAGCAGGTCATTGACTTCCTTGAAGCGGTCGAGGTCGATGAACAGCAGCGCCGCCTGCAGGCCGGTGCGGTGCGCCTTGCGCACTTCCTGGTCCAGACGGTCGCGAAACAGGCGGCGGTTGGGCAGGCCGGTCAGGGCGTCGAAGTTGGCGTGCCGCCAGATGCGCTCGTCCGACTCCTTCTTGGCCGAAATGTCGGTCATGGTGCCGGTCAGCCGCAGCGGGCGCCGGCGGTCGTCGCGTGCCACCACGACGGCGCGCGCCATCACCCACTTCCATGTGCCGTCCTTGCAGCGAAGCCGGTGCTCGTCCTGGAAGCTCAAGACCCTGCCGTCGATGCATTCCTGCAGCCGGGCCAGCGTCGATGGTG
Source organism: Noviherbaspirillum sp. (assembly GCF_035654295.1). GTDB lineage: Bacteria > Pseudomonadota > Gammaproteobacteria > Burkholderiales > Burkholderiaceae_D > Noviherbaspirillum. The sequence goes on along the minus strand of NZ_DASRXF010000119.1, from coordinate 18,786 downwards.
CGTCGTCCGGATGCAGCCGCGCGCGCCATTCGTCGGCGGTGCAGCCGATCTCTTCGTCCGAATAGCCGATCATTTCCTTCCAGCGCTGGGAATACGTCACCACCTCGGTCTGCATGTCCCAGTCCCACACGCCGTCTCCGGTGCCTTCGATGGCCAGCTTCCAGCGTTCATTGCTGATGCACAGGTCGTCTTCCGCGCGTTTCTGCGCGGTGATGTCATGCCCCTGCACGAAAATGCTGAACACGTTGCCTTCCTGGTCGGTGATCGGCTGCACCACGAGGTCGATGTAGATATCCGATTTCGCCCCGTCCGGTTCGCGCTGGACGATCGCTTTCAGCCCGCGCCCGGTAAAGGCCTTGCCGCTCCGCAGCACCTCTTCCATGATTTCGACGAAGCCCTGGCCCTCCAGCTCGGGCAGGATGTCGCGGAAGGCCTTGCCGACGAGGTCGCGATGCCCGATCAACTGCTGGTAGGCTTCGTTGGCCAATTCGAAGACGAAGTCCGGCCCGCGCAGGACGGCGACGAAGCCGGGCGCTTGCTCGAACAGCCGGCGCAGGTCGCTCAGCTTGGCGTCGAGCATGCGGTTCGTCTCTTCCAGTTCCTGCGAGCGGGTGAACAGGCTGCCCTCCGTGCGGATGCGGAAATCGCGCGCCTGTCCGGCCGCGTGCAGCGCCTTCTTGAGCGTGTACAGCTCGGTCACATCGATCGGGCATTGCATCAGGCAGGACACTGCGCCGTTGCGGTCGAGGATGGGCACGTGCACGATGCTCCAGTAACGTTCCACCATGCCGACCCCGCCCGTGGCCGGATCGGGGATCGCATACTTGACCAGCGACATGCTGTCCGGCTTGCGTGTTGCCAGGACGCGGGCGAATGAGGCGCGGAACATCTCAGCGCCGGAGGGGTCGGCCGGGTCGGGCGGAAAGGCATCGAACACGTTGTGCCCGACCAGCTGGTCGCGGGTCCTTCCCGCGGCGCGGACATAGGCATCGTTGACGTCGAGGATGGTCAGGTCCGGCGCCAGCAACAGGTAGTAATACGGTGATGCGTTGAAGATTGCGGCGAAGTCAGGCACTACGTGCATTTGGCATGCTCCTGGGGCGCGGGCTGGCTGGCAAGGGCTGGCTGGCGGGTCGTTTCTGCGGGGCACTGCCGGCATCACAACCAATAGTTATCCGACTTCAGCTACTTGTAATGTAAGTAAGATTGCCCGTGCCCTGCGCAGTTCCCGCGCGCCGTCTATTGAATAGACGCCTTTTGATCCCAAGATAGAAGCTCGCCGCGCCTACCGGAAAGCGGTTGCAGACAGCCTCATCCGAACGGATTCTTCCATGCGCGTACGCAATTCCACCCTGCTCATTCTTGGCATCCTGGCACTGTTGCACATCTACATCGGCTGGCGCGTCCTGCCCGACCTGCCGCTGACGATCCCGGTCAAGGCCGTTGGGGCAGCATGGCTGGCGGCGTCCTGCATCCTGGTGCCCGCCGGCATGATGGCGCACGGCATCCGGCGCCAGCCGCTGGCCGACCGCCTGACTTGGGCAGGGATGCTTGCGCTCGGCCTGTTCTCGTCGCTGCTGGTGCTTACCTTCCTGCGCGACCTCGTGCTGGGCGTGGCGGCACTGGCAGGGGTCCTGGGGCCGGCGCTCGCGACATGGAGTGCGGTTGCCGTCCCGTCGCTCGCGGGGTTGGCGACGCTGGTCGGTTTCCTGAACGCGCGGCGGGTTGCGGCGGTCGTCGATGTCGAGGTGCCGATCACGGGGCTGCCCGAGGCACTGCAGGGATTCACCATCGCCCAGATCAGCGACATCCACGTCGGCCCCACCATCAAGCGCGGCTACCTGGACGGTATCATCGACGCCGTGAACGCACTCGATGCCGACCTGGTGGCGGTGACCGGCGACCTGGTCGACGGCAGCGTGCACCGCCTCGCGCAGCACACCGCGCCGCTGGCCCGCCTGCGCGCACGCCACGGTGCCTGCTTCGTCACCGGCAACCATGATTACTATTCGGGCGCGCACGAGTGGATACCCGAAGTGCGCCGCCTCGGCCTGCGCGTCTTGCTCAACGAACATGTGGTGCTGGAACACCGCGGCGCATCGCTGCTGGTGGCGGGCGTGACCGATTACAGCGCCCACCATTTTGACGCATCGCATCGCAGCGATCCTCATGCGGCCATCGCCGGCGCGCCCGACACCGTCGGTGCCCGCATTCTGCTGGCGCACCAGCCGCGCTCCGCCCTGCGTGCCGCCGACGCCGGCTTCGACCTGCAGCTATCGGGCCACACCCATGGCGGACAATTCCTGCCCTGGAATTTTTTCGTCCCCATGCAGCAGCCCTGGGTCGCCGGGCTCAACCGGCTGCGCAACATGTGGATCTACGTTTCGCGCGGCACCGGCTACTGGGGGCCGCCGAAACGCTTCGGCGCGCCCTCGGAAATCACGCGCGTGCGGCTGGTGCGCGCCTGAATCCTGTAACAGCGCGCCCGCAATTCTTACCGGATGATGCAAACAGCGGACGCGGCGCCGATCGGGCTACATCCGGAAACAAAATCGTCCGCAAGATGTCCGTAGGGTATCGAACCCGCACGCGCAGCGCGTGTCTGAAACGGGCCATTTGTTTGAAGGAGATCGATGTGGGCATCATCGGTACCCTGCTCGGCAGGCGCGAGCCTGCGGTGGAATACCGCACCGTCGATGGCGGCCATCCGGCGCCGTTCCCCGACATGACCGACGAGCAGCTGTATAACTACGAAGTGACCTTCAACGTGCCCAACCGCACTTTCAAGGAAAGGCCGCGCTCGGTGCGGCCGCCCGAAAAGCGGCAGGCGGCGAAGGAGGCGCACGTCAGGAAGGAACCCTACACCGAGACCTTCATGCAGAAAACGCAGGAACGGCCGCAGCACACCGACATGCAGCAGACCGCGACGGCGCGCCGTCCCACGGAAGCGCCGCAACCCGCGCAACCCGCGCCGCCCGTTCATCCGGTGCCGCCTCCGCTGGAAGAAACGAGCCTTGCGCCGCTCGACTTCGACAAGCCGATGCGTCTCGTCACCACCAAGCAGCCGGTGGAAATCGTTACCACCCGCGCGCGCCATCCGGTGTACAAGGTCCATGCCTACATCGGCGACGACGACGTGGTGACCGTGTTCACGCTCGATGGCCGGCTGTCGGAGAACGGTCCGCGCTACCTCGAGAACGTGCCGCAGAAGCAGCAGCTGCACTTGAACATTTATCCCAACCCGGACGTGCACGCCGCCGAGAGATACGTGCTTACCCAGCACGCTTCGAAAGAGCAGGCCGACGCCGCCGCGAAGCCGGGCCGCATCGCCTGCGTGCCCCTGCAATTTGATCTTTGATCGTTGCCGGCGGGAACGCTCAGCCCTTGCCGGGCAGCGTGAGATGGAACAAGTCCTTCGCCTCGCGCGGCTGCGAGCGCCAGTACTGCGGCGGCGCATCCACCTGTCCGCCCAGCTTCGCGGCGGCATGCCACGGCCAGCGCGGGTTGTAGAGGATGCCGCGGGCCAGTGCCACCATGTCCGCCTGACCGGACGCCACGATCTCTTCCGCATGCTCCGCCTCGGTGATCAGGCCGACCGCAATCGTCGGCATGCCGGAAGCGCGGCGGATGTGTTCGGCGAACGGCACCTGGTAGCCGGCCTTGAGCGGAATCTGCTGCAGCGGCGAAAGCCCGCCACTGGAAACATCGATGAATGCGCAGCCGCGCTTCTTCAATTCCTGCGCGAAGGCAGCGCACTGCTCGACATCCCAGCCGCCCTCCACCCAGTCGGTGGCGGAGACGCGGATGCCGACCGGCTTGGACGGATCGAATGCCGCGCGCACCGCGTCGAACACCTCGAGCGGGAAGCGCATGCGGTTCTCGAGCGAGCCGCCATACGCATCCTCGCGCCGGTTCGACAGCGGCGACAGGAACTGATGCAGCAGGTAACCGTGCGCGGCGTGCAGTTCGATCACATCGATGCCGAGGCGGTCGGTGCGGCGCGCGGCGGCGACGAAGCCGTCGCGGATACGCTGCAGTCCCGCCGCATCGAGCGCGAGCGGTGTTTCGTCGCCTTCGGCGAACGCAAGGGCCGAGGGGGCAAAGGTGCGCCAGCCGCCCGCGCTCGACGGAATGTTCTTGCCGCCTTCCCAAGGCACATGGGTCGACGCTTTGCGGCCGGCATGCGCGAGCTGGATGGCGATCGGCATCGGCGAATACTGCCGGACGGAGTGCAGCACCTCGGCCAGTGCGCGTTCGGTCTCGTCCGACCATAGGCCGAGGTCGGCGGGCGAAATGCGGCCTTCCGGCTCGATGGCCGTCGCCTCGATGATAAGCAGGCCCGCGCCCGAGAGCGCCAGGTGGCCGAGGTGGATGCGGTGCCATTCGGTTGCCGCGCCGTTGTCGGCGGAGTACTGGCACATCGGGGCGATCGCGACGCGGTTCTTCAGGGTCAGCTTGCCAAGGGACAGGGGTGAGAAAAGTGTGCTCATGAAATGGTGTCGTCGGGGGCTATGGGTAGTAAGGATTTAACCACTAAAGACTTTCTCCTGCTGACAACCGTCATGTCCCGGAAGCCTGCCGCTCGATCGCGGCCTTGATCGCCTCCGCGTCGGGATCACCCTTGGCGATGGCTTCGTAGTAGCCCTGCATCTGTTTGCGCGTGACCTGCGGCGGCAGCGGCGGGACGTTGGCGTCGACCACCAGTTCGACCAATGTCGGACGGTCCGCATTCAGCGCCTTGTCCCACGCCGGCCCCGCGTCTTCCGCGCGTTCCACACGGATGCCGTGCAGGCCGAGCATGCGCGCGAAATCGGCGTACGCGAAATCCGGCAATTCCTGCGAAGGCGCGAACTTCGGATCGGCCTGTTGCCCGCGCTGCTCCCAGGTCACGAAGTTCAGGTCGCGGTTGTTGAGCACGGCAATCGTCAGCTTCGGATTGCCCCAGCGTCGCCAGTAGCGGGCAATGGTAATCAGCGCATTGAGGCCGTTCATCTGCATCGCGCCATCGCCGGCAAGCGCGATGACGTGGCGCCGCGGATGCGCGAACTTGGCGCCGATCGCATAGGGCAGCGCGCAGCCCATCGTCGCCAGTCCGCCCGACAGCGAGGCCGACATGCCGCGCCGCAGCTGCAGGTGCAGCGCATACCATGCGGTCGCCGAGCCGGAGTCGCAGGTGAGGATGCAGTCTTCCGGCAGCCGCGAAGACAGCTCGCGGAAGGCGCGCTGCGGATTCATCGGCGACGCCGGGTCTTGTGCGCGGCGCTCCATCAGCTGCTGCCAGCGCTGCACGTCCTGTTCGATCTGCAACTGCCAGCTGCGGTCGCTCTTGCGGTCCAGCAGCGGCAGCAGGGCGCGCAGCGTCTCTTTCGCGTCGCCCACGAGGTTGCATTCCGAGGGATAGCGCAGGCCGAGCATGCGGCCGTCGATGTCGATCTGCACCGCGCGCGCCTTGCCTTCTTCGGGGAGGAACTCCGCGTACGGAAAGCCCGAACCCACCATCAGCAGCGTGTCGCAGCCGTTCATCATGTCGAAGCTCGGCTTGGTCCCGATCATGCCGATGCTGCCGGTGACGAAGGGCAGGTCGTCCGGCACCGCGGCCTTGCCCAGCAGCGCCTTGGCGATGCCCGCACCGAGCACTTCCGCCACCTCGATCACTTCATCCGTCGCCTGCAATGCGCCGGCGCCGGCGAGGATGGCGACCTTCTTCCCGCGGTTCAGGATTTCCGCCGCCTGCAGCAAGCCGTCCTGCGCGGGACACCCGCTGCGCGTGGTGCGGCCGATACCGGTATGCACCGAGCCATGCTCGTGCGGAGGTACTTCCACCGCCTCCATTTCCTGCAAATCGTTGGGGATCACTACGCAGGTCACCGTGCGCTGCTCCATGGCAATGCGCAGGGCGCGGTCGACGAGGTGCTTCACCTGCTCGGCCGTGGTCGCCATGTGCACATATTCGTGGGCCACATCCTTGAACAGCGACACGAGATCTACTTCCTGCTGGTAATCCCCACCCAGCGCCATGCGTTTCTGCTGGCCGACGATAGCAACCACCGGCTGATGGTCGAGCTTCGCGTCGTACAGGCCATTGAGGAGGTGGATGGCTCCAGGCCCGGAAGTGGCGAGGCAGATGCCGACTTCGCCGGTAAATTTTGCATGCGCGCAGGCCATGAAGGCGGCCAGCTCTTCATGCCTTGCCTGGATGAACTCGATGCGGTCCTGGCGCCCGAGGGCGCCCATGATGCCGTTGATGCCGTCCCCCGGGTAGCCGTAGATGCGGCGGATATCCCATTGATCGAGGCGGCGCAGCAGGAAATCGGCGACGGTAGTGGACATGCTGGTCTCCGTTCACAATCGAAACGGAGACGGTACGCAAATAGCGCGCCAGCGGGATCAGGTCGTGCCGATGGCGACGCGTGCCGCTGCGAGATCCCACGCCGCATGGCCGACGGTTTTCAGGACCGGCGCCATTGCATGGGAGGAAGGCGTGCGCGCGGCGGCGGCGAGGTTGGAGACCTTGCTCCAGTCGACCTGCGCACGCAGCAGGTCGCCCGCCTCATGCTGCGCGCCGGCCAGATCGTCGACGAAGACGCTGCGCGCATGCAGCAAGGCTGCCGGGAGCTCCGCCATCTGCGGCTTGAATGCGCCGACGCCAATGGCCATGGTGCGTGGGGGAAGCTGTTCGGGCACCACGGGCGAGGTCGCCGTCGTCAGCGCGATCACGAGGTCCATGTCCTGGCAGGCATCGGCCAGCGCTTCCATCGTCATGGCTTCCGCTGATACGCCCGGATGCTGCGCGCGCAGGCTGGCGCAGAATGCTTCCGCGCCGGCTATGTTACGGCTGCTGATGCGGAAGCGCCTGATGCCGAAATAGGCGGACAGCGCTTCCGCATGCGCAGCCGCCTGCACGCCGGCGCCGATCAGCAGCGCCGACTCAGGCGTGGCAGGCGCAAGCAGGGATATGCCATGCAACGTGACCGCGGCGGTGCGCCTGGCCGTGACCGTCGGCCCGTCCAGCAGCAGGCGGCGCTGGCCGCTGGCGGTATCGAACACGATCACCTCCCCCTGTATCGCGGGCAGGCCGCGCTGCGCATTGTTGCCGTGCACGGTGATCAGCTTGGTCACGCTCACGTCACTCGCCACTGCCGGCATGCACAGCAGCACATTGCCGCCCTCCATGCCCACCACGAGCCGGTCCGGCGCGTTGATTTCCCCGTTCGCGAGCTGCTGCGCGGCGCGCGCGATGGCGGGAACCAGCTTGTCGTACGGGAGGATGCGTGCCGTTTCTCCGGCGTTCAGGATCTGCATGGGAAAAGTCTTCAATCGAGTTGCACGGTGCGGTAGCGGTTCACCTGCTGCCCGCTCACCATCGCGCCGCGGTTGCCCCAGTTGTTGCGCACGAAGGAAACGACAGCCGCCGCTTCGTCGTCGCTGAGCACGTTGCCGAAGGGCGGCATGCCGAAGGGACGCGGATTGCCCTCCGTGCTCGGCGGATAGCCGCCGTGCATGACCGCGCGGATGGGGTTGACCGGGGAATCCAGCATGAGGGCATGGTTGCCGGCAAGCGGCGGAATGTGCGGCGGTTCGCCCGCGCCGTTCGCCTTGTGGCATTCGACGCAATGCTTTTCATAGAGCGCGGCGCCCTGCTTGAGCACACGTTGGTTATCGGCCGTGAGCTCCGGCGGCTCTGCGCCCGGGCCCGTGCCCGCCTTGGGCAGCGACTTCAGATAGACCGCCATCGCGCGCAGGTCGGGATCGTTCAGGTGCTGCAGGCTCTCGCGCACGACTTCGGACATCGGCCCGGAGACCACGCCGCGCGGAGACACGCCTGTCTTCATCAGGTCGACGAGATGCTGCACTTCCCAGTTGCCGAGGCCGGCCTCGCTTTCGCCGGTGAGCGAGGCCGCATACCAGTCCAGCATCGGGATCATGGCGCCGCCGAGGTCTTGTTTCTCGCGCGTCGCGCCGAATACATTGCGCTGCGTATGGCAGGCGCTGCAGTGGCCGAGGCCCTGCACCAGATAGGCGCCGCGGTTCCACTCGGTGTTCTGCTGCGCATTTTCAGCATATACGCCGGGGCGGAAATACAGCGCCCGCCATGCGACCAGCAAGCCGCGCTGGTTGAACGGGAAGCGCAGCTCGGGTTCCTTGTTCTGCTGGCGCACCGGCGGCAGCGACATGAAATACGCATGCATCGCATCCGCGTCGGCCCGCGAGACCCGGGTGTAGTTCGGATACGGGAAGGCCGGATACAGCAGCTTGCCGTCCTTGCCCTTGCCGTTGTGGAGCGCGTTCCAGAAGTCGTCCGCGCTCCAGCTGCCGATGCCGGTTTCCTTGTCGGGCGTAATGTTGGGCGCGTGGATGGTGCCGAACGGGGTGCGGATGGCGCGGCCGCCAGCGAAGGGAATGCCGCCGCGCGCGGTGTGGCAGGCCTGGCAGTCGCCTGCGCGCGCGAGATAGGCGCCGCGGGCGACGAGCTCCGGGCCGCTGGCGCCGCTTGCCGGGACATTGTCTTCGCGCAGGCCGAGCCAGACCGTGACGGCAACGAGCGCGGCAATCAAGGCAAGCAGGATGAGTCCGATGCGTTTCTTCATGCCGGCCTCACTGCGGAACGCTGCCGCAGGCGACGGGCAGCTTGGCGGGAAGCGAGGCTGCGGGCTTCGCATCCGGCGGTACCGGTTGCGCCGCCAGCCAGGACGACACGGCGTTGATATCTTCGAGCGAGAGGCGGTTGGTGATCTCGCCCATGCAATCGGGCGCGGCAGCGCGCCGCGCGCCTTCGCGCCAGGCACCGAACTGGCCGAGCAGGTAATCGCGCGGCAGGCCCAGCAGCCCGGGCAAGGCGGGCGCAACACCGGTCAGCGCTTGTCCATGGCAGGCCATGCAGGCGGGAATGTTCCGCGAGGGATCGCCGTTGAGTGCGAGTGCCTTGCCGCGTTCCAGTACCGCCGGCGGCGCGGCGGCCGGCTGCGGCGGCGGATAGGGCAGGTCCTGCGCCGCGAAGTGTTCCGCCATCTCCTTCAGGTAGTCGTCCGACAGGTGCTGCACCAGGTAGGTCATCAGCGGGTACTGCTCGCGCCTGCCGTCACGGAAGTTGCGCAGCTGGTTGAAGAGGTAGCCGGCCGGCTTGCCGGCGATGCGCGGATAGTAGCCGTCATTGGTGGCGCGGCCCTCCTTGCCGTGGCAGGTGGTGCAGGGGGCGACGCGCTTGGCGATGCCGGTATCGGCCTCGGCCGCAGTGCTGCCGCCGAGCATGCCTGCCAGCAGGAGCGCGGCCGCGAAGAATGGCGAGGAACGCTTGGTCATGGACGCTTGTTCTTGTTAGTGTGACTTGTTGGAACGGCAATCCGGATGCCGGTTCCGTCGCTGCATTACTGCTGCCGCCCGGGCAGCACCTTGCGCAGTACCGCATCGGCGTCGCGCAGCATCTTTTCCGTCGTCTCCCAGCCGACGCAGCCATCCGTGACGGAGCAGCCGTAGACCAGCTTCGACAAGTCTTCCGGAATCGATTGCTTGCCGCCCACGATGTTCGATTCGATCATCACGCCCACCAGCGACTTGTTGCCGCAGCGCACCTGGTTGACCACGTCGGCCATTACCAGCGGCTGCAGGTCGGGATTCTTGAAGCTGTTGGCGTGCGAGCAGTCGATCACGATGTTGGCCGGCAGCTTTGCCTTCTGCAGCGCCTGCTCGGCCATGGCGACCGATACCGTGTCGTAGTTCGGGCGGCCGTCGCCCCCGCGCAGCACCACATGGCCGTAGCGGTTGCCGCTGGTGCGCACGATGGACACCTTGCCCTGGCCGTTGATGCCGAGGAAGGAGTGCGGATGCGAGGCCGAGAGGATGGCGTTGATCGCGATGCTGATGTCGCCGTCGGTGCCGTTCTTGAAGCCGACCGGCGTCGACAGGCCGGAAGACATTTCCCGGTGCGTCTGCGACTCGGTGGTACGCGCGCCGATAGCGGTCCATGTGATCAGGTCGCCGAGGTATTGCGGCGAGATCGGGTCCAGCGCTTCGGTCGCCGTCGGCAGGCCGAGTTCGCACACGTCGAGCAGGAACTTGCGCGCGTTGCCCATGCCGCGCTCGATGTGGAAGGAGTCGTCCATGTCCGGATCGTTGATGTAGCCCTTCCAGCCTGTGGTCGTGCGCGGCTTCTCGAAGTAGACGCGCATGACCAGCAGCAGCGTGTCCTGCACTTCTTCCTGCAGCTTCTTCAGGCGGCGGGCGTAATCGAGGCCGGCCACCGGGTCGTGGATGGAGCACGGGCCGACCACCACGAACATGCGCTTGTCCTTGCGGTCGAGAATGTTGCGCAGCGCCTCGCGGCCCTGCATCACGGCAGTGCCGGCGGCATCGGTCAGCGGCAGCTGGGCATGCAGCACCTCCGGCGTGGGCATGGTTTCGAAGGAAGTGACGTTGACATTCTCGATGTTGAAGGTGGTCATGGCGGGCTCGGCGCAGCGGAAAAGAGTCTGGAAAAAAGGACTAGTTTACCGCGAGCGCGGAACTCGGGCGCGACGCGCCGGCGGGAAAACCGCTATGCTTGGGTTCCACCAACTTTCCGGCGCGCCATGTCCTGCCACGTTTTTACCTACGGTTCCCTGATGTTCCCGGAAGTCTGGCAGCGCGTCGTGCGCGGCGGCTATCGCAGCGCTCCGGCCCGCCTCGACGGCCACGTCCGCTTTGAAATCGCCGGTGAAACTTATCCGGGCATGATCGTCCGCCGGGGAGCCGCGGTGGACGGCGTGCTGTACTTCGACGTCTCGCCCGCCGACATGGCCGCGCTCGATGCCTTCGAAGGCAGCGAATACCGGCGCGACACGGTCAAGGTTGCGCTCGCCTCGGGGGAACAGGTCGACGCCGGTACCTACATCTATCTGCTCCCGCAGAAGTTGTCGGAATCCTCATGGCTGCCCGAGGCCTTCCAGATGGAGCGCTTCATCGATTCCTACTGCAGGGCGAAACTGGGCAGTCGATAAAGGACCGTAGGGCGGGTAGAGCGAAGCGAAACCCCGCCAAAACGCGCCCCGGCGGCACACGGTGGGTTTCGCTTACGCTCTACCCACCCTACCGTCCTCTATGCATCCGGCCGGTAACAGGGAAAAGGGTCGCCCGGAGCCGGTATAATTCCCCCCATCCTCAAATTCACTGAATAACGGCCTCGCGGCCGTTGTCGTTCATTCCATGCTCGCTTCACAAAAACAACAGATTGCCGACCTGTTCAAGGCCGCGCTTGCTCCCATCGTCGCCGGTTCCGGCCTGCAGCCCAATGTCGTCCTGGAGCGCCCGCGCGATCCCGCGCACGGCGACATTGCCTGCAACGTCGCGATGCAGCTCGCCAAGCCGCTCAAGAAAAACCCGCGCGAACTGGCGCAGGCGATCGTCGATTACCTGCTGGCCAACAAGGGCGAACTGGTCGAGAGCGCAGAGATCGCCGGACCAGGTTTCATCAACCTGCGCGTGGCCGCGACCGCCAAGCAGGCCGTGGTGCGCACCATCCTCGAGGAGGGGGCCGCCTTCGGCAAGGGCCAGTCCGGCGCCGGCCGGAAGGTGATGGTGGAATTCGTCTCGGCCAATCCGACCGGCCCGCTGCATGTCGGCCACGGCCGCCAGGGCGCGCTGGGCGACGCCCTGTCCTCGCTGCTGGAAGCGCAGGGTTACGACGTCACACGCGAGTTCTACTACAACGATGCCGGCGTCCAGATCGGCAACCTCGCGCTGTCGGTGCAGGCGCGCGCCAAGGGCTTCAAGCCGGGCGACGCCGGCTGGCCGGAAGCCGCCTACAACGGCGACTACATCGCCGACATCGCCGCCGACTTCCTCGCGAAGCAGACCGTGTCCGCGCGCGACGGCGCGCCGGTGACCGCCAGCGGCGACGCCGACGACATCGAATCGATCCGCAAATTCGCGGTCGCTTATCTGCGCCACGAGCAGGATCTCGATCTGCAGGCCTTCGGCGTCAAGTTCGACAACTACTATCTCGAATCCTCGCTCTACACGGACGGCAAGGTGGAGGCCGCGGTGCAGGCGCTGGTCCAGGCCGGCAAGACCTACGAGCAGGACGGCGCGTTGTGGCTGCGCACCACCGAGTACGGCGACGACAAGGACCGCGTGATGAAGAAGTCCGACGGTACCTACACCTACTTCGTGCCGGACGTGGCCTATCACATCACCAAGTGGCAGCGCGGCTACGGCAAGGTCATCAACGTGCAGGGCAGCGATCACCACGGCACGATCGCGCGCGTGCGCGCCGGCCTGCAGGCGGTCGGCCTCGGCATCCCTCAGGGCTACCCTGACTACGTGCTGCACAAGATGGTCACCGTGATGAAGAACGGCGAGGAAGTGAAGATTTCCAAGCGTGCCGGTTCCTATGTCACGGTGCGCGACCTGATCGAATGGTCGGCGGGCGATGCAGTCAATGAAGCAGGCGAGCGCGACCTCACCCGCGGCCGCGACGCGGTGCGCTTCTTCCTCATCTCGCGCAAGGCGGACACCGAGTTCACCTTCGACGTCGACCTCGCGCTCTCGCAATCCGACGAAAACCCGGTGTACTACGTGCAGTACGCGCATGCGCGCATCTGCTCGGTGCTCGCGCAGTGGGGCGGTGACGAAACGACAATCGACGGCAGCGACCTGTCGCCGCTGACCTCGCCGCGCGAAGCGGCACTGTTGCAGAAGCTTGCCGAGTATCCGGAAATGTTACAAAAAGCCCTCGACGAACTCGGCCCGCATCAGGTAGCGTTCTACCTGCGCGACCTGGCGGGCGAGCTGCACAGCTACTACAACGCCGAGCGCGTCCTGGTCGACGATGTGTCCACCAGGATGGCGCGCCTGGCGTTACTGGTAGCGACACGCCAGGTCTTGCGTAACGGCCTGGCGCTGATCGGGGTATCTGCGCCGGCGAGGATGTAACGAGATGTAATCTGGGGAAGTATGCACAACACCAATAGGCAGCAGGGCGGAACACTATTAGGCATCATCATCGGCTTGGTCATCGGACTCGGCATCGCACTCGGCGTTGCCATGACCATCAACAAGACGCCGATGCCCTTCACCGATAAATCCGGCAAGGTGAAGGCCGGCGATCCGACGCCGAACCAGAGCGCCGACCCGAACCGTCCGCTGTACGGCAACCGGGCCGCGTCCCGGGATGCGGCAAAGGATCTCGCCAGGGAACCGGCGCCGCCCGAGAATACCGCGGCACCCCAGCCGGACAAGAAGCCGGAAGTGGTGAAGGTCGACGCCAAGGGTGAGACCAAGGGTGAAGCAAAGGGCGATTCCAAGGGCGATGGCGAGGCAAAGCAGGACGGCAAGGCGCCGGTGGTGGAGCAGTCCACTGCGGCAAAGAAGCCGGAGGCAGCCGAGGCCAAGGCCGAGAGCGCCGACGACAAGTGGACCTACTTCCTGCAGGCCGGCGCTTTCCGCGAGCAGACCGACGCAGAAGGCATGCGCGCCAAGCTGGCGCTGATGGGGGTGGAAGCCAAGGTGTCCGAGCGGCAGGCTGAAACCGGGGTGCTGTACCGTGTCCGCGTCGGCCCGTTCAGCCAGCTGGAGGCAATGAACAAGGTGCGCGGCAAGCTGTCTGACAACGGCGTGGACGCCGCGGTCGTGCGTATGGCCAAATAGTCATTTACCTAGAGCAAAGGAAGCATATGCGTTTTCTTCAACGTTTTCTTGCAGTACTGAGCATCAGTTTCATCGCCTTCGGCGCCAATGCCGCGCCGAACAACCCGCAGAACGGCGTCGACTACCGCACGCTGGACAAGCCGCAGCAGACCGAATCCGGCAAGAAGATCGAGGTCACCGAGTTCTTCTGGTATTCCTGCCCGCATTGCAATGCGCTCGAGCATGATCTCGTGGCCTGGGTGAAGAAGCAGGGTGACAACATCGTGTTCAAGCGCGTGCCGGTCGCCTTCCGCGACTCGATGGTGCCGCAGCAAAAGCTGTTCTATACGCTGGAAGCGATGGGCAAGTTCGATGAACTGCACCAGAAGGTCTTCAACGCGATCCACGTCGAGAAGCGCCGCGTCGACAGCGATGCGGAAATCCTGGACTTCATCGTCAAGCAGGGCATCGACAAGCAGAAGTTCCTCGAGGTGTACAACTCCTTCGGCGTGCAGAGCAAGGCCAAGCGCGCGACCCAGCTGATGCAGGCCTACCAGGTCGACGGCGTGCCGCTGCTCGCGGTCGACGGCCGTTACCTGACCTCGCCCAGCATCGTCGGCGCCAGCGTGAACAGCCGCTCGGAAGCGGTGCTGCACCAGGCGACCTTCCAGGTAATGGACTGGCTGGTGAACAAGGCCAAGCAAGGCAAGTAAGGCAAGTAAGCCCTCGCCGTATTACACTGAAGTCCGCCTCTCGCAAGAGGGCGGACTTTTTTATTGCCCGTTCCCGGAAAACAAGAATGAAATCACGAACGAAGCGCGTCTTCATCACCGGCGCCTCCAGCGGCCTGGGCGCCGCACTTGCGCAGCGCTATGCGCAGCAGGGTGCCGTTCTCGGCCTGCTGGCGCGCCGCGGCGAGTTGCTGGAGCAGCTTGTGCAGTCGCTTCCGAATCCGGAGCGGCACCGCATCTACGCGGCTGACGTCACCGACCATGCCGCGCTCGCGGCGGCAGCGCAGGATTTCCTGCGCACGCACGGAGGCGTCGACATCGTGATCGCCAATGCAGGCATCTCGGCCGGTACGCTGACCGAGCATGTGGAGGACCTCGCCGTCTTCGAGCGCATCCTCGCCACCAACGTGACGGCGACGGTCGCCACCTTCGCGCCCTTCATCGCCGCCATGAAGCAGCAGGCGCAGGCGGGCAGCCGCGATTGCCGCCTCGTCGGCATCGCCAGCGTCGCCGGCATTCGAGGACTGCCGGGAGCGGAGGCCTACAGCGCATCGAAAGCGGCCGTGATCAGCTATTGCGAGTCGTTACGTGTGGAGTTGAAGTCCAGCGGCATCCGGGTGGTGACCATCGCGCCCGGCTATATCGATACCCCGATGACCAAGGCCAATCCCTACCCGATGCCCTTCCTCATGCCGCCGGCGGCATTTGCGGAGAAGGCGGCGGCGGCGATCGAGGCCGGCGCCAGTTATCGCGTGATCCCGTGGCAAATGGGCATCGTGGCCAAGCTGCTGCGGCTGCTGCCGAACGCGCTCTACGACTTCGCCTTCGCCAGGGCGCCGCACAAGCCGCGCCACGCCAAGCCATGACGCTCGTCGATGCCCTCGGCCGCGAACACCTGCCCGTTCCGCCGGGCGAGGCTCGCATCGTGTCCCTGGTGCCGTCGATCACCGAGCTGCTGTGCGACCTCGGCCTTGCCGCATCGCTGGCCGGGCGCACCGGCTTCTGCATCCATCCGGCGGAAACGGTGCGGTCCATCCCTAAGATCGGTGGTACCAAAGACGTCAACATCGACAAGATCCGCAAGCTCGCGCCCACCCATCTGGTCGTCAACATCGACGAGAACGAACGGCCCACGGTGGAGGCGCTGGCCGAGTTCATTCCCCATGTGATCGTCACCCATCCGCTGGCGCCGCGCGACAACCTCGGCCTCTATCGCCTGCTGGGCGGGATTTTCGGCGCGCAGGAAAAGGCGGAAGCCTTGTGCGCGGCGTTCGAGCAGGAGTACGCCTTGTTGCAGGCCACGCCCAAGGGACCGCCCCAGGTCATGCTGTACTGCATCTGGCAGGATCCGTGGATGACGGTGTCGCGCGATACCTATATCGCCCGCATGATGGAAGAAATCGGCTGGCAGTGCTGGGCGCTGGCTGGCTCGGGGGCTGGCTTGCGGTATCCGGAATTCAGATGGTCGGACGACGTGGTTCGCGCGATCGACGGGGTGCTGTTGTCGAGTGAACCGTATCGTTTTACGGAAGCGCATGTGGATGCGCTGGAGAGGCAGGTCGGCAAACCGGTGCGCTTGCTCGACGGTGAAATGATGTCGTGGTATGGCAGCCGTGCGGTGGCGGGGCTGCGGTACTTGCGCGGCTTGCTTACTTCTGACGGTTGAGCCGCACCAGCATGCGGATGAATTCCCGCGCAATCGCCTGGTGGTGCTCGTCGAGGCGTTGCAGGTCGGCGACGAGTTTCACGTCCGCCGACTCGAATTTCGCCGGCGAGCCGTTGCCGTCACCCCTCTCGTGCCCGTCGGCGCCGCCGAAGCGCAGCCACTCCGCGGGAACGCCCAGCCAGCGTGCCAAGGTGCGCAGCTTTTCCTGCGTCGGGATCGCCTCGCCCACCAGCCATTTTCTTGCCGCATGGACGGTTATCGGACGGCCTTCAAAGCGGATGTTGAATTCCCGCGCCAATTGAGTGGGACTGTCTGGGGAGTAATCGGCATTGCGCAGCGCCTGTTGCAAGCGCTCACTAAAACTTTCTCGTTCGATAGAAGGATTCATGACCGCGCACTATTCCATGTCGAGGCTTGACAGTCAGTCAATGGCTGGTAGGAACTGACTGTGACCTGATGTGTTAAAGGAATGTAACACACAATGACAAGCCGACATTGGTTTTTTACTCCCGGGCGCGGGCTGCGGGGCGCTTTAGATCAACAGAATGTGCGATAAGACGCCGTTTGCAACAATTTGCAAAACGATACGAAAACGAGGCTGATAAGGTGTCAGGCGCGCAGGAAGCGGATGATGCCGTCACTGCCGGTATCGCGCCGCAGCACGCCGTCGAACCAGAGCTTGTGCAGATGGGCAAGCGCTTCGCCCATGGCAAAAGTGAGCTGGTGCGCATCGAGCGGGCGGCGGAACATCACGGGCACGATGTCGGCCGCGGATTGCGGCGTAGCACAGGCTTCGACCACTTCAGCCAGACGCTCCTCATGATGGGCGTTCAGCTGCGCGATGCGGGTGTGCAAGCCACGGAAGGGCTTTCCGTGGGATGGCAGGACCAGGGTCGCCTCCGGCAAGTCGCGGTACTTGGCGAGCGAGTCGAGATAGAGCTGCACCGGGTTGGCTTCCGGCTCCACCGCGAACACTGACACATTGGTGGAAATGCGTGGCAGCACCATGTCGCCGGAAATCAGCACCTGCAGCGCATCGCAATACAGAGACACGTGTTCCGGCGCGTGGCCGAAGCCGGTGATCACGCGCCAGTCGTGTTCGCCGATGCGCACCGACTGTGCGTCCTGCAAGCGGTGGTAAGAGGCCGGCACCGCGGGCACCAGCGTCGGATAGTAACTCTTGCGTCCCTGCAGCTTTTCCAGCATCGCCTCGTCCGTCAGGCCGTGGCGCTGGAAATGCGGCAGCATTGCCGTGCCGTCGACGCCGGGCAGCGAACCCGACATCATGCGGGCGAAGCCGTAATCGCCGGTGCTCATCCACATCGGCGCGTTCCAGCGGGTGCAGAGCCAGTCCGAGAGGCCGACGTGGTCCGGGTGGCAATGCGTCACCATCACCCGCTTGACGGGAAGCCCGTCGAGCTCATTGGTGAACACCGCCTCCCACGCGGCGCGCGTTGCATCGTTGGCAATCCCGCAGTCGACAATGGTCCAGCCCTCGCCATCCTGCAGCAGCCAGAGGTTGATGTGGTCGAGCGCGAAAGGCAGGCCCATCCGCAGCCAGTACACGCCGGGCGCGACTTCAAGCCGGCTGCCGGTAGCGGGGATGGTATCGCCGAAGGCGTAACTGAGCTGGGACTCGAGCGGATTCATGCAGTAAGTTTCCTGGTTTCAATTGCCGATCCTGCATGTTCACATTTCGCACCGGCGCGACTACAATGCGCTTTACGTTAACGTAAACTGCAACCAATAACAGCGATTCTAAGACCAATCCGTTTTTGCTGCTGACGCCACCCAGATTCCGCCATGCCGACCTATACCATCACCGAACTTGCGCGCGAATTCGACATCACGCCGCGGGCCATCCGCTTCTATGAAGACCAGGGCCTGCTCAGCCCCAAGCGCGAAGGCGCCGGCGGCCGCACCCGTGTCTACAGCGCGCGCGAACGCACGCGCCTCAAGCTCACCCTGCGCGGCAAGCGGCTGGGCCTGAGCCTGCAGGAAATCAAGGCGCTGGTCGACATGTACGAGTCGCCCAAGGACACCACGGCGCAGCTCAAGCGCTTCCTGGCGGTGCTGGCCCAGCATCGCGAGACGCTGGAGCGCCAGCGCGAAGACCTCGAAGTCACGCTGGCCGAGATCGCCGCCCATGAAGAGGAATGCCTGCGCCTGCTGGACGGGGAAAAGTCCGGCAAGCCTGCTGCCGTAAAGAAACCCGCGTCGCGAAAGCTCAAGGATGCCGCATAAGCGGCCGATTTACCGTGTTTTTACCGTAATTGCTTTACGTTTACGTAAACGTAAATTGGAAGTATGATTTTCCACTATCGGCATGGGGCGAGGACTTTGCGCCCGGCTGCCACAACGCTAACAAAGTGAGGATGACATGATCCATTTGCCCGGCTTGACCTTTGACCATGGCGAGGACATCGCCGCGCTGCGCGAGACCGTGCAGCAGTTCGCGCAGGCGGAGATCGCGCCGCGCGCCGCCGAAATCGACCGCAGCGACCAGTTCCCCATGGACCTGTGGAAAAAGATGGGCGATCTCGGCCTGCTCGGCGTCACCGTCGGCGAGGAGTATGGCGGCACCGACATGGGCTACCTCGCGCACATCGTCGCGATGGAAGAGATTTCCCGTGCCTCCGCCTCGGTGGGCCTGTCCTACGGCGCGCACTCCAACCTCTGCGTCAATCAGATCAAGCGCAACGGCACCGAAGAGCAGAAGAAGAAATATCTGCCCAAACTGATCTCCGGCGAGCATGTGGGCGCGCTCGCGATGTCCGAGCCGAACGCGGG
>NZ_DASRXF010000118.1:0-2346 GCF_035654295.1 Noviherbaspirillum sp. | reverse complement strand
CACCACCGAGATCGGCGCGCACAGCGTGTCGATGGCGGCGGCGGCGGTGCGCCTGTCCCAGCGCATTTTCGACAAGATCTCGGAACAGAACGTCCTGTTCATCGGCGCCGGCGAAATGATCGAACTGTGCGCGACGCACTTCGCGGCACAGAATCCGAAATCGCTCACCGTTGCCAACCGTACCCTGGAACGCGGCGAGGCGCTGGCCCACCGCTTCAACGGCAAGGCGATCCGTCTCGCCGACCTGCCGGACCAGCTGTCGCGCTTCGACATCGTGGTTTCCAGTACCGCCTCTTCGCTGCCGATCATCGGCCTCGGCATGGTGGAACGCGCGATCAAGGCGCGCCGCCACAAGCCGATGTTCATGGTCGACCTTGCGGTGCCGCGCGATATCGAATCCGAAGTCGGGCGGCTCGACGACGTCTTCCTCTACACCGTGGACGACCTCGGCTCCGCCGTGCAGACCGGTATCGAGAACCGCCAGGCGGCGGTCGCGCAGGCGGAGGCCATCATCGAGACGCGGGTGCAATCGTTCATGCACTGGATGGAAAGCCGCGCGGTGGTGCCCGTGATCCGCGAACTGCATGACAATAGCGAAGCGATGCGCATCGCCGAGCTCGAGCGGGCGAAGAAGCTCCTGGCCAAGGGCGAGGATATCGACGCCGTGCTCGAAGCGCTGTCGAAAGGCCTCACCGCCAAGTTCCTGCACGGCCCGCAACAGGCGTTGCACAACGCGCAGGGCGACGAACGCGCACGCCTGGCCACTCTCCTGCCGCAGCTGTTCCGCACCAAGCGCTAGCTGCCGTCCACACTGCGGGGAATCTGCCCCGCGCCACTTCATACGCCGGCCGGTCCGGCGTCCGCACACGATTTCCATACACGCAACGTCATGAAACCATCAATGCTTGCCAAGCTCGACCAGCTTTCCGAACGGCTGGAAGAAGTCAACAACCTGCTGATGCAGGAAGGCGCGACGAACGACATGGACCAGTACCGCAAGCTGACGCGCGAGCACGCGGAGCTCGGGCCGCTGGTCGCGTTGTACAAGGATTACAAGCAGGCCGGCGAAGACATCACGACTGCGCAGGAAATGCTGGCCGATCCGGACATGAAGGAGCTGGCACAGGAAGAGATCGGCGCGGCGAAGGCGCGCATCGAGCAGCTCGAAGGCGAATTGCAAAAGATGTTGCTGCCGAAAGATCCCAACGATGAACGCAACATCTACCTGGAAATCCGTGCCGGCACCGGCGGCGATGAGGCGGCGCTGTTTGCCGGCGACCTGCTGCGCATGTACACCCGCTATGCGGAACGCAACCGCTGGCAGGTGGAGATGGTATCGGAGTCGCCGTCCGAAATCGGCGGCTACAAGGAAGTAATCGTGCGGCTCGTCGGCCACGGGGCGTATTCGCGCCTGAAGTTCGAATCGGGCGGACACCGCGTGCAGCGCGTGCCGGCAACCGAGACGCAAGGCCGCATCCACACCTCCGCCTGCACGGTGGCGGTGATGCCGGAGGCGGACGAAGTCGAGGATGTCGACATCAACCCGGCGGACATCCGCATCGACACTTTCCGCGCGTCCGGCGCCGGCGGACAGCACATCAACAAGACCGATTCGGCGGTGCGCATCACCCATATCCCGACCGGTATCGTGGTGGAATGCCAGGACGACCGCAGCCAGCACAAGAACAAGGCATCCGCATTGAAGGTGCTCGCCGCGCGCATCAAGGATGTGCAGCTGCGCGAACAGCAAGCCAAGGAAGCCGCTACCCGCAAATCGCTCATCGGCTCGGGCGACCGCAGCGAACGCATCCGCACCTACAACTACCCGCAAGGCCGGATGACCGACCATCGCATCAACCTGACGCTCTACAAGCTGGACTTCATCATGGACGGCGATCTCGATGAATTGACCAACTCCTTGCTGGCCGAGCATCAGGCCGAATTGCTGGCGCAGTTGGCCGACGAGGCATAATTGCGCTGACCGGCGTGCGAACGTTTCCATTCAGGAACTTTTTCACCGCCTCTTACTCTTATGGCATTTCCCACTTACAACAACCAACCATGAAAACCTCCAAACCGGTGTTGATTGCAGTCGGCGTCATCGCGCTCGGACTGGTCGGCTTTGCGCTGTATCTCCAGCACGTGGAGGGGCAGATGCCCTGCCCGCTCTGCGTGATCCAGCGCTACGTGTTCATCCTGCTTGCGCTGGTGTGCTTCCTCTTCGCCGCCCTGCCGCGTGGCGCGACGAAGTTTGGCGCGATCCTCGGCACGCTGACCGCCCTCGGCGGTGCCGGCGTGGCCGGCTGGCATGTGTGGGTCAAGGCCAATCCCACCGTTTCCTGCGGC
>NZ_DASRXF010000117.1:0-2467 GCF_035654295.1 Noviherbaspirillum sp. | reverse complement strand
CTGCAGCAGGCCGCAGCGAAGGAGATCCTGGAAAACTCGGTTGCCGGCGATACGCGCCTGATGATTCTGTTGTTCACAATCGGGACAGCCGCAATTGCGATTGGCGGCGCGTTTGCCTGGATCATCACAAAGAGCATCACCGGGCCCTTGAACGAGGCCGTCACCGTTGCAACCCGCGTCGCCACAGGCGACCTGACCTCGCGCATCGAAGACCGGAGCCGGGATGAAGTCGGCCAGCTGTTCGACGCTTTGCGGCAGATGAACACCTCGCTCGGCGAGATCGTCGGCAACGTTCGCGTGGGGACAGAAAGCATCGGCGTTGCTTCGCGCGAGATTGCATCGGGCAATGCGGACCTGTCCTCGCGCACCGAATCGCAGGCAAGTTCTCTGGAAGAAACCGCGTCGTCGATGGAGGAGTTGACCTCCACCGTGAAACAGAATGCCGAAAACGCGCGCCAGGCTAACCAGCTGGTAGTGTCGGCATCCGATGTCGCAATGCGCGGCGGCCAGGTGGTCGGCCAGGTAGTCAGTACCATGGGATCGATCAAGGACAGCTCGCGCAAGGTTGTCGACATCATCGGTGTTATCGACGGCATTGCCTTCCAGACCAACATCCTGGCACTCAATGCGGCGGTGGAAGCTGCGCGTGCCGGCGAGCAGGGCCGCGGCTTTGCGGTGGTGGCAGCCGAGGTGCGCAACCTGGCGCAGCGCTCCGCAGGTGCCGCCAAGGAAATCAAGCAGCTCATCAGCGACTCGGTGGAGAAGGTCGATGCCGGCAGCAAGCTGGTTGATGAAGCGGGCAAGACGATGGACGAGATCGTGACCTCGGTCAAGCACGTGGCCGACATCATGAACGAGATCACCGCGGCCAGCCAGGAGCAGAGCGCAGGGATCGAACAGGTCAATCAGGCCATTACCCAGATGGATGAGATGACACAGCAGAACGCGGCACTCGTCGAGCAGGCGGCTGCCGCGGCAACCAGCATGCAGACGCAAGCCTCCACCCTCGCTCAGGCGGTAGCCGTCTTCAAGGTGAATGCTTCTGACGAGGCGACACACGCGCCGCTGCCGGCGGGAACTGCAGCGCTGACACAACTGAAACCGCCGGGGTCTCGTCCCGCTGTTTCAACCAAGACCCTTGCCCGCAAGGCGGCGTCAGTTCCGGCGACCAGGGATAAGCCAGCGATTGCGGCCAATGCCGGGGATGAGTGGGAAGAATTTTGACAAGGAGCCAATAGCCACCCAACTCTCCGTTTTATTTGGATAAAGGACAATAAATATGGTCAAGATAACGGATATGAAGATTGGAACGCGGCTGGCTCTGGGATTCGGGCTCGTGCTTTTGTGTGCAACGGTGCTTCTGGTTCTCGGGCTGTGGCGCATGAGCGATCTGTATTCGAATTCGGAGCGGATAGTCAACGAACGGGTCGCCAGCCTGACCAGCGGGATGGAAATGCGCGAAATCGGTTGGGGGTTGGCTCTTTCCTTGAGAAAGGTGGCCACGCCGACCGATGCGACGGAAGGTGAGCGCGAACTCAAGCGCCTCGATGTGCTGCTTGCGGCATACGCCAAGGCAGAGGATACCTTGAGAAAGTATTCGACCAGCGCCGAAGCGAAGGCCCTGATGGGGCCGGCGGTCGAGCAGAAGCAGGCGATCGTCCCGGTTATTGACAAGATCAAGAGTCATGTCGCCGGGGGTAATTACTTCGATGCGTCGGCAACCTTGAAGTCCGATTTCCTTCCGATGCACGAAAAGTGGATGACGAGTTTGGTTGCGCTTGCGGAGCACGAGCAAAAGGAAATGAAGGCAACCTATGAAGCGTCGCAGCAGAATTATCAGTCGACCCGCCTCGGGATGGTTGCGATCGGGATTCTGACCCTGGCGATCGGCGCCTTCATTGCCGTATTCATTACCCGAACCATCATCGCTCCTCTGCGGGAGGCGGCCGAAGCCGCCAACACCATCGCAAGCGGCGACCTGACCGCAAGGCTGGAAACACAGGGCAACGACGAAGCGGGTCAACTGGTCAACGCCCTCCGCATCATGCAAGGAAACCTGGTCGATACGGTCAACCGGATCAAGCAGAGCACCGAAACCATTTCGGTGGCGTCGCGCGAAATTGCCTCGGGCAATGCCGATTTGTCGGCTCGCACCGAATCGCAGGCCAGTTCGCTGGAAGAGACGGCGTCGTCGATGGAGGAGCTGACGTCGACGGTGAAGCAGAATGCGGAGAACGCGCGCCAGGCCAACCAGCTGGTGGTGTCGGCCTCCGATTACGCGCTCAAGGGCGGGCGGGTCGTCGGACAGGTGGTCGAGACGATGGGGTCGATCAAGGAAAGCTCGCGCAAGATCGTCGACATCATCGGCGTGATCGACGGCATCGCGTTCCAGACCAATATCCTCGCGCTCAATGCGGCAGTGGAAGCGGCGCGCGCCGGCGAGCAGGGGCGCGGCTTTGCGGTGGTG
>NZ_DASRXF010000116.1:0-16780 GCF_035654295.1 Noviherbaspirillum sp. | reverse complement strand
GCCGCGCCTGTTCGGCAAGAAGGAAATGCACAGCACCCGCCTGATCGAAGTCCACTTCTGGGTGGCGACTATCGGCATCGTGCTTTACATCGCTGCCATGTGGATCGCCGGCGTGATGCAGGGCCTGATGTGGCGCGCGGTCAATGCCGACGGTACCCTGACCTACACCTTCGTCGAGTCCGTCAAGGCAACCTATCCGTACTACGTGATCCGATTCGCGGGCGGCCTGCTGTACCTGACCGGTATGGTGATCATGGCCTACAACACGCTGATGACCGTGCGCGGCGCCAAGGCCGTTGATACGCGCATCCCGGCACTCGCGTCGCACGCTTGAATCAAGGAGCAAACATGAAGAAATTTACCCATGAAATGATCGAGAAGAATCCCTGGCTGCTGATGGCCATGATTCTCCTCGTCGTGAGCGTCGGCGGCCTGGTCGAGATCGTTCCGCTGTTCTTCCAGAAGTCGACCACGGAACCGGTCGCGGGCCTGCAGCCGTACTCCGCGCTGCGCCTGGCCGGCCGCGACGTGTACATCCGCGAAGGCTGCTACAACTGCCACTCGCAGATGATCCGTCCGTTCCGCGCCGAAACCGAGCGTTACGGCCACTACTCGGTCGCTGCCGAGTTCGTGTACGACCGTCCGTTCCAGTGGGGCTCCAAGCGTACCGGCCCGGACCTGGCACGCGTGGGCGGCCGCTACAGCGACGAATGGCACCGTACCCACCTCGACAACCCGCGCGCCGTGGTGCCGGAGTCGAACATGCCGGGTTATCCGTGGCTTGCCACGACCAAGCTCGATCCGCAATCGGTCGCGCCGAAGATGATCGCGCTGCGCAAGCTCGGCCATCCGTACAGCGACCAGGAAATCGCCGACGCGCCCAAGCAGCTCGAAGGCAAGACCGAACAGGATGCGCTCGTCGCATACCTGCAAGGCCTGGGCATCCAGATCAAGGCGAAGAGGTAATCATGAACGTCGAACACCTGATCATGGATGCGCGCACAATCGTGACCGTGCTGAGCTTCCTGTCCTTCATCGGCATCGTATGGTGGGCATACAGCGCGCGTCGCAGCGCAGACTTCGAAGCGGCAGCCAACCTGCCGTTCGCTGACGAACAAATGCAAGCTGCGGAGAAACAACATGGCTGACTTTACAAGTGAATTCTGGAGTATCTACGTCGCGGTCCTGACGATCCTCGGCATCGCCGGCTGCGGCATCCTGCTGTGGGCGCAGTCCAAGTCCAAGATCGTCGTCGAGGCAGGCAAGGAGGCCGAGACCACCGGCCATAGCTGGGACGAAGGCTTGTCCGAGCTGAACAACCCGATGCCGCGCTGGTGGATGTGGCTGTTCTACATCACCATCGTCTTCGGCGCCGTCTATCTCGTCCTGTACCCGGGCCTGGGTTCCTTCAAGGGCCAGCTCGGCTGGGCATCCACCAGCGAGTACCAGGCAGAGCTCAAGAAGGCGGATGCCGACTTCGGTCCGATCTTCGCCAAGTACCAGGCGCAAGACCTCAAGACCGTGGCGGCAGACCCGCAGGCTCACGCCATCGGCGAGCGCCTGTTCCTGACCTACTGTTCGCAGTGCCATGGTTCCGACGCCCGCGGTAACAAGGGCTATCCGAACCTGACCGACAAGGACTGGCTGTACGGCGGCGATCCGGAAGTGATCAAGACCACCATCCTGAACGGCCGCAACGGCATGATGCCCCCGATGGGCGCGGCCGTGGGCGGCGACAAGGACGTGGAAGCGGTGGCGCATTACGTGCTGAGCCTGTCCGGCTCGACCGCGGACCCGATCAAGGCTTCGTTCGGCAAGGACAAGTTCGGTGCCTGCGCAGCCTGCCACGGCGCGAACGGCCAGGGCAACCAGGCAATGGGCGCCCCGAACCTCGCGGACAAGACCTGGCTGTATGGCGGCGGTGCGGAAACCATCATGGAAACCATCCGCAAGGGCCGTACCAACACCATGCCTCCGTTCAAGGAATTCCTTGGCGAAGACAAGGTCCACCTGCTGGCCGCCTATGTCTGGAGCCTCTCCAACAACGGCACCTCGGTGGCACAGAAGTAAAAGCGTAGAGGACTGTAGGGTGGGTAGAGCGAAGCGAAACCCACCTTGCGATCAGATGAGGTTGTTCCGGTGGGTTTCGCTGCGCTCTACCCACCCTACGATTCTTGGATGATCCAGCATCGCATGGCGGCAGAAGACCGCCGCCATGCTTATTTCATAAGGTACCATTTCGGTCCCTTATGAAATAAAGCTTAAGAGAGTCAGACAATGGGCGAACCGGCACCAAAGGTTTCAGTTGTTCGGATGTACAAGGCGCGGGAAGAAATCTATCCCCGCGAAATCAAGGGTTGGTATGCCAGCTGGCGCTGGGTCTGCGTCTGGCTGACGCAGATCGTGTACTACGGGCTGCCGTGGCTGTCGTGGAACGACCGCCAGGCCGTGCTGTTCGATCTCACCGCCCGCAAGTTCTATATTTTCGGCATCGTGCTGTGGCCGCAGGATTTCATCTATCTTGCGCTGCTGCTGATCATCTGCGCGTCCGCGCTGTTCCTGTTCACCGCCGTGGGCGGGCGACTGTGGTGCGGCTACTCCTGCCCGCAGACGGTCTACACCGAAATCTTCATGTGGATCGAGAACAAGATCGAGGGCACCCGCAGCGCCCGCATGCGTCTCGACAAGCAGCCGATGTCGGTGGAGAAGTTCGCCAAGAAATCGGCCAAGCACCTGGCCTGGGGCCTGCTCTCGCTGTGGACCGGCTTTACCTTCGTCGGCTACTTCACGCCGATCGACGAGCTGACCGTCTCGCTGCTGTCGCTGGGCCTCGGCCCCTGGGAGTGGTTCTGGGTGCTGTTCTACGGCTTCGCCACCTATGGCAATGCCGGCTGGCTGCGCGAGCAGGTGTGCACCTACATGTGCCCCTACGCGCGCTTCCAGAGCTCGATGTTCGATTCGGACACGCTCATCATCACCTACGACAAGGAGCGCGGCGAGCCCCGCGGTGCGCGCAGCAAGACGGCGTCCAAATCCACGCTCGGCGATTGCATCGATTGCTCGATGTGCGTCCAGGTCTGCCCGACCGGCATCGATATCCGCAATGGCCTGCAGTATGAATGCATCGGCTGCGCCGCCTGTATCGATGCCTGCAACACCGTGATGGACAAGGTCGGCGCTCCGCGCGGCCTGATCCGCTACTCGACCGACAACGCGATGCGCAACAAGCTGTCGGACAAGGAGATCCGCAAGCGTGCATTGCGTCCGCGGGTGCTGATCTATACCGCGATCCTCACCGCCGTCATTGCCGTGTTCGCCGGTTCGCTCGCCACGCGCACGCCGCTGAAGATGGACGTAATCCGCGACCGCGGCTCGATGGGGCGCGAAGTCGAGGATGGCATGATCGAGAACGTGTACCGCCTGCAGATCATGAACACCGACGAGAAGCCGCACAAGTACAAGCTGAGTGTCACGGGCATCGATTCGATCGCACTCTCCACGCCGGAAGTGGTCGAACTGGATGCCACCGAATCGCGCGCCGTGCCGGTACGCGTGCGCATCGGCCCGGGCAAGGGCGAAAAGGGTTCGAACAAGATCGCATTTGAATTGCAGGCGCTCGACGAAGAACGCCTGCACGTGAAGGAAAAAGCGGTATTCATCGTGCCGCGCTAAGGAACGAAGGAGATCACATGCAAGCCGCAGCAATGCCGCACAAGATGACCGCGCAAAAGCCCTGGTACAAGCACCGCTGGCCCTGGCTGCTGATGATGGGCCCCGCGCTGGTGGTGGTCGCCGGTATCTACACCACCTACCTGGCGTTCGCCCACCCCGATGCGCTGGTGGTCGACGATTACTACAAGCAGGGCAAGGCCATCAACCAGGACCTGAGCCGCGACCGCAAGGCGGCGGCGATGGAACTGGATGCCTCGCTGCGCTACGATCCGGCGAGCGGCAAGCTGGTCGGCACCGTCCGCAGCCAGAAACAGCCGTTCGCGGGCAAGCTGTACGTGAGCCTGGTGCACTCGACGCAGCCCTTGAAGGATCTGAAACTCGAGACCCAGGCCGACCGGCAGGGCAGCTTTGCCATCGCCGTCCCGATGCTGGACATCGCCCGCTGGAACGTGGTGGTCGAAGGCGAGCAGCGCGACTGGCGCCTGGCCGGCGAGTGGATGTGGCCGCAGCAGCAACAGGTGGAAATGGCGGCGGACCCGACGGTCCGTCGCTAACTCCGACGTAGGATATTGTCCGACTTCTGGCAACAAATTAAATGCTGGTGCACAATATCCGCAGATCGGCGTTCTCATTCTCGTGAATGGCGTTCCCGAAATCGGGAATGTCAATAGTTCGAAAGTGGGAGCAGCCGGCTGGAACCCGGTGGAAGGTTTACGCCGTTTGTTCGGAGTGAAAGGAGGGTAGGTGGATGGCGCGACTGATGATGGTCGTCTTGTGGCCGTCGTTTCTGGTGGCGATCGTGGCCGAGGGGTTTTTCTTCTCGATGTTCGATCCCTATGACTTGTCGCTGTTCGGAACTTATCCGGATATCACCCCGCTGACGGTCTACAGTATCGGCTTCTTCTGCTTCTGGATGTTCTGCGCACTGGCCAGCATGCTCACCTACTACCTGATCGGGGTGCCGAACGAGCGCCCGGCAGGCAAGGGCAGCTTCCGGGGCTTGTAAAAAAAGAAAGGCGAGGGATTCCCTCGCCTTTTTCATGCGCCTGCCTGGCTCAGGCGCAGCTTTGGGTGCCTTGCGCGACGGCCTTCAGGGTAGGCGGGTCGAGCAGTTCCAGCTCGCGGTTGTTGACCTTGATCCAGCCCTGCTTCTTGAACTTGGAGAGCAGGCGGCTGATGCTTTCGATGGTCAGGCCGAGATAATTTCCGATTTCTTCACGCGTCATCCGCAGCTGGAAGCTGGTGGAGGAATAGCCGCGCGCCGAATAACGTGCGGACAGATTCGTCAGGAAGGCGGCGAAACGCTGCTCCGCACGCATATTTCCCAGCAAAAGCATGACGCTCTGCTCGCGCGTGATCTCCTGGCTCATCATCCGGTGGAAGTGGTGCAGCAATGTTGGCATTTCGGCAAACAGGGCTTCCAGCCGGGCGAACGGAATCTCGCAGACTTCGCTGTCTTCCAGCGCGATCGCATTGCAATGGTGGCGGTCGGTGCTGATGGCGTCGAGGCCGAGCAACTCGCCGGCCATCTGGAAGCCGGTGATCTGCTGGTCGCCGCTCGGGTTGATTTGATGGGTCTTGAAGTGGCCCAGGCGGATCGCGTACAGGTTGGTAAAGGGATCGCCGACGCGATACAGGTGGGCGTCGCGCGGTACCTTGCGGCGGCGGCCGATGATCTGATCCAGCTTCGCCATATCCATCTCGTTCAGTCCCATCGGCAGGCACAGCTGGTGCATGCTGCAGGCAGAGCAGCGGGCGCGCAGCTCATGGACGGTCGCGCTCGTCTGCGACGGCGGGAACGGGAGGGGTTGCGTGGTATCGGCTGCGTTGAGTCGGTGGAGGATCATTCTCGAACCCTTTTCCAAACTTAGAGAAAAAATTGTTGTTATGGCCTTGAATTGAGCCAGGTCAAGGGTAATTATGCAAACCCCGTGCCACCTGCACCGAAATGGGTAAACAGCGCGGCAATTCGGGCGCATCTTGCCAAATTGGTTTCATGGCAGCCGGAGATAATGGGCATGACTCCATGACAAGAAGGAACACCCATGCTGACCGAACGCGAAATCGAGAGCTGCTACCTCGGGCAATTCATCCCGCTGCACTATCACCACAACATGCTGATGGACGCGCGGCGCATGGATGGCTTCCAGGCGGCAATCGATGCCGTCGTCTTTCCGGGCGCGAAAGTGCTGGAGCTGGGCGGCGGGACCGGGGTGCTTTCCTGGTTTGCCTCTGCCCGTGCGGAGAAGGTCTGGTGCGTGGAATTCAATCCCGAACTGGTCGCTGAAGCGCGCCGGCTCCTGGCCCGCAACCACGGCGGCCACAAGGTGGAAGTGATCCACGCCGACGCCTTCGACTACCTGCCGCCGGAGCCGGTGGACGTGGTGATCTGCGAAATGATCCACGTCGGCATGCTGCGCGAAAAACAGGTACAGATGATCGAGTCGTTCAAGCGCCGCTACCGCGCGCGCTTCGGCGACAAGCTGCCGGTGTTCATCCCCGAGGCGGCCATCATGGCAGTGCAGCCGCTGCAGCAGGACTACGACTTCAACGGCTACCAGGCACCCATCGTCCAGTTCCAGGAGCCCTCAGTCATCCAGCATGGCAGCCTCGAACTGGCGCAGCCTGCTGTCTACAGCGTGCTCGACTTCAGCCAGGACACCGGCGAGACGATCCAGTGGGAAGGGCGTTTCACCATGGCGCAGTCCGGCAGGGTCAATGCGCTGCGTTTCATCACCAAGAATATCCTCGCCGTGCTGATGAAGCAGGGCAGCACCATCGACTGGCTGAACCATTACATGGTGCTGCCGCTGGAAGAGGCGGTGGGGGTGAGGGCGGGTGATACGGTACGCGTCGCGTTTCAGTATCGCGCGGGCGGATCGCTGCCGTCGTTGCAGCAGGCGATGCGGGTGGAGTGCATCGCCGTGGAAGAGCGCAGCCTCGCCTGCGCCTGATGCTTCCTACTTCCTCAGGTTGAGGAAAAGGTTGGCCGCAAAAACCAGCACGCCGATCGCCGCAACAATCTCCGCCGCAGCGAGCACCGGGATCACGCTTCGCGTGCCTGTCACGACAAAGGACAGAGCGATCGCCATCACCGGCAACGAGATGTTGTGCAGCCAGAAGTGCGCCCGCCCCAGCCGGCTTTCTCCCGCGGCCGGATAGATGCTGTACACCAGCCCGGCGAGCGCCATCGTCGCCCATCCCAGCAGGTTCACGTGGGCATGCACCGGACGCATGGTGAAGTTTTCGCTGGCGCCCATCATGATGCCCAGCCCGACTCCCACGATCAGGTAAAGCACGGAGAGCTTGAGCCAGAGCGCGCCGGTTGAGGAGAATTCATGCCGGGACAGCGATTGAGTGGCGTGCATGATGCGGTTTTCCTTTCCTTATCCAGTCAGGCCAGTTGTTCTTCTTCAGCGGCGAGGCGCAGCGCTGCCGCGGCGATCGCATCCACTTGCGGCAGGAATGCCTGTTCGAGGGGATAGCTCGAAGGCGCCGGCGCGTCCGGCCCCGTCAGCCGCACGACCGGTGCCTTGAGCGCGTCGAACGCATGTTCCGCCACGATGGCACTGATCTCCGCACCCACGCCGCACATGCGGCTGGCCTCATGCACCACGATCACGCGCCCCGTCTTGCGGACCGAGCGCAGGATGGCCTCTTCGTCCAGCGGCTTGAGCGTGCGCAGGTCGATCACTTCCGCCTCGATGCCGCGCTCGGCAAGCTGCGACGCCGCCTGCATGCAGGTGTCGACCATCTTGGCGTAGGAAATGATGGTGACATCCGTGCCCTTGCGGCGGATCGCCGCCTTGCCCAGCGGGACGACGTGCTCGCCTTCGGGCACCTCGCCCGGCGTGTAACCGAGCGGCATGTCGACAAAGAACAGCACCGGGTTGTCGTCGCGGATCGCCGCCTTGAGCAGTCCCTTGAAGTCTGCTGCGTTCGACGGCATCACCACCTTCAGTCCGGGGCTGTGCACGAACCACGCTTCGAGGTTGTGGTTGTGCTGCGCGCCGACGGTCCATCCGGCACCGGTCATGGACAGCACCACCATCGGAAATTCGAACTGGCCGCCCGACATATAGCGCAGCTTGCCCGCGCTGTTGACGATCTCGTCCATGGCGAAGCAGAGGAAGGGCGCGAACAGCATGTCGACCACCGGACGCAGTCCGGTCGCCGCCGCACCCGCTGCCGTGCCGGCGATGATGCCTTCGGCGAGCGGCGTATTGCGCACCCGCAGCGGACCGAATTCCTGCACCAGTTCCTTGCGCTTCGTGGCGACGCCTTCGCCGAACATCAGCACGCGCCCATCGCGGCGCATTTCCTCGGCCAGCGCCTGGTCGATGGCTTCATTGACAGTAATCTGTGGCATGAGTGTGCTCCTTAAGCGTAAACGTCGGTGGTGAGTTCGGACAGGGCCGGGAAGGGTGAATCGACGGCGAAGGAAACCGCGCGCTCGACGGCCGCCGCCACGCGCTCTTCCATTGCCGCGAGGCTGTCCGTTGTGAGGGCGCCGCCGGCAAGCAGGCGCGCGGTGCTCTTGGCGATCGGATCCTTGGCGCGCCATGCCTCCAGCTCCTTCGGGTCGACATAGGACTGGTCGTCCGGCTCGACGTGGCCGCGCAGGCGGTAGGTATAGGTTTCGAGGAGGAAGGGCTTGCCGGTCGCGCGGATGGTGGCAATGGCTTCGGTCGCGGCGGCGTACACCGCATCGACATCGTTGCCGTCCACCGTGCGGCTTGCCATGCCATAGCTGTTGGCCCAGGTGCTGACGTGGTCCACGTTCATGGTCTCCTTGCGGTGGACGAAGGCTTGCCACTGGTTGTTTTCGCATACGTAGAGGATAGGCAGGTCCCAGACCGACGCGAGATTGAGCGACTCATGGAAGATGCCTTCGCAGGCCGCGCCATCGCCGAAGAAGCAGGCGACGATGCCGTCCGCCTTCAGCATCTTGGTCGAGAGGGCGACGCCGGTCGCGAGGGAAAGCTCGCCGCCGACGATGGTCGAGGTCAGCACGACGCCGAGTTCCTTCACGGAGATATGCAGGGAACCGCTCTTGCCCTTGCAGTACCCGGTGCTGCGGCCCATCACCTCCGCCATCATCCGCCCCGGATCCGCGCCGCGCGCGAGCAGGTGCCCCACGCTGCGGTGGTTGGTGAGGATGCGGTCGTTCGCGCGCAATGCGCGCACCACGCCGACAGCCGACGCTTCCTGGCCGACCGCGGTGCAGGTACCCGCCATGTTGCCGGCCGCATGCATCTCCGCGACCTTCTCTTCGTATGCCCGGATCAGCATCATGCATTCCAGCATGGATGCGGGGCTGGTGTCCTTCGCTATATCACTCATGTTCGTCCCTCAGTGGTTGAATTGCGCGCCTCGATTGCGCAGTGCAGGGGACGAAGTCTAAAGCGCACGCAGTCGGAAAAATACGGCCGTTCGTGCGTTTAAGGTTTTTTTAAGATGAATTGAATGAAGTTTTAGGAAGGGAGCGCGCTCGTCATTCCGCGTTGTTTCCAAACGGATGCAAGAGCCATAGAGGAGTGTAGGGAGGGTAGAGCGAAGCGAAACCCGCCAAGCGCCATGGCAACGTCTGCACGTGGGTTTCGCTGCGCTCTACCCACCCTACGATTCTCTCTTCGAATGCATTCAAGGCATGTTGACATTATCGTCCTGCATGAGCGCGGCGATTTTTTCTTCCCATGCCTTCAGCTCCGCGCGGTAGCGTTCCATCGCCTCCGCATGGAGGTCGAACACGCAGGGTGTGCAGCCGCTGCGGCAGCACTCGGAATCATCCGGTATTTCGGGCGGCACAGGCTTGGGGGGGAGCTCAGGGAAATCGTGGGTCATACCGTGAGGAAAATTTACAGGTTGAGTCAGGCGGCGTGCAGCGCCAGCGGGCGGTCCACGCACAGGCGGAAACGGCCGCGTCCGGTTTTCTCGATGCGGATCGGTGCCCCGCGGTCAGTCAGGCGCTTGCCGAGCAGGATCAGGCGAGCTTCGAGGTTGTCGCTGACGTCGGGCAGGCGCACGCGGGCATCGAGGCGGAGTTCGCGGTTGCTGAATTCCGTGCGGCCCTTGTCGACGTAATCGCGCAGCAGCGTCCACAACACGGAGCCGGCCACGCCCTTGATCAGGTAGTCGTCGCCCAGGAAGACGCTGTCGTTTTCCGCGAAATGGCGGATCACGAGCGGAGCACCTTGTTGCGGCGGCGGTGCGGCGGGTGCGGCCTCCGCCGGTTCCGCGGGTTCGGCCGTCTGCAGGATATGCATGGCCATGCCGACCTGGGCGGCGAGGCTGACCAGGGCGTCTTCGTCGTCATAGGAAAAGCGCAGGTCGAGCGGGCTTTCGACATAGAGCACACCCAGCAGGCGTTGCGCGGCGAGCACCGGCACCGCGAGCTGGCTGCGCGGCGCCGGCAGACCGGGCAGGGGAATGGCGGTTTCAAGCGCGCTTGCCCAGTCGCTGTTCTCCGCGCTTTCGCGCACCGCGCGGCTGTATGAGTACTCCGAGGTCATGTGGCCGATGCGGATCGGTGTGCGCTCTCGCGCCGCCACGCCGATCACGCCCTGGCCAAGCGGGATCTCGGAACCGGCGCCGGATTCTTCATAGCCCGTGCTAGCCACGGTGTAGAGACGCGCGCCGGGCGCGTCGAGCAGGAGCAGCATCGCATGATGGATGTTGAACTGCTGTTTCAGGCAGGCGAGCAGTTCCGCCAGCAGGCGATCGAGGTCGGTGCAGGCGGCGAGGCGGGCGGTGGTGGCGCGCAGGGCCGACAGCAGGTTGCAGTGCGGGGCGACGGGCGGCAGCGTCTCTCCCGCCAGCCGCTCGATGTCGAGCACCCGGTAGACGTCCGAGCCGAGCAGGCGGAACACGCCGCTCATGCCGGTGTGCGAAGCGATGCCCGCCAGCTTGGCCTTCATCACCTCGAACAGCGGGCCGGAGGTTTCGGTGTGCAGGTAGTCGAGGGTGAGGCGGTACTGGGCGACCGTAACCGGGTGCGTCAGCAGCAGCGACGCGCGGGGGTTGGCCATGATGTTCTGGCGCGTCTTGTTGAAGAACTGATAGGACAGCGCCACGTGTGCATTGTCCACGAACTGCACATGCGAGAGGTAGGCAATGTTCGGCGTGCCATCCGGCGAAGCGGTCGACATGGTGGCGGGGATCACGCCCTCGAAACATTCGCGGATCGCTTCCAGCCGGATCGTCATGCGGATCTCCCGAGCCGTTCGCCCGCCTTCGGTCCCGGTGTCTGGGAATAGGCTTCCGTCGGCACGAGGCTGATGCCGACGATATCCGCCGGCGCGCAGGCGAGCAGGGTGCGAATCAGCTTTTCGTCGAAACCGAGCGGTACGAGTATTGCGCAGAATGCGTCGCGGTAAGCCTCGACGATGCGCAGATCCTCCGGCGTACAGGGAGCGACGCGTGAACGCCGTCCCTTGAGCTGCAGGGTGCGATGCGAGGCGGGATGGGTAAACACGGCTGCCAGGATGCACTCCTCGCCCATGCACTCAAGCAGGGGCGCGGCCTGCGTCGACGACACGAATACCGTGACCTCGCCGCGATCCGGCGCCACCTTGCAGCCGATGGCGCGTACATGCACCGGGACGGCGTCAGCGCTGCTGGCGGCAATTCCCAGTCCGACGCCGGACTGGATGAAAGCCGCCTGGGCGGCATCCAGCAGGGGTTCGTTGGCGTCGGGCATCGTCGTGGAAGGCGGTTGGTTTGTGAGTTCTGGTCACACAAATCATACCTTTGAATGCCGGTAGCTGCAGGGCGATCGGGCACGATCTGGTAGAGTGCCGGGATGGCTAAACAGACTTTGGATCGCATCCTGCAATCGCAGGGATTCGGCAGCAGGAAATGGTGCAGGGAACTGATCGCGGACGGTGAAGTGGCGGTCAACGGCACCGTGGTAACCGACTATCGGGCAAGCTTCGACACGGAAGGGCTGGCCTTCACCATCTTCGACGAGACATGGGACTACCGCGAGCATGTCTACCTCGTCCTCAACAAACCGCCGGGATACGAGTGCTCGCGCAAGCCCAGCCATCATCCTGGCGTACTGACGCTGTTGCCGGAGCAATTCACCTGGCGCGACGTGCAGCCGGTCGGCCGCCTCGACCACGACACGACAGGCCTGCTGCTGCTGTCCGATGACGGCGCGTTCATTCACGCCCAGTCCTCGCCGAAGCGCCACGTGCCCAAGCTCTATCTTGCGACCGCTGCCGAGGAGGTCACCGACGCGCTGGTCGAGCGCCTGCTTGCCGGCGTGCAGTTGCACGACGAACCGGCACCGATCGCCGCGCTTTCCTGCCGGCGTGTCGGTACGCATCGGATCGAGATCGTGCTGGAGCAGGGCAAATACCACCAGGTCAAGCGCATGCTGGCCGCGGCGGGCAATCATTGTGCTGCGCTGCAACGGACGGCGATCGGGCAGTTGAAGCTGGAAAACCTGGGGTTGGAAGAGGGCGAGTGGCGTTATCTTGACGCAGAGCAACTATCGTTGCTGGTCCCTGCTTAAGCGCAGAACTGTCGCTTTTTGACAGCGTCGTGACATCTGTCAATGAATTCCTGCCGTTTCCCATTTCCGGAAGGCACTTTGTTAGCGATTTGCGAATAATATATAACACATCGCACAATCGTCCCCGTCGAACGCATGGCCGATACTGAATACAAGCGTCTTTTACAGGCAGCGAAGGAACGCGCGCTGTTCGGATTCCTCTCCGTTGTGCAGCGCGCCATGCAAGACACCGACAAGAACATCGTGGAGATGCTGGCCGAGGCCAAGTCCGGCCTGGACCATTCCGCGCTGACTTCCGTCCGGCATTTCCTGCGCCAGGATGGCAACATCTTCCTGCGCCGCATCGACGAGCTGTTCAAGAACAGTCTCGACCGCGCCATGCAGACCATGTACGTCGATCTGCGCCCCGGCATGCGCAAGCTGTCGGCCGACGAACTCACCCTGATCGACGACGAGGCGGTGAACCACCAGATCGAAGTCGGGCGCCTGACCCAGCGCATGCGCGATGCGAACGAAGAAAACATCGGCCGCCTGAACGTGATCGTCGCGCAGTTGCACGGCCAGCGCGAGGCCAAGGAGCGCGAAAATCCCTTCCGTCCCTATCTGCTGGCGCGCGCACTATACGAAGCGATCAAGGACACAGCGACCGACGAGAACAAGGCGAAGGTGCTGTTCGAGCACCTTTCCAATGCGCTGGCCCAGCATCTGCCCGGCTATTACAACGCGATCCGCGAAGTGTTCGAGTCTTCCGGGGTGTTCGGGAAGTTCCAGGCGCAACGCTCGCGTGCCGCGCATACCCAGCGCTATTTCGGGGCGCCGCCGGTCGATCCGGCGCTGACTTCGCGCGTCCTGCCCGGCCTGCATCGCATGCTGGAGACGCTGCAGGGATTGCCGGCCGGCGTGGGCAATATGGGCAGCGTGGGCAACATGATGCCCGCCGTCTCGCCTGTGGGCAGCCAGCCCGAGTCGGTCGAGGATTTCATCCGCCAGATGTTCACGCCGTCCAAGTCCATCGCCTTCGGCCTGAACGGCGATCCGCTCAAGGCGCGCGGCATCGAGATCCCCTCCAACCCGCTGGTGGCCAAGCTCAACCAGTTCCAGCACAAGGCGGCAAGGCACGAGCCGATCGCCGACAAGGTCGAGGCCGGCAAGAATGCCTTGCCGGTCCTGCGCGAACACATGGATCTCGGCAGCGCGTCGGTGATGGAAAGGATGACCGTGGACGTCGTGTCCATGCTCTTCGAGTTCATCCTCGAGGATGATCATGTCCCCGTCGAACTGCGCCGCCATATCGGCCGCCTGCAGGTGCCCATCCTCAAGGCGGCCTTGCTCGACCAGGACCTGATGCAGGATGAAACCCACCCGGCGCGCCTGCTGCTGAACCGCCTGAGCACCGCCGCCGTGGGGACCGATGCATCTTCGGCACGCGGCAAGACGCTGGCCGCGGAGATCGAGCGCGTGGTCGACAAGGTGCTCGCGGAATACGATACCGATACCCGGGTGTTTTCCGACTGTGTGCACGAGTTCGAGGATTTCCTCGCCGGCTTCTTGCGCAAGGACGACGGACAGGCGGCCGTCGGCATCGAAGCCGTGGAAGAGGCGGAGCGCTTCAGCGTCCTGCTGACCAATACGACGAAAGCCTTGTGCGATGTGCTGGTGCCGCTGAACGTGGACAAACGCATTTCCGACATCATCATCCTGGTGTGGCCGCATGTGCTCGTGCATGCCGCCTGGCAGGACTGGAAGGCCAAGGTCAGCCAGGACGATGCGGCCAGCATGTTCCGCCAGTTCCACTCGGCCCTGCCCGAGCTGATCTGGAGTGTGCAGGAAAAGTCGCCGCAGCAGCGCACCGTGTTGATCCGCCTGCTGCCGGACCTCGTGAAGCGCCTGCGCAAGGCGCTGGAGATCATCCAGCTGCCGGAAGAGGATTCGAAGCAGATCCTGGACATGCTGGTCGACATGCATACGCAAGTCCTGCGCAGCCAGCCAAAGCCGGGCGCGCAGGAGCAGATCGCGCTGGAAGACTTGCGCAAGGAATTCTCGCGGCTGGTGCTGAGCTGGGAACGCGCGGCGTGGGAGCTGCCCGAGCCGCCGCCTCCGCGCGAAGAAATCATCATGGAAGTCTTCGGGCGCCGCGGCGCGGCGGCCGACATCAACCTCGGCTTCAACACTGTCTCATCCACCGCTGCGGATCGCGAATTCCTGGCACAGACCTACCTGCTCGGCACGCGCGTGGCCTTCCGCGCGCCTGACGGCAGCAACCTGCCGGGGCAACTGGTGTGGATCAGCACGCACCGCTCGCTCTACCTTTTCAAGCAGGACGGCAAATCGACGCTGGTCGTCTATTCGCCCGCCGCGCTGCTGGAAGCGCTGCGCGAGGAAGCGATCATTCCCGTGGAATACGCGCCGGTCTTCGAACGTGCGGTGGAATCGCTGCTGTTCGGCGCCGGCACGCTTGCCACCGCCGTGTGACGAAAGCGTCATTCGCGGGTGGGGTAATCACTTAAGGCCGCAAATAAAGGCTGTCATTCCTGCGAAAGCAGGAATCCAGTGTCGTTAAATGATGCGTGCACGACGCTGGATCCCGACTTTCGTCGGGATGACGGCAGCATTACCCGCAGGCGGGGCGCCATTCATCTGGTGTTCACTTGATGATCTCGTAGCACGGGTTGTACTTCTTGCCTGGCAGCTTCATGCGGTGCTGCGCGACGAAGGATGCCAGCAGCGCATCCATCGGCCCCATGATGCTTGCATCCCCATGGATCTGGAATCGGCCGTGCTGCTCGATGGCGCGGATGCCCTGGTCCTTCACATTGCCCGCCACCACGCCCGAAAATGCCCGGCGCAGGTTCGCCGCCAGCAGGTGCCGCTCCTGGTTCTTGTGCAGGTGCAGGTTGCGCATGTTGGCATGCGAGGGATGGAAGGGCTTCTGGAATTCGTGGTCGATCTTCAGCAGCCAGTTGAAGTAATACGCGTCGCTGGTTTCCTTCCTGAACTCGCGCACTGCCTTGATCCCCGCGTGCATTTCCTGCGCCACGCTTTGCGGGTCGTTGATGATGATCTTATAGCGCGCCTGCGCCGCCGGCCCGAGAGTTTCCCCGATGAACTGGTCGATCTGGAGGAAGTAGTCCTTGGCGGCCTCCGGTCCGGTGAAAATCAGGGGGAAGGGCAACGCCGCGTTGTCCGGATGCAGCAGGATGCCGAGCACGTACAGGATTTCTTCCGCCGTGCCGGCGCCGCCGGGAAACACGACGATCCCGTGCCCGGCGCGGACGAAGGCTTCCAGCCGCTTCTCGATGTCCGGCATGATGACCAGGTCATTGACGATCGGATTCGGCGATTCGGCGGCAATGATGCCCGGTTCGGTGATGCCGAGGTAGCGTCCGTTGGCGATGCGCTGCTTGGAATGCGCCACCGCCGCGCCCTTCATCGGGCCCTTCATGGCGCCGGGGCCGCAGCCGGTACAGATGTCGAGGCCGCGCAGCCCGAGCTCGTAGCCGACCTTCTTCGAGTAGTCGTATTCCTCGCGCGAGATCGAATGGCCGCCCCAGCAGACCACCAGGTTCGGATTGGTGGTGGCGCGCAACACGCCGGCATTGCGCAGGATATGGAAGACCGAGTCCGTCACGCCTTCTGCCGTGGTGAGATCGAATTTGGGATTGCCGTTGATCTCGTCGTTGACATAAATCACGTCCCGCAGCACGGCGAACAGGTGCTCGTGGATCCCCTTGATCATCTTTCCGTCGACGAAGGCATTAGCGGGCGCACTCTTGATATCGAGCTTGATGCCGCGTTCGCGCTGGATGATGCTGATCTCGAAGGCCTTGTAGCGCTCCAGGAGCTCCTTGCCGTCGTCGAGGGCGTTGCCGCAATTCAGGACGGCGAGGGAACAGTTCCGGAAGATGGAGTACAGTCCGCCCTGGCTGGTATCCAGGAGTTTCGCGACCTCCGACTTGGAGAGGATGTCGAGACGGCCTTCCGGGGAAATCTGGGTATCGACGACTTCAGGTTTCATGAGTTGCATTTTTTCAGGTTGCAGGAATTTGAATGCCGTGCGGGCATGTTTTCTTAGACAGCTTACACGCATAAATGCTTGCCGCGTATACCAGGATAAATGAACCGGTTGCCTCCTGGAAGGCGCGCAATGACCTGGAAGCCGGCCGACGGGCAGGCGAACGTTTGCAACGGGCCTGCGTCGAACAAATTTTGATCAAGACGGAACAGTCCCATGCAGGAAACGAGCTTTAACGGCTTCCATGCCGAAGGTTTGCGGCTGGAGACGCTGGCGAGTTACCAAATCATGGACACCGCGGCGGAATCCCGTTTCGATGAGATCGTAGAGCTGATCGCACGTATCTGCGAAACGCCGATGGCCATTATTTCACTGCTCGACGAAAAGCGGCAATGGTTCAAGTCGCGGATCGGGCTGGAGGTGAGTGAGACCCCAAGGGAGGTTGCGTTCTGCCGGCACACGATCCGCCAGGACAAGATATTCGTCGTCCACGATGCACTGACGGATCCCGAGTTTGCGGATAACCCGCTGGTCACCGGCCCGCCGCATATCCGCTTCTATGCCGGCGCGCCGCTGGT
>NZ_DASRXF010000115.1:0-4740 GCF_035654295.1 Noviherbaspirillum sp. | reverse complement strand
CTACCAGCTGTCGCATTCTCTGATTGCGTTCGGACGCGGCGAGCTGTTCGGGGTCGGCCTCGGCGGCAGCGTCGAGAAGCTGCACTACCTGCCGGAAGCGCACACCGATTTCCTGCTGGCGGTGATCGGCGAGGAGCTCGGCTTTGTCGGCGTGTTCGTGGTGGTCGCACTGTTTTACTGGATCGTCAAACGTGCGTTCGAGATCGGACGCCAGGCAATCGCGATGGACCTCACCTTCGCCGGCCTCGCAGCAAAGGGCATCGGCATCTGGATCGGCGTGCAGGCCTTCATCAATATGGGCGTGAACCTCGGCCTGCTGCCGACCAAAGGCCTGACGCTGCCGCTGATGAGCTATGGCGGATCGGGCGTGCTGATTAATTGCGTCGGTCTCGCGATCCTGTTGCGGATCGATTATGAAAATCGGGTCCTGATGCGCGGAGGCCGCATATGAAACGCCTCCTGATCATGGCGGCCGGCACCGGCGGCCATATTTTCCCGGGCCTGGCAATTGCACAGACGATGCAGGCGCGCGGCTGGCAGGTGTCGTGGCTGGGCACGCAGCACGGCATGGAGCGCGAACTGGTGCCGAAACACAAGATCGAGATGGATGCGATCGACTTCGCCGGCCTGCGCGGCAAGGGGCTGATGCACACCGTGCGCGGCGCGTTCAAGATGGCAGCCGGCTTTGCGTCCTGCTTCAGCATCATCGGCCGGCGCAAGCCGAGCGTGGTGCTCGGCATGGGCGGCTACGTGACGGTGCCGGGTGGAATGATGGCCCGCCTGCGCGGCGTGCCGCTGGTGCTGGTCAATGCCGACGCCGCCTTGCTGCTGTCGAACAAGACCCTGGCGCCGGTGGCGCAGCGGGTGCTGTTCGGCTTTCCCGCCGATTTCGGCAGCGCGGCCGGCAAGGCGCTGGTGACCGGCAATCCGGTGCGCAAGGAAATCATCGACGTGGCGCCGCCGGCGCTGCGCTATCCGGCACGCAGCGGTCCGCTGCGCCTGCTGGTGGTCGGCGGCAGCCTCGGCGCGAAGGTGCTGAATGAAACCCTGCCGGCGGCGCTGGCGCGCATGCCGGCCGAGCAGCGCCCGGTCGTGACGCACCAGTCCGGCAGGCAGCACATCGACGCGTTGCGCAAGGCCTATGCCGATGCGCAGGTGCAGGCCGAGGTCGTGGACTTCATCGACGACATGCCGCGCCGTTACGCCGAGGCGGACCTCGTGATCTGCCGCGCCGGCGCGATCACCGTGTCGGAACTGACCGCGGCCGGCGTTGCCAGCGTGCTGGTGCCGCTGGTGGCGTCGACCACCTCGCACCAGCGCGACAACGCGCAGTGGATGGCGAAGCAGAAGGCGGCAGTGCACCTGCCGCAGGGCGAATTGAATCCGGAGCGTCTGGCGCAGCTGCTGCAGACGCTTACACGGGAAGAATGCAGGACGATGGCTGAAGCAGCGCATGGCATCGGGAGGCGCCAGGCGAACGAAGCCATCGCAAACGTACTGGAAGAGTTGGCCGGGAAAGCATGAAACATAAAGTCAAGAATATTCATTTCGTGGGCATCGGCGGTTCCGGCATGAGCGGCATCGCGGAAGTGCTGCTCAACCTCGGCTACACGATTTCCGGGTCCGACCTGTCCGCCAACGGCGCCACGCAACGCCTGGCCGAACTCGGCGCGGCGATCACGCTCGGCCACAAGGCGGAAAACATCCGGAACGCGGACGCGATCGTCACTTCGACCGCGGTCAGGGGCGACAACCCGGAAGTGATCGCCGCGCGCGCCAAGCGCATTCCCATCGTGCCGCGCGCCATCATGCTCGGCGAACTGATGCGCCTGAAGCAGGGCATCGCGATCGCCGGCACGCACGGCAAGACCACGACCACCAGCCTGGTGGCCAGCGTGCTCGCCGAGGGCGGGCTCGATCCAACCTTCGTGATCGGCGGGCGCCTGAACAGCGCCGGCGCGAATGCCAAGCTTGGTGCGGGCGACTTCATCGTCGCCGAAGCGGACGAATCGGATGCGTCCTTCCTGAACCTGTCGCCATGCATCGAAGTGATCACCAACATCGATGCCGACCACATGGAGACCTACGATCACAGCTTCGCCAGGCTGAAGCAGGCCTTCGTGGAATTCACGCAGCGCCTGCCGTTCTATGGCGTCGCGATGCTGTGCATCGATGACCCGAACGTACGGGAAATCATGCCGTTCATTTCCAAGCCCGTGCTGACCTATGGCTTCCATGAAAGCGCGCAGGTGCGCGCAGTCGATGCCAGGGCAGTCGACAGCCACATGGAATTCACGGTCATCCAGGCCGACTACCCGCCGCTGACGGTGCATTTGAACCAGCCGGGCATGCACAACGTGCAGAACGCCTGCGCCGCGATCGCGATCGCGCGCGAGCTTGGCGTATCGGACGCGGCGACACAGAAGGCGCTGCGCGAATTCAACGGCGTCGGCCGCCGCTTCACGCGCTGGGGCGACATCCGGCTGCCCTCGGGCGGCGCGTTCACGCTGGTG
Source organism: Noviherbaspirillum sp. (assembly GCF_035654295.1). Lineage (GTDB taxonomy): Bacteria > Pseudomonadota > Gammaproteobacteria > Burkholderiales > Burkholderiaceae_D > Noviherbaspirillum. The sequence continues at coordinate 2,227 of NZ_DASRXF010000115.1, read as the reverse complement.
GACGACTATGGCCACCATCCGGTGGAAATGGCGGCAACGCTGGCGGCCGCCCGCGGCGCCTATCCCGGGCGCCGCATCGTGCTGGCATTCCAGCCGCACCGTTTCACACGCACGCGCGACCTGTTCGAGGACTTCGTGAAAGTCATGTCCACGGTCGACGCGCTGGTGCTGGCCGAGGTCTACCCGGCCGGCGAACAACCCATCGTCGCCGCCGACGGCCGCGCGCTCGCCCATGCGCTGCGCGTGATCGGCAAGGTGGAGCCGATTTTCGTAGAGGACATTGCCGACATGCCGGCAACGATCGTGGACATGGCCAGGGATGGAGATGTGGTCATCACCATGGGCGCAGGATCGATCAGCGGCGTGCCTGGGAAGTTGAAGGACGCATCATGAGCAACATGGACCTGAAAAAAGAGTTTGGAAAAGTCGGCGTGCTGTATGGCGGCCGTTCCGCCGAGCGCGAGGTATCGCTGATGTCCGGCGCCGGCGTGCTGAAGGCATTGCAGGCCAAGGGCGTCGACGCGCACGGCTTCGACCCGGCAGAACGCAGCCTGGCCGAACTCGCCGCGGAGAAGTTCGACCGCGTCTTCATCGCGCTGCACGGGCGCTACGGCGAAGACGGCACGCTGCAGGGCGTGCTCGAGCAGCTCGGCATTCCCTACACCGGCTCCGGCGTGATGGCGTCGTCCATCGGCATGGACAAGGTGATGACCAAGCGCATCTGGCTCAACCACGGCCTGCCGACGCCGCGCTTTTTGGCGCTCGACTCGAAGGACGCGACGCCGGAAGAGCTGCGCAAGGTGCCGGACGAACTCGGCCTGCCGCTGATGCTGAAGGCGCCGCATGAAGGTTCGACCATCGGTATCAGCAAGGTGATCGGCTATTCGGAAATGCAGGACGGCTTTGCGCATTGCGCGAAGTACGACGACGTGGTGCTGGCCGAGGAATTCATCACCGGCCGCGAGCTGACCGTGCCGGTGCTCGGCAAGGGGCGCAATGCGCGCGCGCTGCCGATCGTCGAGATCTGCGCACCGCAGGGGAATTACGACTACCAGCACAAGTACTTCAGCGACGACACGCAGTACCTGTGCCCGGCGCCGCTGGACGACGAGCTGACCCGTCGCATCCAGTCGCTCGCCGTGCGCGCGTTCAATGCGCTCGGCAGTTCCGGGTGGGCGCGGGTGGACTTCATGCTGCGTGCGGCGGACAACGAGCCGTTCCTGCTTGAGATCAACACCTCGCCGGGCATGACCGGCCATTCGCTGGTGCCGATGTCGGCCAAAGCGGCCGGCGTCAGTTACGAAGACCTGTGCGTGGAAATCCTGCGTTCGGCCGATCTGGACCTGAAGCCGACCAAGGATTGGCAGCCGACCTGAAGGGAATCGAAGAACAACCATGTGGCACGACGTCAGAATGCTCAACGCAACCACCAGCGCCTTGCTCGGCCTGCTGGTGCTGGGCCTGCTCGCGTCCGGCCTGTGGTGGGTCGCGCAGCGGCCGATGTTTACGCTGAAGACGATCCGCATCGAGCCTGTCGGCGAAATGGCGCTGCGCCACGTTAATCCCTCGACGGTGCGCACCACGGCGCTGCCGCGCATCAAGGGCAACTTCTTCACCGCGAACCTTGACACGGTGCGCGTCGCGTTCGAAGCGGTGCCGTGGGTGCGCAAGGCGTCGGTGCGGCGCGAATGGCCAAACAAGCTGATCGTGACGGTGGAAGAACACGAGCCGCTCGGCACCTGGGGCGACGACGGCCGCCTGCTGTCGGTGAAAGGCGACGTATTCACCGCCAACCTGGCCGAGGCGGAAGAGGATGGCGAACTGCCGGAATTCGCCGGCCCGGAGGGCAGCGAGAAGGAAGTTGTGGCGCGCTATCGCGAGCTGAACGAATGGTTCGGGCCGCTCAGCCTGGCCGCCGATTCGGTACGGCTGTCGGGGCGTTACGCCTGGAGCGTGCGGCTGAACAACGGCATGCAGGTCGAGCTCGGGCGCGAACAGAGCAAGACGACGCTGAAGGAACGCGTCGAGCGGCTGGTGAAGATCTATCCGCAGCTGGTCAACCGGCTGCAGGACAGGATCGAAAGTGTGGATATGCGGTACCCGAACGGCATGGCGCTGAAGGCGCAGGGGCTGAAGTTCGGCATCGAAGGCAAGAAAAAGTAAGCGGACATCTATGACAAAAGACGCGAAAAACCTGATCGTCGGCCTCGACATCGGCACCTCCAAG
>NZ_DASRXF010000114.1:0-12663 GCF_035654295.1 Noviherbaspirillum sp. | reverse complement strand
GCAGGTCGTCCACCCACAAGGTGACCGCGATGCCATGCTCGTGCTGCAGCTGCCTGGCGAGGCGCCAGCAGATGCCGATGTCGCCGAAGTTGTCGACGACCTTGCAGAACAGAGCCAGGGATGAAGGACGTGCCATGAGGTGCAAACCGCAAGAAAGCAAAAAGCTATTGTGCGACGAACCGGGAAAAAGAAAAACGCCACGCAAATTGCGTGGCGTCTTGAGTGGCGTCCCCACGGGGATTCGAACCCCGGTACTCACCGTGAAAGGGTGATGTCCTAGGCCTCTAGACGATGGGGACAGAAACCTGTCGGTACTACAGCCTATTTTTTCTTATATCGCACCTTGTCGCTGGTGGAGGTAAGCGGGATCGAACCGCTGACCTCTTGCATGCCATGCAAGCGCTCTCCCAGCTGAGCTATACCCCCGTGTGCGAAGAAACGAGAGTATAGCAAAATTTTTTCTGGCGTGTAAATGCTCTTCGAAAAAATTTATTGGATAAAGTTTTGCAAACGGCCCACGACGGTTTCGCGACCGAACAGTTCCAGCACGGCATCGATGGACGGTGTCTGCAACTGGCCGGTCACGATGAGGCGCAAGGGCATCGCCAGTTGCGGCATCTTCAGCTTGTGCGCTGCCAGCACTTCCTTGGTTGCGGCGGAAATCGCGGCCTTGTTCCATTCGATGGACTTGCAGGTTTCGGCAAACTGCGCCAGCGCAGGTTTCACTGCATCGGTCACGTGCTGGGCAACGAGCGCCGGATCGGGATTCGGTTCGCGGTAGAACAGCATGGCGGCGTCAGCCAGTTCGACCGTCGTGTTCGTGCGTTCCTTCATCAGCGCGATTACCGCCTGCAGCGCAGGCGCGCCGTCGAACTTCGCGCCCTCCCCTTCCATCACCGGACGGACCAGGCCTTCGAGCCGCGCGTTGTCCGCCTGCTTGATGTAATGGTTGTTCAGCCAAGCCAGCTTTTCCGGATTGAACTGTGCCGGCGACTTGTTCAGGTGCTCGACGTCGAACCACTGACAGAACTGCTCCATCGAGAAGATCTCGTCGTCGCCGTGGCTCCAGCCGAGGCGCGCGAGGTAGTTGAGCATCGCCTCCGGCAGGTAGCCCTGGGCCGGGTACTCCATCACGCTCACGGCGCCGTGGCGCTTGGAAAGCTTTTCGCCGTCGGCGCCGAGGATCATCGGCACGTGGCCGTATTCCGGCAGGGGAGCGCCGAGGGCGCGCAGGATGTTGATCTGGCGCGGCGTGTTGTTGACGTGGTCGTCACCGCGGATCACGTGCGTCATACGCATGTCCCAGTCGTCGACGGCCACGCAGAAGTTGTAGGTCGGGGTGCCGTCGGGACGCGCGATGACGAGGTCGTCGAGCTCGCGGTTGGAAATCGTGATCGGGCCCTTGACCATGTCGTTCCATGTCACGTCGCCGTCCAGCGGGTTCTTGAACCGCACCACCGGCTTGCGGCCTTCCGGGACCGGCGGCAGGGTCTTGCCCGGCTCGGGGCGCCAGGTGCCGTCGTAGCGCGGCTTCTCGCCGGCTGCACGCATGCGCTCACGCATCGCTTCCACTTCGTCCGGCGTGCAGTAGCAGTGGTAGGCGGTGCCCGCCTCCAGCATCTGCGCGACCACTTCACGATAGCGGTCCATGCGCTGCATCTGGTAGAACGGGCCTTCGTCGTGGTGCAGGCCGAGCCAGTTCATGCCGTCCAGGATCGCCTGCACCGCCTCCGGGGTCGAGCGCTCCAGGTCGGTGTCTTCGATCCGCAGGATGAAGGTGCCGCCGTGGTGACGGGCAAATGCCCAGGAGAAAAGCGCGGTGCGCGCGCCGCCGAGATGGAGGTAGCCGGTGGGGCTGGGTGCGAAGCGTGTACGGACTGTCATGGCAATTCAAAAATAAAAACGGCCTTGGATCGCCAAAGCCGTTAATGGAACGTGAGAAAAGTGCGTTATTTTACCTTGTCGTCAGTCGTTCTTGATCACAATGCTCGGGAACTTGCTGGTCATGTCCTTGGCCTTCTCCGCCACCTTGACCGCGACCTTGCGCGCGATCGCCTTGTAGATCGCCGCCACCTGTCCGTCCGGGTCGGCCACGACGGTGGGCGTGCCGGAATCGGTCTGCTCGCGGATGGACATCGTCAGCGGCAGCGCGCCGAGGAATTCCACGCCGTACTCGCGGCACATCTTCTCGCCGCCGCCGGTGCCGAAGATCGGTTCCGCATGGCCGCAGTTGGAACAGACATGGATGCTCATGTTCTCGACGATGCCGAGGATGGGAATGTCCACCTTCTCGAACATCTTCAGACCCTTGCGCGCGTCCAGCAGCGCGATGTCCTGCGGCGTCGTGACGATCACCGCGCCGGTCACCGGTACGCGCTGCGACAGCGTGAGCTGGATGTCGCCGGTGCCGGGCGGCATGTCGACGATCAGGTAATCGAGGTTGCGCCAGTTGGTTTGCTCCAGCAACTGCTGCAGCGCCTGCGTGACCATCGGGCCGCGCCACACCATCGGCTGGTCGGGATCGATCATGAAGCCGATGCTCGACACCTGCAGGCCGTGGTTTTCCAGCGGCTCCATGGTCTTGCCATCAAGCGATTCCGGCTGGCCGGAGATGCCCATCATCATCGGCTGGGACGGGCCGTAGATGTCGGCATCAAGAATGCCGACCTGCGCGCCTTCCGCCGCCAGCGCCAGCGCTAGGTTGACCGCGGTGGTCGACTTGCCCACGCCGCCCTTGCCGGAGGCGACGGCAATGATGTTCTTGACGTTGGACATCAGCTTGACGCCGCGCTGCACCGAATGCGCAATGATCTTCGAATACACGTTCGCTTCGACATGGCCCGCGCCCGCCAGTTGACGAACGGCATTGACGGCCAGGGAACGGATCGGCTCGATCTGGCTCTTGGCCGGGTAGCCCAGCTCGACATCGAAACGGATGCCGGCGTCGCCGACCTGGATGTTTTTCACGGACTTGCCCGATACGAGATCCTTGCCGGTATTCGGGTCGATAACCTGGGACAGCGCCGCCTTCACGGCATCAACGGTGATAGTCATGGCTTCTCCTGAATTTTGTTGCAGCAAGTCTAAACCAAATCCTGGCCGCCCCTCGCCGAGTTTGACCATGCGCCACTGCGATATATGCCCCCGCGCTGCTAAAATGGCTGTTTTATTTCATTAAGCATTGCCAAATGAGCACCACTCCGCATCGCAAGCTGTTTGTCACCACTGCCCTGCCCTACGCCAACGGCGCGTTCCACATCGGCCATATCATGGAATACATCCAGGCCGACATCTGGGTCAGGTTCCAGCGGATGCAAGGCCATGAGGTGCATTTCGTCGGTGCCGACGACGCGCACGGCGCGCCCATCATGATCGCCGCCGAAAAGGCCGGCGTGACGCCGCAGGAGTTCGTCGCGCGCATCGCCGCCGGACGCAAGCAGTACCTGGACGGTTTCCACATCAGCTTCGACAACTGGCATTCCACCGACGCGCCGGAAAACCACCAGCTGTCGCAAGACCTGTACCGCCGCCTGCGCGACCACGCCAAGCTGATCACCACCAAGACCATCGAGCAGTTCTACGACCCGGTCAAGAACATGTTCCTGCCGGACCGCTACATCAAGGGCGAGTGCCCGAAGTGCGGCGCCAAGGACCAGTACGGCGATTCCTGCGAAGTCTGCAGCGCGGTCTACGCGCCGACCGAGCTGAAGAACCCGTACTCCACCCTCACCGGCGCGACGCCGGTGCTGAAATCGTCCGAGCATTACTTCTTCCAGCTGTCGAACCCGAAGTGCACCGAGTTCCTGCGGGAATGGACGCAATCGCCCAACCGCCTGCAGCCGGAAGTCGTGAACAAGGCCAAGGAATGGCTGGACAGCGAAGAAGGCCTGGGCGACTGGGACATCAGCCGCGACGCGCCCTATTTCGGCATTGAAATCCCGGATGCGCCGGGTAAGTACTTCTACGTCTGGCTGGACGCCCCGGTCGGCTACCTGGCCTCGCTCAAGAATTACTTCGACAAGACCGGCCGCGATTACCAGGCCTTCATGGAGGATCAGTCCACCGAGCAATACCACTTCATCGGCAAGGACATCATCTACTTCCACACCCTGTTCTGGCCGGCAATGCTGAAGTTCTCCGGCCTGAAGGTGCCGACCAATGTATTCGTGCACGGCTTCATCACGGTGTCCGGCGAGAAGATGTCGAAGTCGCGCGGCACCGGCATCTCGCCGCTGCGCTACCTCGATATCGGCATGAACCCGGAGTGGCTGCGCTACTACATCGCGGCCAAGCTGAATGCCAAGGTGGAGGACGTCGACTTCAACCCGGACGACTTCGTCTCGCGCGTCAATTCCGACCTCATCGGCAAGTACGTCAACATCGCCAGCCGCGCCGCGGGCTTCATCACCAAGCGTTTCGGCGGCAAGCTGAGCAACCCGATCACCGGCGGCGAAGCGATGACCTGGCGCCTGCGCTTCGGCGAGCAGGAAAACGACATCAAGGAAGCGTTCGAAGCGCGCGAGTTCGGCAAGGCGATCCGCCAGATCATGGCGCTGGCCGATGAAGTGAACCAGTACGTCGACACCAAGAAGCCGTGGGAACTGGCCAAGGACCCGGCCAACGACCAGGAATTGCAGGACGTGTGCAGCAACCTGCTGCGCAGCTTCTACTGCCTGACGATCTACCTCGCCCCCATCCTGCCGGAACTGGCGCGCAAGGTCTCGAAGCTGTTCGGCATCGAGCGCGACCTGACCTGGGCCGACCTGCAGAACAGCCCGTCCTCGATCGACACCTTCGAACACCTGATGCAACGCGTCGATCCGAAGATGCTGGATGCGCTGTTCGACGTTCCCGCACCCGCCGCGGAGGCAGCGGGCAAGGTGGAAGGCGCAATCGAACCGCTCGCGCCGGAAATCAAGATCGACGACTTTGCCAAGATCGACCTGCGGATTGCGAAGATCGTGAACTGCGAGCACGTCGACGGCTCCGACAAGCTGCTGCGCCTGACCCTGGACGTGGGCGAGGGACGTACGCGCAATGTCTTCTCCGGCATCAAGTCGTCGTACAAGCCGGAAGACCTGGTCGGCAAGCTGACCGTGATGGTGGCCAACCTCGCGCCGCGCAAGATGAAGTTCGGCGTGTCCGAGGGGATGGTACTGGCGGCATCGTCCGCCGATGAAAAGGCCAACCCCGGCATCTATGTCCTCAATCCTTGGCCGGGCGCCGAGCCCGGCATGCGCGTGCGCTAAGCCATGCCTGCCGGAGAGTCTCCCAGTCGCCGATTCCAGGAGGTGCGGAAACCATGAACATCGTGGTCCGCGAAGCTAGCCTGGAGGATGCCCAGCTGATCGCCGATCTCACGCGCGCATGCTGGGCCGGCAAGGTGGCCGTCACGTCGAGCGGCCATCGGGAGACGGCGGTGCGCGTCCTGCAAGACCTGCAGGACGGCGGCGGCTTCATCCTGCTGCGCGACGAGATGCCCATCGGCTCCACCCGCTGGGTGCCGCTCGAGACCGAACCCGACGTCTGGGAAATCATCCGCATGGGCGTTTTGCCCGCCTACCGCGGCGAGCACCTGTCCCAGCACCTTCTTGAAGCAGTGATCCATTGCGCGCTGGCCTGCGACGTCCGCGAGCTGCGCCTCGGCGTGCGCGCCGACCAGGAACGCCTGCTCGACCTGTATTCCGCATTCGGTTTCGAGCTTGCGCCGGAACTCGAATATACCCATGCGAACCCGCTTGAGCCCGCGCCCACAGTGATGCGCCGGGTACTGGGTTATTGAGTGGCAATCCGCCGGCCGGAAGCGCACAATACGCAAGGCAGGGGAAGCACCCTGCCCCAGAAGACAGGCACAAGAAGGCATTCAGGGAGCCTCACCGCATGAACATTTCCAGCCTCCGCTTCCGCCCGGCGCTGGTGGACGCGCTCAAGGGATACGACAAGACACGTTTCATGCACGACGTCGCCGCCGGCCTCACGGTCGGCGTCGTCGCGCTGCCGCTGGCAATGGCCTTCGCCATCGCCTCCGGCGCCAAACCGGAAGCGGGCATCTTCACCGCCATCATCGCCGGCTTCCTGATTTCCGCACTCGGCGGCTCGCGCGTGCAGATCGGCGGCCCGGCGGGCGCATTCATCGTCATCATCTACGGCATCATCGAAAAGTACGGGCTGGGCGGGCTGCTCATCTCGACCATCTGCGCCGGCGTCCTGCTCATTGTGATGGGCGTGTTCCGCGCGGGTACGTGGATACGGTACATTCCGGTGCCGATCGTGATCGGCTTCACCAATGGCATCGCGGTGCTGATCGCACTGTCGCAGCTCAAGGACTTCTTCGGGCTTGCGATCGACAAGATGCCGGGCGATTTCTTCGCCCAGGTGAAGGTCCTGCTGGCCAACGCGCACACAGTGCAACCGACCGCGCTGGCCATTGCCGTCGCATCGCTGATCCTGCTGTTCAGCTGGCCGGCGGTATTCCGCAACAATCCCGACGGCACTCCCCGCGCGTTCCGTTTCCCCCGGCTGGCGCGGCTGCTGAAACCCTTGCCGAGCCCGATCCTTGTCCTGGTGCTGAGCACTTCGGCGGTCACCGTATTCGGCCTGCCGGTCGAAACCATCGGCTCGCGCTTCGGCGGCGTTCCCCAGGGCCTGCCCTCCTTTCAGCTGCCGCCGATTTCCTGGGAAGTGGTGAAGCAGCTGTTTGCGCCGACGCTGACCATCGCGCTGCTGGGCGCCATCGAATCCCTGCTCTGCGCGCGGGTGGCGGACAACATCACCGGCCAGCGGCATGACCCGAACCAGGAGCTGATGGCGCAGGGCGTGGCCAACGTCGTCACGCCCTTCTTCGGCGGCATGCCGGCCACGGGAACGATCGCACGCACGGTAACCAATATCCGGACCGGCGCGACTTCGCCCGTTGCCGGGATCGTCCATTCCCTGGCCCTGCTGGTGATCGTGCTGGTCGCGGCTCCGCTCGCGACCAACGTGCCGCTTGCGGCGCTGGCCGCCATCCTGCTGCATGTCGCGTACAACATGGGCGAATGGCATGAATTCCGGCGGCTGCTGAAGTTTTCGATGAACTACCGCATCCTGGTGGTATCGACCTTCCTGCTGACCGTGATCTTCGATCTCACCGTCGCCGTCGAGGTCGGCCTGGTGCTGGCTTGCGTCTTCTTCATCTACCGCGTGTCCAGCCTGACGCGGATCGAGCAGATTCCCGCGCCCGCACTGCCGCTCTGGCCGGCACCGGGCGTGACGGCGTATTCGATCTTCGGTTCGCTGTTTTTCGGCGCCGTCGGCAAGATGGAAGCCCTGACCCTGCCGGGGCAGATCCCGGAGAAGGCGATGATCCTGAAGCTGCACCAGCTCATCAACCTCGACACGACCGGCCTCGATGCCCTCGAAACCGTGCACAAGACCCTGCAGAAGCACGGCTGCGCGCTCATCCTGTGCGGGGCGAACCACCAGCCCCTGAGCCTGATGGCACGCACCGGATTCCTGGACCGGCTGGGCACGGACAATTGCGTGGAAGACCTGACGCACGCGGTCGAACGGGCCAACGCACTTGCAGCGCGCTAGCCTTACCGCGAGGAATCTTTGCGGCGGCATTGGCGTAATGACAAGAACCATGCACGCCATGCCACAGAGTGTTACCGGATTGACGGAACGGCAGCGAAGACAAGGTAAAATAGCGCGAGCTTTTCCATCCTGACCCCCATTTACCATGAAATTCAGCAAACAACAGACGGGCTACGTATCCGATTTCACGAAGTTCCTGAATGAACTGAAGCAGAGCAATCCGTCGCTTGAAGAAAAACAGCGCGCCGGCCGCGCGATCTGGTGGGACAAACAGCCCATCGACCTCGAGGCCCGCCGCCGCGAACAGGAATCGCGCGTCAAGCAAAACCCCTACGTCTACCAGCCCAAGTCCTGATGTCCAACCAGGACACGCTGCTGGCACACCTGCCGGCTGACGCCCCCGAACAGGCGCTTGCAAGCCGGCCGGATTCGACACCGGATGTGGTGGACGGCATGGCTTTCGCAAAACTGTACGGCGAGCCGCTGTTCAAGCTGCCGACGGACCTGTATATCCCGCCCGATGCGCTGGAGGTCTTCCTCGAAGCCTTCCAGGGCCCGCTCGACCTGCTGCTCTACCTGATCCGCAAGCAGAACTTCAATATCCTCGACATCCCGATGGCGGACGTGACGCGCCAGTACCTGGAGTATGTCGACCAGATCCGTGAGCGCAACCTGGAACTGGCGGCGGAATACCTGCTGATGGCGGCCATGCTCATCGAGATCAAGTCACGCATGCTGCTGCCGGTGAAGAAGGCCGATACCGGCGAGGAAGCCGAAGACCCGCGCGCCGAACTGGTGCGCCGCCTGCTCGAGTACGAGCAGATCAAGCTCGCGGCACAGCAGCTCGATACCGTGCCCCAGCTCGGCCGCGACTACGTGCGCGCCCAGATCTTCATCGAGCAGAGCCTGACGCCGCGCTGGCCGGACGTGAACATCTCCGAGCTGCAATCGATCTGGGCCGACATCATCAAGCGCGCAAAGCTGACCCAGCACCACACCATCACCCGCGAGGAGCTGTCGGTGCGCGAGCACATGACGGGCATCCTGCGCCGCCTGCAATCGTCGAAGTTCGTCGAGTTCTCCGACCTCTTCGATCCGTCGCGCGGCGTGCCGGTCGTGGTCGTGAACTTCATCGCCCTGCTGGAGCTGGCCAAGGAAACCCTCATCGAGATCACCCAGGCCGAAGCATTCGCGCCGATCTACGTGCGCCTCGCCTATTCACCGTCCTGATTCATTCCATCCGCCGCATGCCCGTGGCGACTACCGTAGCAAGGCCGTCCTATGAAAATCATTTCCTCTATCGATGAATTGCGCGACCAGCTGCGCGGTCAGTTGCGCACGGCATTCGTGCCCACGATGGGCAACCTGCACGAGGGCCATCTGTCGCTGATGCGGCTGGCGCGCAAGCACGGCGACCCGGTGGTTGCATCGATCTTCGTGAATCGCCTGCAGTTCGGCCCCAACGAAGATTTCGACAAGTATCCGCGCACCTTCCAGGCCGACGTGGAAAAGCTGGAAAAGGAAGGCGTGTACGTGCTGTTCGCGCCGACCGAAAAGGACATGTATCCGGAACCGCAGGAATACCGCGTGCGTCCGCCGGACGACCTCGGCAACATCCTCGAAGGGGAATTCCGCCCGGGCTTCTTCACCGGCGTGACGACTGTCGTGCTCAAGCTGTTCTCCTGCGTGCAGCCGCGCGTGGCGGTGTTCGGCAAGAAGGATTACCAGCAGCTGATGATCGTGCGGAACATGGCCAAGCAGTTCGCGCTGCCGACCGAGATCATTGCCGCCGAAACCTGGCGCGCGGAAGATGGCCTCGCCCTGTCTTCGCGCAACGGTTACCTGTCGGCGGACGAGCGCGCCGAAGCGCCGCAGCTGTACAAGCTGCTCAATGAAGTGGCCAACGAAGTGCGCTCCGGCCACCTCGACATGTTCGAACTCGAGCGCCACGCGGTGGCGAAACTGGCCGCGCGCGGCTGGAAGCCGGACTACGTGTCCGTGCGCAAGCGGGCCGACCTGCAGCCGCCCTCGGCCGGCGACCTCGCGCAAGGCGAGCCGCTGGTCGTGCTGGCCGCGGCCAAGCTCGGCGTCACCCGCCTGATCGACAACCTCGAGATCTGATTTCGCCGGACTGCTGCCATGCCGTACTTCCGGGTCAGCCTGCTTGCCGCGGCATGCGCGATGGCTGCGCTCGTGCCACCGGTGGCGCATGCGGCCGTCAGCGCGGTCGACGACGCGCGGCGCACCGTCACCCTTCCCGCACCCGCGCGCCGCATCGTCAGCCTGGCGCCGCATGCGACCGAAATGCTGTTCGCGGCCGGCGCCGGGGCCTACATCGTGGGCGTCAGCGAATTCAGCGACTACCCGCCTGAAGCGAAACGCATCCCCTCCGTCGGCAGCGGCGTCTCGCTCGACCTGGAACGCATCCTGCAGTTGAAGCCGGACCTCGTGGTCGGCTGGAACAACGGCAATGCCGCCACCCAGCTCTCGCGCCTGGAACCGCTGGGCATCCCGATCTACAAGAGCGAACCCTATGATTTCGACGCGATCGCGCAGTCGATCGAGCGTTTGGCCCGGCTGGCCGGTACCGACGCGACGGGAGCCGCCGCGGCGCGCAACTTCCGCGCACGCCTGAAAAAACTGCGCGACACCTACGAGGCCCGCCGCCCGGTAACCGTCTTCTACCAGATCTGGCGTTCGCCGCTGATGACGCTCAACGGCTCGCACCTGGTTTCGTCGGCGATGCGGCTGTGCGGCGGAGAAAACATCTTCGGCAAGCTGCCCCAGCTCGCGCCCACCGTCACGGAAGAAGCCGTGGTCAAGGCTGACCCGGAAGCCATCGTGGCCAGCAGCGGCGAACAGGATGACGTGTTCGCGCCCTGGCGGCGCTTCCCCAGCCTGAAAGCAGTAACCCGCGGCAACCTCGTGTCCATCGACGGCAACCTGATCAACCGCGCCGGTCCGCGCATCCTGGATGGCACCGAGGACCTGTGCCGCAAGCTGGACGCGGTGCGGGCCAAGCAGCAGGGACGCTGAGGCAGCCTATTCCGGCAGCGGCATCAGCATCAGGTCCGTATCGCCCGGGTCGATGCCGTGCTGCGACAACAGCGTCGTCACCTGCCCGCGGTGGTGCGTCTGGTGGTTGAACAGGTGCGTAACGAGCAGCCACGCCGGGCGTGTGCGGTTTGACCGCGTGATCCCGCTGTACCAGCTGAAATCCGCGGCCAGCCATGCCGGGTCGAGCGTCCCTGCCCAGGCCAGGATATCGCCGTCCATGGTCGCGCGCGCCCGTTTCAGGTCGCCCCAGTCGTCGTACAAGTCGGCTCCGAGGCTCCCCTTCGGGTATTCCTTGGCCAATGCAGTGCCGGCGGTGAAGCGGCCCAGCCACATGTAATCGCCCCACAGGATGTGGTTCAAGGTCGAGTGGATGGAGCGGAAGAAAGCACCGGCGTCCGCCTTGCGCTGCGCCTCGGTCAGGCGCTCGCAGGCGGCGTAGAGCTTGCCGTTCATCCAGCGGTTGTACTCGGCCAGGGTCCTGGCGTATCCGGGCGTAATCATGCAAGCCTCCCGCAAATAACGATATCTCACGATAGACGATCCCCGCCGCCCTCGCCACTTCCCACAAATGTGGTATTGACCGCGAGCCCGCCGACTCTATAATCGGTCGGTTTCGCGGGCACGCTGCACGCCCCGTAGGATATTGTCCGACACCGTGGAGATGGCTGGGCATGATGAACGATAAAGCTGCAGAATTCCTTCCCCGACAGCATGTGTGGCTGCGCCTGCTCGTCGCGCTTGGCGCAGCCGCGCTCGCGCTGCTCGCCTTGATGGCCTATCCGCCCGCCTATGAATCCGCGCGCATGATGCTCGCCCGCCCGATCCCGAGCGCGATGGCATCCGACAACACGATGTCGCCGTCCGAGGCGCGCCGGCAGAAGGTATCCACGGCGCGCGCCGTGGTCCACGGCACCTATCTCAAGGACCCTTACGGCTGCGTCTATATGGTGGAATATGTGGCGGCGAAACTCTCGCTCTCGCCCGTTCTCGACGAGCAGCGACGGCCGGTCTGCCACTGAAAAACGGATATGCGCATGGCGGGTTTCGCTGCGCTCTACCCACCCTACGTTTCTCTATAAAGAACGGTAGGGTGGGTAGAGCGCAGCGAAACCCACCTGCGCATAAAGAACAGTAGGGTGGGTAGAGCGCAGCGAAACCCGCCAGACCATCCCCTGCCCGGCTCAGTCCTGCACCCACTTCACAAGCTCCGCCCACTGCTCCAGATCCTTCTCCACGCGTGAAGGCGCAACGTCCCAGACGGTAGCGCCGTGCGCGGCAAGCTGCACGTAGTTCTGGGTGTCGCGCAGGTATCCGAGCACCGGCAGGCCGGCATTGCTGACGTAATGAGCTAGCTGGTCGGCGGCGCGGGTGCGGACGTTGACGCGCATGCCCAGCACGCCGACCTCCGCCTTGCCATGCCGTCCCGAGGCCAGCCGCTGGAGGAATTCCTGGGTGGCCAGGATATCGAACATCGACGCCTGCAGCGGCACGACCACCTTGTCGGCGATGCGCAGCACGTCATCCAGCCGATTGCCGGACAGCCCGGCCGGAGTATCGAGCACGATGTGGGTGGTGCCTTTCGGCGGCCTGGCGAGTTGCCCGCCGGCGATCTCCCATGCAGCGATCGGCGGCAGGCCGCCCGGGCGCAGCGACAGCCAGGCGCGCGACGACTGCTGGACGTCCGCATCGCCCAGCATGACCTTGTGCCCCTGCCTCGCAAAATAGCCGGCGAGATTGGTCGCGACGGTGCTTTTGCCGACGCCGCCCTTGGGATTGGCAATCACGATCACTGGCATGTCTGTCCTCCGCTGGTGTGGGGTTGCCGCTTAGGATAGCACGGGCCTGTTTCTGGCCGGCAAGCCGGTCAGGGCGTCGAGCAAGGGGCGTGCGGCGTCGGCGATCCGGTCCAGGCTTTGCTCCCGCAGGCGGGCGAGGTCGACCGCTTCCACCTCGTCCATGCCCGCCCATTGCAGCAGCGCCGCCAGCGCACCCGGCGCGTCGAACACGCCGTGCAGGTAGGTCCCCAGCACC
>NZ_DASRXF010000113.1:0-15478 GCF_035654295.1 Noviherbaspirillum sp. | reverse complement strand
CGCGAGAAGCAGAGCAGGGGAGAATGATAGAATTGCGGTTTTCGGATCCTTCCTCACTGTCGCGGGCGTGATGGAAGCGAAACGATCCGGGAAACTGTCCTGGTGATGTCTTGATCGACATGCTGTTTTTTCAAGATGGTTTCCGACTCCACTGACGACTTCATTTTCATCGCATGAGCTTGTTCTCGATCCTTCGCAAAAACAAGCAGGAATCGCCCTCCGAGGAAAGCACCTTCTATTCGCGGGCCGAAGAGGATTCCAAGGCGGTACGCAGCCGCGCCAAGCGCCGCGGCAAGGACAGCCGGGGAGACGAAACACTCGATCCGGTATTGCCAGAAAAGAAACGTGCGCGCCGCCGCCTGATCGGCGCTGTCGCGCTGGTGCTGGCCGCGGTGATCGGCTTGCCGATGGTGCTCGATTCCGAACCCAGGCCGCTGGCCGACGACATCGCCATCCAGATCCCCTCCAAGGACAAACCCGCCGGCGGCACCATCGCCCGCACCGAAATGGCGACCGCTTCGAAGGTGGCTGCCTCGGCATCACTCGACCCGAAGGAAGAGGTTGTCGAAGCGCCCGCCGCTCCGGCCATTCCGGCCCCTCCGGTCCGCGCTGAGGCAAAGCCGGAAGCGCCCAAGGCAAGGGAAGAGTCCAAACCGGCAGCGCCCGCGGCCGTCGTCGCGAAGGCCGACCCGAAGCCGGCTGAGTCAATTGACAAGGCCGAGAAGGTTGACAAGGCCGAGAAGGTTGACAAGGCCGACAAGGCTGACGAGGCTGCCCGCGCCAAGGCTCTGCTGGAGGGGAAGCCCGATCCGAAGGCCGCTGAAAAAAAATCCGGGAAATTTGTCATCCAGGTGGCGGCACTTGCGACCAAGGAAAAGGTCGATGAACTGCAGGGCAAGCTCAAGGGCGCCGGCATCAAGTCTTACACTGAAAAAGTTGCAACCGGATCGGGCGACCGCACCCGCATCCGTGTCGGGCCGTTCGCCAGCAAGGAAGAGGCAGAGAAGGCACGCGCAAAGATCGTCAAGCTGGGATTGAACGGCACGCTCGTGCCGGCTTGATTTTTCGCGCGCCGTGACAATCTTCGATTATCTGGTGGTGTTCGTCGTGGTGTGCTCGATTGTCATCAGCACCCTGCGCGGCCTGATGAAGGAAATCCTGTCGCTGCTGAGCTGGGTGGTGTCCTTCGTGGTGGCTAATGCCTACGGCGAGGACCTGGCGAAACTGTTGCCCGATATGGTGCCCGGGAGCACGACACGCCTCATCGTGGCATTCATTGCATTGTTTATCGGCGTGCGCCTGCTGATGATGTTGCTGACCATGGCGATCGACGCTCTGATCAAGGCGAGCGGCCTGACGCTCGCCGATCGCGGTCTCGGCGGCCTGTTCGGCCTGGGGCGCGGCGTGGTGATCGTGCTGGCGGCCGTCCTGATATGCGGCATGACGGCAATACCGCAGCAGCCATTCTGGAAAGAGGCGCTGCTCAGCCCGCTGGTGGAAACGGCGGCGCGCACCGTGAAGCCTTTCCTGCCGGGCGATTTCGCGCGGCATGTACAGTTTTGAAATTGTTTAAGTAAGGAGCCCACCATGTGTGGCATTGTTGGCGTTGTTTCCCACGGTCCGGTCAACCAGCTGATCTATGACGCGCTGCTCTTGCTGCAGCACCGCGGCCAGGACGCAGCCGGTATCGCAACCAACCATGGCAATACCTTTTCCATGCACAAGGCCAACGGCCTGGTGCGCGACGTATTCCGCACACGCAACATGCGTTCCCTTCCGGGCAACGCCGGCATCGGGCAGGTGCGCTATCCGACCGCCGGTTCGTCCAGCGAGGAAGAGGCACAGCCGTTCTACGTGAACGCGCCTTTCGGCATCATCCTCGCCCACAACGGCAACCTGACGAACTGGGAACAGCTCAAGATCGAGATGTTCAAGAACGACCGCCGCCACATCAACACGGACTCCGATTCGGAAGTGCTGCTCAATGTGCTGGCGCATGAAATCCAGCAGGCGACCACCGGCTATTCGCTCGACCCCTCCGCGCTGTTCAAGGCGGTTTCCGTGCTGCACAAGCGCGTGCGCGGCTCCTACGCCGTGGTGGCGCAGATCGCCGGCTACGGCCTGCTGGCCTTCCGCGATCCCTACGGCATCCGCCCGCTGTGCATCGGCTTCAATGAGACGGAGAAAGGCCCGGAATACATGCTGGCCAGCGAGTCCGTCGCGCTCGAAGGCCTGGGTTTCCGCTTCCTGCGCGATGTGATGCCGGGCGAGGCAATCTTCATCGACCTCGAAGGCAGGCTGTACAACCAGCAGTGCGCCGACAATCCGATGCTCAATCCCTGCGCATTCGAGTTCGTCTACCTGGCGCGTCCGGACTCCGTGATCGACGGCGCATCGGTCTATGCCACCCGCCTGAAGATGGGCGAGTACCTGGCCGAGAAAATCCGCCGCGAGCTGTCCGGCGGCGATATCGATGTGGTCATGCCGATCCCCGATTCCTCCCGCCCGGCGGCGATGGAACTGGCGCACAAGCTCAACCTGGATTACCGCGAAGGTTTCATCAAGAACCGTTACATCGGCCGCACCTTCATCATGCCCGGCCAGGGGCTGCGCAGGAAGTCCGTGCGCCAGAAGCTGAACGCGATCGGCGCCGAATTCAAGGGCAAGAGCGTGCTGCTGGTGGACGATTCCATCGTGCGCGGTACGACCAGCCGTGAGATCGTGCAGATGGCGCGCGACTCCGGCGCCAAGCGCGTGATCTTCGCGTCCGCCGCGCCGCCGGTGAAATTCCCGAATGTGTACGGCATCGACATGCCGACGCGTAACGAGCTGATCGCCCACGGACGTACGGAAGAGGAAGTGTGCCGCGAGATCACCGCCGACGCCCTGGTGTACCAGGATGTCGACGCCCTCAAGCGTTCGATTTCCGACGTCAACCCGATGCTGAAGAATTTCGAGGCGTCGTGCTTCGACGGCGTGTACGTCACCGGCGATATTTCGCGCGACTACCTCGATCGCATCGAGATCGCGCGCAACAATCCGAAGCCGGTCAGCGAGGATGCGGTGCGCTCGCAGCTGAACCTGAACCTGGCCCGCGTGGACTGATCCCCGGTCCCGCTGACGAAAAGCCTGCCGCGCGAGAGCGCCGCAGGCTTTTTTGTTGGCTCAGGCCGCCCGCCGCAGCAGCGATGCGAATTCGTTGGCGGGCAGCGGCTTGCTGAAGTAATAGCCCTGCATTTCGTCGCAGTTGTGGTCGCGCAGGAACGC
Organism: Noviherbaspirillum sp.; assembly: GCF_035654295.1. Classification (GTDB taxonomy): domain Bacteria; phylum Pseudomonadota; class Gammaproteobacteria; order Burkholderiales; family Burkholderiaceae_D; genus Noviherbaspirillum. The sequence continues at coordinate 12,211 of NZ_DASRXF010000113.1, read as the reverse complement.
GACCTGTTCTTCCGTCTCCACGCCCTCGGCAATCACTTTCAGGTTCAGGCTGTGGCCGAGCGAGATCACGGTGCTGGTGATCGCCGCGTCATCCGCATCCGTGGCGATGTCGCGCACGAAGGACTGGTCGATCTTGAGGTGATGCAGGGGGAAGCGCTTCAGGTAACTCAGGCTCGAGTAACCGGTGCCGAAGTCGTCGATGGACAATTGCACGCCAAGGTCTTCCAGCTCCTTCAGCTTGGTCACGAACAACTCCGCGCTGTTCATGACGATGCTTTCGGTGAGCTCGAGTTCCAGGTGGTGGGCCGCCAGCCCCATGTCGTGCAAGGCCGCCGCCACCGACTGCACCAGGTTTTCCTGCTGGAACTGGCGGGCCGACAGATTCACGGAGATGCTGATGGGCGGCAGTCCGGCATCCTGCCAGGCCTTGTTCTGCGCGCAGGCGGTATGCAGCACCCAGTCGCCGATCGGAATGATGAGGCCGATTTCCTCGGCCATGGGGATGAAGCGGGTCGGCGACACCAGTCCCTTTTCGGGATGGTTCCAGCGGATCAGCGCTTCGGCGCCGATGATGCGGCCTGAGCTGGCTTCCACCTTGGGCTGGTAGAAGAGCTCGAACTCCTTGCGTTCCAGCGCGCGCCGCAGCGCGCTTTCCAGTTCGGCCCGCTCGAGTGCGCGCACGCTCATTTCCCGCGAGTAGAACTGGAAAGCGTTGCCGCGCTCCTCCTTGGCGCGGTACATCGCAATGTCGGCATTGCGCAGCAGCGACTGCATGTCTTCGCCGTCGTCCGGGTAGATCGTGGCGCCGATGCTGGCGCTGATGAACAGTTCGTGGCCGCGGATGAAAAAGGGTGTCCGGAACGCCTCGAAAATCTTGGCGGTGACCGCCGTCACGTCCTCGGGACGCTGGATGCCGGCGAGCAGGATGATGAATTCGTCGCCGCCCTGGCGCGCCACGGTGTCGCCCTCGCGGACCACGTGGATGAGGCGTTGCGAGACTTCCAGCAGCAGTGCATCCCCAAGTTCGTGGCCGAAGCTGTCATTGACGCCCTTGAAGCGGTCCAGGTCCAGGAACAGCAATGCCAGCAGGAGGCTGTTGCGCCGCGCGTGCGCCATCGCCTGGCGGATACGGTCGCCCAGCAGGTTGCGGTTGGCCAGGCTGGTGAGTGCATCGTGGCCGGCAAGATACTCGATGCGCGCTTCGTAGGCCTTGCGTTCGCTGATATCGATGGCGATGCCGTCGAAGCGGAGCAATTGGCCTTGTTCATTGTGTATCGCACGGGCCCGCTCCTCGATCCAGCGTGTCTGGCCGTCCGGGCGGATGATGCGGTACTCCTCGATGAAACTCTTCGAGCGGGCGAGGCGCTTGTGCGCTTGCCGCACGGCCTCCCGGTCTTCCGGATGGATCACGCGGAACCAGAGCTGCCTGTCGCGGTAGAACTGCTCCACCGGCCGCCCGTAAATGCTCTCGACCATCGAGTTCAGGTAGATGAACTCGCTTTCCGTCGTCGACCACACCACGTTGTCGATCGAATCGAGGATGCTCGACAGTTTCTCCTCGGTGGCACGCAGCGCCCGCTCGGCCTGCTCGCGCGCTGCCTTGGTGCGAAGGCTCACCACGCCGTAAGCGATATCGTCGGCGAGTTCCTCGAGCATGGCGATCTGTTCGGTATCGAACATGTTCGGCTGGCGTTCGTAAATCGTGAGTACGCCGAACCTGCGTCCATGGTCCTTGAGCGGGAGCGATACGGCGAGGTCCTGTCCCCCCTGTCCCTGTCCGGCGGCATCCTTCCTGCGATCATTCCGCGCCGGCGCGCCGGAAACGTCGATCACCACCCAGGGCCGGTCGCTCACCATGTAGTTGCCGTTCTGCTGCAATGCCGGCATGCTGTCCGCGCCGCCCGCCGCGGCCGGATCGCCCGCGCGCGCGACCTGCACCATGCTGCCGTCGTCGTCGATATAGTCGATCTGTGCCATGCGGTAGCCGCCCGCTTCGACCACCGTGCGGCACATGTCCTGCAATAGCTCCATCTCATCGGTGGCATGCACCATCACGTGATTGCATTCCGCCATCACGGTGCGTGCGCGCAGGGTACGGCGCAGCTCTTCCTGGGCGCGCCTGCGGTCGCTGACTTCGAGCTTCAGCTGGGCGTGCTGCTTTTCGATGGCACCGTAGAGCTGAAGGTTTTCGTAGACCACGGCCAGTTGTGCCGCCACGGTTGCTGCCGCGCGCTCGTCGACTTCACTGAACTCCACCGCACCGAGCTTGTCGACGAGGTAGATCCATCCGAACGCCGTCTCCTGCGAAACGATGGGTGCGACCAGGATCGAATGCACGCGCGGATGTTCCGGCGGCAATCCCAGCCTGACCGGATCGCCGTCAAGCGCATCGATGCGCCTCGGCCGGCGCTCGGCCAGGATTTGGCCGAACAGGCCGCGGGCCGGAGCAGGCCACGGCATTTGCGCGAGCGCCGCCTCATCCATGCCCCGCATGACGAAATGGCCGAGCTTGTCGCGATCATCGTCCAGGATGCCGACCGCCGCATATTTCGCGACGCAGATGTCCTGCACCACCCGGCAGCTGCTGGCCAGCAGGCGCTGCGGATCGCGCTCCGAGGCCAGTTCGATGCCCAGATCGATCAGGGCCGTCAGGCGCAGGCTGACGGCCTGCAGGCTGGACAGGGCTTTCGACAGGCGTTGCACGACGTGCTGCAAGCCCTCGATATTCGCACCCGCATTGCCGCCGTTGTTGACGAGCTCGGACATAAGATGGCTGCTCGTCTCCAGCTCGACGATGTATTCGCTCAGCTGGTCGTCGAGCGGATTCAGTCGCGATTGCTCCGGTTCCGCCGCCGGCAGAGCGGGGGGCAGGGGCTTGGCCGGCATGCCCAGCGCTTCATGCACCGTCTTGAGGATCAGGTCCGGATCGGAAGGCTTGGGGAGCACCCAGCGCACGCCGCAGGCCATTGCCATCAGGCTGGCCTCGCGCTCGTGGTAGGCGGCGGTATAGAAGATGACCGGCGTGCCGGCAATCGCGGGCATCGCCCGCAGGCGCGTGACGAACTCGTAGCCATCCATGTTCGGCATCAGGATGTCGGCGATGACCAGGTCGGGATGGCGCGCGCAGGCCATGTCCAGTCCTTCGGCGCCGTCGGCCGCCTCGATCAGGCTGTGACCGCTGTAACCAAGCAGAACCATCAGGAATTGCCGGTTCAGGACATGGTCGTCAACGATCAGTATGGTCGCCATCTTTACTCCTGTTTTCCTGGCCGGGCGCTGCATCCGGCCTGTTGGCGTTTGCAACCGGTTCGACCGTTCGCGGCAGGAATCGTGCAGCGTCTTCCTGCGCGCCCGCCGGGTGAAATTTCGCTATTTCTCCGATAAATGTTTCCGGATCGATCGGTTTGCTGATATAGCCGTCGAACCCGGCGTCGAGCAGCTTCTCGCGGTCGCCGACCATGGCCAGGGCGGTCACTGCGATCGCCGGGATGTTGCGCAGGACGGGATGACGCTTGAGGATCCGGACCACGGCGTACCCGTCCAGCCTCGGCAGGTGGACATCGCAGATGATGAGATCAGGTGCTTCCCTGGCGGCTGTTTCAAGGCCGCTTTCCCCGTCCACGGCGGTCAGCAGCGCATAGCCGTACGCCCGCAGCAGATAGGTCATGAGTTCCATGTTGGCCGGATTGTCTTCGATCACGAGGATGCGTATCGGCAATCGGATTTCCTCCATGAGGTGGATCGGGATCGGCGCTCGGCCTCGCGGTGGATCATGCGGGCTCCGCCGGCAGGGTCAGGGTGAAGGCGCTGCCTTCGCCGTACCGGCTCTGCAGCTGCAGCCGGCCGCCGATCAGGTCGGCGAGCTTCTGCGACAGGTAGAGCCCGAGTCCCGTTCCTTCGAAGCGCCGGGTCGAGGTCGAATCGAGTTGCGTGAATGCCTGGAACAGCTTGGACTGATCTTCCTCCTTGATGCCTGTACCGGTGTCCGTCACGGTAATGCTGACCGTGCGTGGTCCTTCGCCGCCCTGTTGGGCCAGTGTGACGCGCACCTCGCCGGCGTCGGTGAACTTGATGGCGTTGTTCGCCAGGTTGATCAGGATCTGGCGCAGCGCGCGCTGGTCCGTGAGCACCGTGACTTCCTGCGCCGGAAAATCCGTGTGAAATTGAAGCCCTTTCTGCCGGGCGAGCGGCGACAGGGTTTCAGACAGGTCGTTAATCAGTGCCCGGCAGGCGACCGGCTCGAAATGGAGCCGGACTTTCCCCGACTCGATCTTGGCCAGGTCCAGCAGGTCATTGATGAGGGACAGGAGATGTTTGGCGCTGGTCTGTATCGTACGCAACTGCTTTTCCTGGTCTTGCGTCAGCGGCCCGGGCAGGCGCATCAGCAGGGTGCCGGTGAAGCCGATGATGGCATTGAGCGGCGTGCGCAGCTCGTGCGACATGCTGGCCAGGAAGCGGTCCTTGGCCAGGTTCGCTTTCTCCAGTTCGATGTTCTTGTCGTGCAGCGCGCGCTCGATACGCTTGCGTTCCGTGATGTCGCGGATCGCGCTCGATACCAGTGTGCCTTCCTCGGTGTCCAACGGGGACAGGCTGATCTCGACCGGGAACTCGGTGCCGTCCTTGCGCAGTCCGTAAAGCTCCAGGCCTGCGCCCATTGCCCGGGTGCGCGGCTCGTCGAAGAATCCGTCGCGATACTCGGGATGCCTGCCCTCGAAGCGCCTGGGTACGAGTACCTCGACCTTTTTCCCCAGCAGTTCCTCGCGGCGGTAGCCGAACAGTTTCTCGGTCTGCGAATTCACCAGCACGATTTCGCCGTTCCGGTTGACGATCACGAAAGCGTCCGGCGCCGATTCGAGCAGGCCGCGGAATTTTTGCTCCGCCTTCTTGCGTTCGCTGATGTCGCGCACCGCGCTCATCACCAGCGTGCCTTCCTCGGTCTCCAGCGGGGACAGGCTGATCTCGACCGGGAATTCCATGCCATCCTTGCGCAGCCCGTAGAGCTCCAGCCCCGCGCCCATCGCGCGCGGGCGGGGCTGGCCGAAGTATCCGGCGCGGTGTCCGACGTGGCCGCCCCGGTAGCGCGCCGGGAGCAGTTGTTCCACGGCCTTGCCGCGCAATTCCCCTGGTGCGTATCCGAACAACTTCTCCGCCTGGGAGTTGACCAGGACGATGTGGCCGGTGGAATTGGCCAGGATGATGCCGTCCGGCATCGATTCCAGGAGGTCCCGGAATTTGGCTTCCAGCAGCTTGGCGTCGCGCAGCACCTTGAGCGCCGTGACGTCCTTCTGGCTGGTCAGGATAAAGCAGGGCCTTCCGTTGTCGTCCCTGATCGCCTTGGCCGAAATGTCGACATGGACGAGCGACCCGTCCTTCTTGCGGCGTATCGATTCATAGCTAAAGATCCCGTCCTCCAGGATCGCCCGGGTCATGCGGGTTTCCTCCTCCTGCCGGTCAGGGGGAATCAGCAGCGCCGCCAGCGGGCGCCCGAGTACTTCCCGCCGATCGAACCCGAAAACCCTTGCCGCTCCGTCCGTCCAATATGCAATCGTTCCATCGAGGTTGACGATCACGACCGCGTCCGGCGACTCCTGCAACACAAGGTTCTCAAAATCCGTCGGCATAAAACTCGAAAGGTCCCCGGGCAACTTCGTCCTTAAACGATAGCGGCTTGATACAAATGTGTGGCAGGAAACGGCTGTTGTTTGATTAGGATCACTTGCGCAGGGATTAGTGCAGAAACACTTCGTTACCGCGCGTTGATGCTCATCGGTTTTGCGGAACGCGTGTTTTGCGTTACGATAAGCCCTGCGCCGATTTGATTCTGCTTGCGGGCGCCGGGGTCCAGTCCCATCATAAATGCAGCTAAAACGGATCCGGATTCCCCTAACCCGTTCTAGCGCACGCCAGAACGGGTTTTTGTTTGCCATGACTGATACAAAGAAATACGGTTTCACCACCTCCATCCTCCACAGCGACCGCCAGAAGCCTATCGAGCACGGTTCGCTGCACAAGCCGATCCACACGTCCGTTACCTTCGGCTACGGCGACGCGCGCCAGCTGGCGGAAGTCTTCCAGGGCAAGCAGCCCGGCTATCGCTACGGCCGCCAGGGCAATCCGACGGTGTCGGCGCTGGAAGACAAGGTCAACCGGATGGAACAGGGCATGGCGACCATCTGCTTTGCCACCGGCATGGCCGCCATCGGCGCGGTGGCGCAGGCGCTGCTGCGCGAGGGCGACCATGTGGTGTCTTCCGCATTTCTTTTTGGTAACACCAACAGCCTCTGGCAGACCGTGGGCGGGCAGGGCGTCGAGGTGTCCATGGTGGACGCGACCGATGTGCGCAACATCGAAGCGGCGATCACGCCGAAAACGCGCCTCGTCTTCGTCGAAACCATTGCCAATCCGCGTACCCAGGTCGCCGACCTGAAACGGATCGGGCAGTTGTGCCGCGACCGCGGCATCCTTTATGTGGTCGACAACACCATGACTTCGCCCTACCTGTTCCGCCCGCAAACGGTGGGGGCAAGCCTGGTCGTGAACGCGTTGACCAAATCCATCGGCGGCCACGGCAATGCGCTCGGTGGCAGCCTCACCGACACCGGCCTGTTCGACTGGACCAAGTTCCCCAACATCTTCGACACCTACAAGCGTTTCGCGCCGGGGCAGTGGGGCATGGCGCAGATCCGCGCCAAGAGCCTCCGGGATTTCGGCGCCTCGCTCGGACCGGAGGCGGCCCACCATATCGCGGTAGGCGCGGAAACGATGGCGCTGCGGATGGAAAGGGAATGTGCCAACGCGCTGGCGCTGGCCAGGATGCTGGAGGCGGACGAACGCGTGGCCGCGGTCTACTACCCCGGGCTGCCCTCGCACCCGCAGCACAAGCTGGCGACGGAATTGTTCGGCGCTTACGGCAGCCTGCTCAGCTTCGAGCTGAAGGACGGAATCGACTGCTTCGATTACCTCAACCGCCTGAAGCTGGGCATCCCCGCCAGCAACCTCGGCGACACGCGCACCCTCGTCATCCCCGTGGCGCACACCATCTTCTACGAAATGGGACCGGAACGCCGGGCCAGCATGGGCATTGCCGAATCGCTCATCCGCGTCTCCGTCGGCATCGAAGACACGGCCGATCTGATTGAAGATTTCCAGCAGGCGCTTGCGGGCTGAAAAGCCGTCTTTCTGGAAAATTTCTCAATAAAAACAATTCCCTTAGGCAAGGGGATTGTGGCTAAAATACGCGTGTGATTTTTCGTCCGTAAGGAGCGCGTATGGCACGGCCGGAGAAGGTCCGCCTCGGTGAAATCTTGGTGCAGCAGAAGTTGCTTTCCGAAGAGCAACTTCAGTTTTCGCTGACGGAGCAAAAGCGCACCGGACGCAAGCTCGGGCGCGTGTTCATTGAGAACGGCTTCGTGACCGAGGAGCAGATCTGCGGGGCGCTCGCCAAGCAGCTCAACATTCCTTACATCAATCTCAAGTTCTACAACATCAACCCGGAAGTGGTCCGGCAATTGCCGGAGACCCAGGCGCGGCGTTTCCGCGCGATTGCGCTGGAGGACCGCGCCGGCGGGCTGCTGATCGGCATGGCCGATCCGACCGACCTGTTCGCGTACGACGAAATCTCGCGCAGCGTGCGCAAGAACATTGAACTGGCGGTGGTCAATGAAGGCGAGCTGCTGCAGACCATCGACCGGATCTACCGTCGCACCGACGAGATCACGGACTTTGCCAAGGAACTGGAGCAAGACCTCGGCGACGCCTATGTCGATTTCGGCAATCTCGGCGGCACGCCCGGCATCGAGGAAGCGCCGGTCGTCAAGCTGCTGCAATCGGTGTTCGACGATGCCTCCCAAGTCAGGGCATCGGACATCCACATCGAACCGCAGGAAAGCCGCCTGCAGATCCGCTTCCGTATCGACGGCATCCTTCACCTGCAGACCGAGGCCGACATCAAGATCGCGCAGGCGCTGGCCTTGCGCCTGAAGCTGATGTCCGGGCTCGATATCTCGGAAAAGCGCCTGCCGCAGGACGGCCGCTTCGCGATCAAGGTCAAGCAGCAGCAGGTGGACGTGCGTATTTCCACCATGCCGACGCAATACGGCGAATCGGTCGTCATGCGTCTGCTCAATCAGAGCGGCGGCACGCTCAAGCTCGATTCCATCGGCATGCCCCCTGGCATGCTCAAGAAATTCCGCGCGATCCTGCAGCGGCCCAACGGACTGGTGCTGGTCACCGGCCCCACCGGCAGCGGCAAGACGACCACGCTGTACGGCGCGCTCGCCGAGCTCAACAGCGTCGAACGAAAACTGATCACCGTCGAAGACCCGGTGGAATACCGCCTGCCCGGCATCAACCAGGTGCAGATCAATGAAAAGATCGAGCTCACCTTTGCCCGCGTCCTGCGCTCCGCATTGCGCCAGGATCCGGACGTCGTGCTGGTGGGCGAAATGCGCGACCAGGAAACGGCCCAGATCGGCATGCGCGCCGCGCTCACCGGCCACCTCGTCCTGTCGACGCTGCACACCAACGACGCCGTCAGCACCCCGGTCCGCCTGCTGGACATGGGCGTGCCCCGTTACATGGTATCGACCTCGCTGCAAGCCGTGCTGGCGCAGCGCCTGGTGCGAGTGATTTGCGAAAGCTGCGCCGAGCCGTACACGCCGAAGCCGAACGAACAGGAATGGCTGAAGTTCGAGCTTGGCGATACCGTCATGGCGCGCAAATACCAGCACGGACGCGGCTGCACGCACTGCAACGGCACCGGCTACCGCGGCCGTACCGGCGTGTACGAAATGCTCGAAATGACCGAAGCCGTGGCGGACGCCGCCGGCCATCACGATCCCGCGCACTTCATGAAAGTGGCGGCGGCGCAGATGGCAGGGCAGACGCTGCGCCGGCATGCCGTCGCGCTCGTCATCGCCGGGAGGACGACCATCGGCGAAGCCATGCGGATCAGCAACCAGTTCGACGACTGATGCCAGCCCGGCTGAGGTCCCAATTTTCCAGGAACGCACGTGCCCTATTTCGCATATAAAGGACGGAACGCCCGCGGAGAATTGCTGCAGGGCGTTTTGGAAAGCAACGACAGCGGCTCGGTCGCCGACCAGCTTTTCAGCACCGGCGTCACGCCCGTCGAAATCAAACCCACAAGCAAGCCCGCGACGGATGGCGGAGGCGGCTGGCTGGCGCGTCTGACCGAACCGAAGATCCGCTCCATCGACGTGCAGCTGTTCAGCCGCCAGCTCTACACCTTGCTCAAGTCCGGCGTGCCCATCATGCGCGGGTTGGCCGGGTTGCAGGAATCGGCGATCAACAAGTCGTTTGCGCGCGTGGTGAAGGATTTGCGGGAATCGCTCGACTCCGGCCGGGAACTGTCGGCGGCGATGCGGCGGCATCCGGACGTGTTTTCCTCGTTCTACGTCAGCATGGTGCGCATCGGCGAAACGACCGGCCGCCTGGAAGAAGTCTTCCTGCGCCTGTTCGATCACCTGGAATTCGAGCGCGAGATGCGCGAACGCGTGCGCACGGCCATGCGCTACCCGATGTTCGTGGTGATCGCGATGACTATTGCGATTGCCGTCATCAACCTGTTCGTCATTCCCGCGTTCTCCAAGGTGTTCGCCAGCATGAACGCCGAACTTCCGCTGATGACGCGCATTCTGGTCACGACCTCCAACTTCACGAAAGATTATTGGGCCCTGATCGCGGTGGCGATCGCCGTCGCCGGCATCGCCTTCCGCGGCTACATCGCCACGTCCAAGGGGCGATACAACTGGGACAGGTTCAAGCTCAAGCTGCCCATCGTCGGGAAAATCCTGCTCAAGGGAACGCTGGGACGCTTCGCGCGCAGCTTCGCCTTGTCGAGCAAGAGCGGCGTGCCCATCGTGCAGGGGCTGAGCGTGGTCTCCAAGACCGTCGACAACGCCTACATCGCCAGCCGCGTGGAACAGATGCGGGATGGCGTCGAGCGCGGCGAAAGCATCCTGCGCACGGCGGTCACCACGGGGGTGTTCACGCCCATCGTGCTGCAGATGGTCGCGGTGGGCGAAGAGTCCGGCGCACTGGACGACCTGATGGAAGAGATCGCCGAAATGTACGAGCGGGAAGTGGACTACGAGCTGAAAACGCTGTCGGCGCAGATCGAGCCCATCCTCATCCTCGGGCTCGGCGTTCTCGTGCTCATCCTCGCGCTTGGCGTATTCCTGCCGATCTGGGATCTCGGCCAGGCGGCGTTGCGCAAATAGGCATGGGGGCAAGCGCGACAGGGAGGCAAGTGCCGCGCAGAGGCGGCGGTTTCTCCCTGCTTGAACTGATGATTGTCGTTTCGCTGGTCGGCGTGCTGGCGACGGTCCTGCTGGATCGCCTCCGCTACTACGAGGAGGCGGCCGAAAAGGCGAATGTCGAATACACCATCAGCGCGATCAAGAGTGTCCTGCGATACAAGCTGGCGACGCTCATGCTCGAAGGGCGGATGCAGGAGTGCGCCGCGCTTGTCGGGCAGAACCCGATGGAATGGCTGGACGCGAAGCCCGAGAACTACGCGGGTACCGGCACGAATTTTCCACATGGAAACTGGTATTTCGACAATACCAACCGCGCTCTGGTCTATGCGCCGAGGAGTTCGCATTACTTCCAGACAGATGCGCAAGGTGCACGGCAAATCCGGCTGCGCGTGGCAAAGGTGACGCAAAAAGCCGACGGACCAAGCACGGGCAGCTGCCAAGAAGCTGGCGATTCCGTGGAAATTCAGGTACAACGCTACCGCTGGTTCTAGTGTTGAATGCCGGCAATTCAAGTTGACCCGCTCGCTTGCCGATAAAAAACTGAAATCTTCCACGGAGAGACCCATGCGCAAACAGCAGACAGGCTTCACATTGATTGAGCTGGTCGTCGTCATCACCATCCTCGGCTTGCTTGCCGGCATTGCTCTTCCGAAATTTGCTGCACTGCAAGCGGACGCACGTCTCGCGAAGATGCAGGCTGCATTGGGGTCGATGAAGTCTGCGGCGGCGATGGCGCATGCCAACCTGCTGACGCGCGGACTGGATGCCAACTACACGGGCACGCCGTCGCCCGCCATCGTGATCGAAGGGACGACGGTCACCTATGTAAATGGTTATCCAAATGCAACTACGATTGTCTCCCTTGCAGGCTTGAACGACGACTACGTGGTGACCGGACTGACAGCGCCGCGGGTGGCCGCGCCGGACAGCAACCATACAGGCGCGAGCGCGGGCACCGACTGCACTGTGGGTTACACGCCGCCTGCTGCCGCGAACACCTCACCCACCTACACGCTAAATGCAACAGTCAGTAACTGTATGTAAGAAATAGGGTTGGAGCTCTAGAATCGATCTGGTATATTTTGACAGCAGGAAAGCTTGCTAGCTGTCAAGGTAAATTACTTACTTAAGGGAAACATTATGAAGAATATGAAAAGCAATCAAACAGGTTTTACCTTGATTGAACTGGTTGTTGTGATCGTCATCCTGGGGATTCTGGCGGCGACGGCATTGCCGAAGTTTGTGGATCTGGGCGACGAAGCTGAAAAAGGAGCGCTTAACGGTATCGCCGGCGCACTGTCTTCCGCTGCATCCATCAACTATGCAGGCTGCGCCGCTAACAACCAGACGGTGACCGCGAACAAATGCATAAAGGTTGAGAAGTGCTCGGACATCGGCCCGCAGATCGTACCGGCCCTGACTCTGACGACGTCATCGACTCCGTACAGCATTGATGCAGACACGACCGTCGCGAGCAATGGCGCGACCACAACCTGCACGCTCAAGAAGGGTGACGTTGAGGCCACGTACACGATCGTCGGCGCAGCGATTTAATCGCCTGATGACCTGACAAGTAATTCCGCCACGCTTGATGGCGGTCTAGACCAACGAAGCCCAATGAGATTTTCTGATTGGGCTTCGTTGCTTTTGCCGAGCCACATTCTTATTTCGTCAACGCTTTGCAACGGAGGCATGCGAGACAGCCTTATTGCTGATCATCGGATATATGCATAGACGCGGAGGATTCACGCTGACGGAGCTGATCGTGACCCTGGTGATTCTCGGGATCCTGGCAATCGCCATCGTTCCCCGATTCCTCGACAGGAGCACTTTCGACAGCCGCGGCTTTCACGACGAGACGCTCGCCATCCTGCGCTACGCCCAGAAAACGGCGATCGCGCAGCGGCGCAATGTCTGCGTTGCCTTTACCT
>NZ_DASRXF010000112.1:0-21784 GCF_035654295.1 Noviherbaspirillum sp. | reverse complement strand
GACCACCGGAACATATTCCAGCCGGCCCAACCGGACCTGGAGGAGAACAAGATGAAAGCGAAGAAAAGCGAGCGCATCATTGTCGAGGAACTCGAAGGCTTGCTGGACGAAGATGACCTGATCGACGACGACTACCTCGCGGCGATGCTGGGCCGGCGCCGGCACCCGGCCGACAGCCATGCGTTGCGGCGGGCGCAGGCGCCGCGGCGGTACAAGCAGGTGCTTGCACGGCGCAGGCGGTTTTGATGGAGGGGTGCTGGTGGGTTTCGCTGCGCTCTACCCACCCTACCGTTCTCTATAAAGAATCGTCGGGTGGGTAGAGCGAAGCGAAACCCACCGCGCCCCAAAGCCACCCCTACTTCCCCCGCCCGCGCGGAAGATTGCGAATCATCTGATGCAGCAGCGGCGGCAAGGCCGCCTCCTCGATCGTCGCGAACGGGTGCCGCGGGCTCATGGCGTTGAACAGGCGCGGGACGGCTTCGGCGGCAACCAGGGATTTGCCGGAACTGCTGCCGGAAAACCCGCGCGCGAACGCGATCTTCAGGTTTCCCCATTCGTTGTAGTCGTTGAGCACACTCCTGCCGGCGCCGGACAAGGTGTTGATGTTGCGCGCGATGGTCCCGCCGGTGAGCATGCCGTTGTTGTCCCAGTCCGCATAGGCGCCGCCGGCGCTGCCGCGTCCGATATTGCCAGCCTCCGACAGCCTCGACTCGTCCAGCGGTGCGCCGGTGCCGTCCGAATAGCTCATCAGGAACTCATCGCTGCACGGCGAGTTCTCGGTCAGACCGCAATAGCTGATGCCCTTGAGGCTGTTGGCGAGGTAGTAGCGTTCCGCCGCGTACACGCTGTCCGGCGAGGCGCTGAGCCCGGCGAACTGGTACATGTAGTTCATCACGCTGTAGTGGTTGGGCTTGTAATTGACGTCTTCGTTGCCGCCGTGACGCAGGCCGAGGTTGTGGCCGAACTCATGCATCAGCGTGCTGGCCTGCATGTTGATCAGCATGTTCAGGCCCATCTCGGAATCGATCAGGAAGCCGTAGCCGCCAAGCGAAACGATGAGGTCGTTGCCGGACATTTCCGAGATGCCGGACGGCCCGGGGCCGCCGTCGGTATTGAGGGAATTGGCGAACAGCGCGTAGTGGAACAGGAGCCGGCGGCGCACATCCATGTTGCCGTTCTTGACGGCCTGGAAGGAGGCGCAGCCGGCACGCGCGCCGGCGCCTTCCGCCGAGGTGTCGAGCTCGATGCAGGGCGAAAACGGCACGGCATTGCCGCCGCCGAGGTTATAGGCCGCGAGCGGTGCGTAAAGGGCGCCGGCGTCCATGTGGAGCGCAATGCCTTTGTCGGCGAACGCCTTTTCCATTTTTTGCAGGGCTTCGCGCCGCGGGCGGGTGGCGATTTCATCGCCGTCCATGTAATCGATTTCGAGGAAGATGTCGCGCCGCCCGGCCCTTGCGCCCATGGCGTAGAGGTCGAGCCCGGCGTAGGTGCCGCCCTTCACCTTGGCGCTGTCGGGTATGCCGTCGCGGTCGGAGTCGACGACACCGGGGGCGACGTCGTTCAGGCCCGCCGGCGTGGCGAAATTCACCAGCTTCCAGTCAGAGGCGCTGTTGGTGTCCGCCACGCCGCCGGAGGCTAGGCGCACGATGGACTTTCCGTGTTCTTCAGCACCGGAGGGCAGCGCTGCAACGCCGGCGCCCTGCCAGCCGCCTTCGGTCAGCGGCGCCTGGGTGGATGCGCCGAAGCGGACGAAGTCCGCCGTCGCACCGCCGCGCACCAGTTCGACCGAACCGCTGGCATTCCAGAACGGCCGCTTGGCGCCGTTCTTCACATAGACCATCTGCGTGTTGTCGGCCAGTTCATCGGAGGTCTTGCCGGCGATGACGAGATGCGCGCCGGGCGCGATAAGCACGCCGGGCAGCGGGAATTCAGCGGCGTCATTCGTATTGGCGCCGCTCGCCGTATCAAGGTAGGAACTGCGCAGCACATATTGCGAAAGCTGTACCGCGCGGGTAGACGTATTGACCACCTCGAACCAGGCGATGTCGTTGCTGTAATAGTTGGTCGCGACTTCGGAAATCAGCAGGCCGCCAGCATCGCTGGTCGGGATCGAATAGGCGGGAACGGTGGTGGTGCCGAGCGGTGAGTTGGACGCCGGCGGGCCGGAGTCTGCCGCGCTCGCCCCGGTATCGGGCGCGCTTGCCAATGCTGCGGACTGCGCCGCGTCTTTGCCGCCTCCCCCGCACGACGCCAGGCCGAAGGCAAGTGCCAGGCTGGCGGCAAGGCACCGCAGCCGGAATGCGCCGAGTGCGCGTTGTGTTCCATGCATGTTGTCTTCCGGAATTCCGAATAATTCCTAGAGACAACATGGCGGGGAGAAAGTTTTCCGCAGAGGAAGTTAATTTAGATGACTTGCCGAACGTGCAACCGTTCAGCCTTTGTACTTGACGATACTGATTTGCCCATCCGCCTCGATATGGGCTTCCTTCACCTCATCCAGCGACTCGATGCCTGACTGGCGCAGCTTGCTCCAGAGCTCGTCGTCCGTGATCAGCTCGCGCTTCATGTTGCGCCTGAGCATACGGCCCTTCCAGATAAGGCGGATCGGTTGCGGTTCCGCGAAGCGCCGGAAGATGGGAAAACGGAAACTGAGCCAGTCGAGAAAGACATTCCACGAGATGAGCGTTGCGACCAGCACCATGCCGTCGGTAATGCTGGTGTATTCGCCCGACATGGCGTTTTGCGCCGCGTCGGCGACGATGACGAGGACCAGCACGTCGGCAATGCCCACGGCGCCGATGTCGCGGCGGATGACGAAGCGGAACACGACGAAGAGGAACCAGTACATGGCCGAGCCGCGGATGATGATTTCCGCCAGCGGCAGGCTCAGGCTGAACATTTCCTCCCAATCGACAGAGAGCAATTGATCCATGCGCGAGCTCGACTAAGGCTTGACCGGATTGGCGTTCGGGCTGCCGGAAGTGATATCGCTGCCGGCAGGGTTTCCGCGCCCGACCCTGCGGCTCCAGTAACGGTCTATCTCGTCGACCCACTTCCTGTCGGCCATGTCGGGCCATCTTGCCTTGTCGAATCCCGGCGCCTGGCTGATGGTCTCGCTGTCCGCATGCAGGATGTAAAAATTACCATTGTCGCTCGGGCGCAATGCCTGCCAGGGAATGGCATGGAGCTTGTTGCCGACGCCCATGACGCCGCCGAAGCTGACCACCGCATACGCGATCTCGCCGCGTGCCCCGTCGAGGACGAGGTCCTTGATCTGGCCGATCTTCTTGTCCTTGGCATCGCGCACATTGGTGCCGATGATGCGCGAGCCGCGGTACAGCTTGTGTTGCCGGGGAGTCGCCTCGGGCGCTGAAGCAGCGGCACCGGTGGGCGGTGCCGGCTGCGCCGAGACATCGAAGGCCATCGCCAGCGCGATGGACAAGGCAGCGTGCAGCAGTGTATTCATGCAAGCCCTCTTGCTCGGTTTCTGTCATCCATTGGAAACGAGCAAGGGGTATGCCATAGGCAAGGCGTCCCTCGCCTATTCCGCCGCGACCACGCGATTGTTCTCCATCCACTTCACCGTTTCGGCCGCCTTCTTGCCGGCGATGAAGGCATGGTCGGAGTTGTAGTACTCCCATTCGCTGTAACGTCCGGCCAGGATGATGTCGTGCTTGCCGAGCCAGGCCTTGATCGTTTCCACATTGCGCGCACGCGCATGGTCGTACACCACGTAGGCATACGGCATGTCGACTTCGTTGGCAGCGATGATCTTGTCATCCTCGCGGAACATGCCGACCTTGATGCAATCCTGGATGCAGCGGTCGATCAGTTCCTGGCCGCTGAAGGGTAACGGCTTCCACGTCGGCGAATAGGTGATCTCGCAGGTGATGCCGAAGCCGCCGGGCGGATTGCATTCCGGGCTGGCGTTCCCCTGCACGAAGATGCGATGGAAAATGGTGTCTTCCGGGTAGTAGATCCAGTGCTTCTCGGTGATGTTCTCGCGCGCCACGCCGAGATTCACGCAGCGCACCGAGATATGCTTGAGCCCCGCCGCCGCCTGCTTCACTTCTTCCGGCGCCTCGTCGCCGATGATCTTCACCAGCTCCGGCAGCGGCATGGTGCTGATCAGACTGTCGTACTGGTAGCGGCGGCCGTCGCGCAGTGCGATCGTGCGCTGGCGCGGCGATACCTGGACGACGTCGGCATTCAGTTCGATCGTGCCTTTGATGTGCGGCACGAAGCCCGATACCAGCGCCTGGAAGCCGCCGCGCAGCGGATAGCCGAAGCGCGCGTTCGGCCCCATCGGCTTGGCCACGGGCTGCAGCGCGCCGTCGATGATTTCCTCCAGGTTGGGCAGGGGCACGCGGCCGCCCAGCCACGAGGTTTCCATTTCCGTCAGCGGCACCGCCCACAGCTTGCGGTTGTACGGAATGGCGAAATGCTTGGCGATGCCGGCGCCCCATACCTGGTGGATGAACTCCTCGAAGTTCGCCGGCCCGCGCTTGTCCAGCGCCGCCACATTCCCGCCCGGCAGCGCTACACCGCCGTCAGCACAGCAGTCCCCGGCGCGCGCGGTTGCCGGCGCGGTCTTGCCGGTGGTGCCGAAGCGCGCCTCGATGGCGCCCATGATGCATTCCTTGATGACGTCGGGCGGCAGTCCGTACAGCGCGCCCTGGAACGGGTAGCGGGTGTAGACGTTCTTGCTGTAGACCCAGGCTTCGCGGTTCTGCCAGTGCACGTTCGATCCGAGCAGGAGCTCGTACAGCTCCAGCACATAGGGATCGTTGGAAAACATGATGTGGCCGGCGTAGTCGAAGGTGAAGCCATTGTCCTTGATCGAGCGGCACCAGCCGCCGACCATCGAATGGCGCTCCAGCAGGAGCGCGTCATGGCCGAGGTGATAGGCGGCGGAGAGGCCGGTCGGTCCGCCGCCGATGATCGCGGTCTTGGCGAAGCGCGGCATCTCGTGCTGCTGGTGCTGGCGCAGACGGTTGATGCCGGCAGCTGCCTCGGCTGCCTGCTCTGCGGCGGTATCGTTGCGGTCGGCGCGCGGACGCGTCGTGGCCAGCAGGTCCACCATCTTGTCGACCGTGGTATCCCAGGAGGTCGATGCCAGCACCTTGCGCATCTTCTCTACCTTGACGGCATGCTCCTGCGGGGAAGCCAGCAAGGCGGCCTCGCATGCAGCGATGAATGACTTAGCGTCTCCTGCGATGGAGACGATATCGCCATAGATTTCGGCGACGTCGGTGACGGGCGTGCTGACGATCGGCAGCTCCGCGGCCATGTACTCCAGCGTCTTGGTCGGACTGATGAAGCGCGTCGCATCGTTCAGCGCGAACGGCAGCAGGCAGACATCCCATCCGGCCAGGAACTGCGGAAGGGATTGATAGGACTGCTGTCCGAGGTAATGGATGTTCGGGCGCCGCGGCAGGCTCTCGGGATCGATCTTGACCACCGGCCCGACGAGCACGATCTGCCACTGGGTATGCGCATCGGCGAGCTGTGCGATGAGGCCGGTGTCGAGGCGCTCGTCGATCACGCCGTAGAAGCCCAGGCGCGGGCCGGGGATGTCGCGGTGGGCAGGATGCGAGTTGGCGCGGTCCAGGGATTGCACGAAGTGCGCGGCGTCGACGCTGCTTGGAAAGCAGTGGACATTGGGATGGCGTTCGCGCTTGGCGCGATACAGGCTCTGCCCGCCGGTGAAGACGATGTCGGCCACTTTCAGCAAAGCGCTTTCCCGTTGCAGCAACTGCTTCGGCGCATTCTTGAAAGTCGACAGCTCATCCATGCAGTCGTAGATCACCAGGCGCGGGTGCAGCTCCTGCAGCAGCGGCAATGCCATCGGCGTGTAGAACCAGGCGACGTGGTCGTCGTAATCCCGCACGAGCTGGCGCACCATCTTTTGCAAGTGCGGAAGATGGTCATCATGAAAGCCTTGCTGGTTCAATGAAGTGTGCGGCTGGCAGACGAGAACGCCGGGCACCGGCGTATATGTGCGCAGGAATGTCTTGTCGGCGTCGTATACCGGTTCTTCAATGAACACGATGGGATGTCGCGCCGCGAGGCGGCACATGAGATGCTGAGGCCGTTGAAAGACGAAGTCCCAACGCAGATGGGAAAACACAATGATTGCAGATGCCATGCTATCTCCTTGCCTTGGGGGCATGTTGGATGTTCATGAATGCTGTGGAATGGCGCCGGCGCTCTCGTGGGCAAGTGGCGAGGCAGAACCGGTTCGGGGAAGTCAAATTGAAGCAAGCGGACGTCGACATTGATCAGCACGATTGACGGTGAAGTGAAGAACCACGGACCGGCTTCCCCGCTCCGTCCGCGTGATGCCCGCGCGCACGCGGCAAGCCGCGCCCTGCGCGTGGTCAACGCATTGCGGGATGCAGACGCAAGACCTGTGCCGACGATTCCGCACCGCGGCAATGCCACGGACATTGCGCGCCCTGCCCGGCGGCATCCTGTTGTTCCTGTGCGCATGTTCGGAAATCGATCGTCATCTCGCGGTATGTCGTCATTGATGTTCAGATGGTGTGAAGGGTACGGCGGCGTACGGGCACATCCACTATATGGAGCGGCAAACGCAGCCGCGCTGATGCGGCTCAAGCACCGCTGCAGGCCTGCGCATGATATGCGTCAAGAGTTCCGGCCGCGGCGATTTTCGTCCGTCTCGGTACGCTTCCTGCTTGTCTGACTCCTTGCCGCCCTGCGGGTAAGCGCAAGACGCGCGTAATGGCGTTCACCTCTGGAAAGTCGCCGCCGTCGCGGCCTTCGCCATACATGTAAAAATGGCAAACAGGTGTAATCGTTACCCGCGCGGCATCCGGATTGTTCAACCAAGGAACGAAGAGAGACGACAATGACCAAGATCCGTAAAGCAGTATTTCCCGTCGCAGGTTTGGGCACACGTTTTCTGCCCGTTACGAAAGCATCGCCGAAAGAAATGCTGCCGATTGTGGACAAGCCTCTGATCCAGTACGCCGTGGAAGAAGCGGCCGCTGCGGGCATTACCGAGATGATTTTCGTGACCGGGCGCGGCAAGCGTTCCATCGAGGATCACTTCGACAAGGCCTACGAACTGGAATCCGAGCTGGCGTCGCACGGCAAGGTCAAGCTGCTGAAGGAGATCCAGAGCTTGTTGCCGGAGAACCTCCACTATTCCTATGTGCGCCAGAGCGAAGCGCTCGGCCTGGGCCACGCGGTGATGTGCGCCCGCCCGCTGGTGGGCAACGAACCGTTCGCCGTGGTGCTGGCAGATGACCTGATCGATGCCGACGTTCCCGTGCTCAAGCAGATGATCGACCTGCACGGCCAGCACGGCAGTTCCGTCGTCGGCGTGCAGAACGTGCCGCTGGAACAGACGCAGCAGTATGGCATCGTCCGGCCGCAGTCGATGGGCGTGCGCATCCACCGTGTGGGCGACATCGTCGAAAAGCCGGCGCCCGAGAATGCACCCTCGACATTGGGCGTCGTCGGCCGCTATGTCTTCACGCCGGAAATCTTCGATTTCCTGGAGCGCGTGACGCCGGGCACCGGGGGCGAGATCCAGTTGACCGATGCCATCGCCGCCATGCTGGAGAAGCATCCTGTGCTGGCCTACGAATTCAAGGGCCGCCGCTACGACTGCGGCTCGAAGATCGGCTATCTGGAAGCAGTGGTTGTGTACGCGCTGCGCCACCCGGCGGTAGCCGAGGAGTTCGGCAGCTTCCTGTCCACGCTGAAGCTGGACGGCGTCAAGCACAACGTCGGCGGCATGAGTGCCTGACGAATGGCGGAGCGACGGCGTCATTCCCATCACGCATGCAAGATGTGTCCATGCATTTGTCCTGCATCAAACATCGCCGTCGCCCGGCATGCGCTTGCCGAAACGAAAGCAATGCCTGCAGCGCTAGTATCGGTATCGGATGGCAAGCGGCGGGCGGATCGATGCCGCCGGCTTGCCAACCGTTTTTCCCGGACGCGGTGCTCGCACGGTCCGGCCTGAGGAGTCGTTTTCATTATGTCGGTCCCGAATCAACAGGTGTTGCCCATACGAGGGGTAGAGCAGCCACCATCGCCCGCGTCCGGCGGAAGCCGGCCTGACGCCATGCGCGCGCTTCCTCCATACGACAATGCCAGCCTCGCGGAGGAGCGCTATCTCATGCTGGTTGACCGTTGCGCGGAAGGCGTTCTGTTCGTGCGCGCCGGCCGCATTGCGGTAGCGAGCCGGGCAGCGGCCCGCCTGCTCGGTTATCCCGCTGCGGACAAGCTGGCAGGGAAAACGATCGAGGAAGTGCTTCAATCCGCACGCCCGGAGGCACCGTTGCCGGTCACGCTCGAGAGGGCATTGCCGCTGCCGGAGGGCGGTATCCTCCATGCGGAGATCACGTTTGCCGACGATCTCGCCTCGGAGGCGGCGGAGGGGACGCTGGTCATCCTTCGCGATGCCGGAGCGCGCAAGAGTATCGCGTCCGCACTTTTCCAGCATGACCAGTATCTCCGCCTGATCACGGAAAACGTACCGATCCTGATTTCCTACGTCGGCGCCGACGGCCGCTACCGCTTCGTCAACAGTACCTACGAGCGCTGGTTCAACCTGACGCGCGACGCCATCGTCGGACGCCGCGTCGAGGAGGTGGTCGGCGACGCCTACGCGCAGATCGCGCCGTACATCATGCGCGCCCTGAACGGGGAACAAGTGACCTTCGAAGCCGAGGTCGACACCCGGCTGGGGCGCAAGCATGTGCTCGTGACCTACACGCCCGATTTCGGGGTGCACGGCACGGTGTGCGGTTTCTCGGCTACCAGCATGGACATCACCGAGCGGCGCAATGCCGAGCAAGAGTCCCGCGAGCAGGGACGGCAGCTGCGCCTGCTGGCCGATGCGCTGCCGGTCATGATCGCCAAATGCGATTGCGATTACCGTCTCGTCTTCGTCAACAAGACCTTCGCCGACCGCCATGCGCTGGAACCGCAGGACGCGATCGGCAAGCGGCTTCCGGATGTAATGGGCGACGCGGCCTTCGCCGCCATCCGCCAGTACATCGACGCAGCGCTGCAGGGGCAGCCGCAGGAGCACGAGTTCAACATGCCCGAGCCCGGACGCACGGAACGCACGCTGCACATGATGTACGTGCCGGAGTCCGGCGAACACGGTGCGGTGCGCGGCCTGGTGATTGCCATTACCGACACCACCCGCCTGCGCGTGACCGAGGAGCAGCTGCAGCGCAGGGAAAGAGAGTTCAAGACGCTGGTCGAGAACTCGCCGGACATCATTTCGCGCATCGACCGCAATATGCGCCATGTCTATGCCAACCCGGCCATCGAACGGCTGACCGGACTCAAGGCGCACGAAGTGCTCGGCAAGAGCAAGGCCGAACTGGGCATGCCGCGCAGCGTGGTGCGCGCCTGGGACGATGCGGCACGCGCCGCATTCACGACCGGCGTGGACCAGCGGCTGGACTTCGACCACATCATCGACGGCCAGATGCGTTACTTCTCGGGCCGCGTGATCCCGGAGATCGACCGCTACGGCAATATCGAGTCGGTGGTCGGCATCGCTTACGACGTCACCGAGCGCGCGCGCATGGAGAAGGAGCGCGATGAGCTCCTGGCGCGGGAGCGCACCGCGCGCATCCAGGCGGAGACCGCGGCGCGGGCGCGGGACGAATTCCTGGCGATCGTGTCGCACGAGCTGCGCGCGCCGCTCAACGGCATCCAGAGCTGGGCGCACGTGCTGGAAAACTATGTCAAGGACGCCACCGCGGCGCCGCTGGCCCAGCGCGCGCTGCAGGGGATCAAGACCGGCGTCGGGCAGCAGGTGCGCCTGATCGAAGACCTGCTCGATGTCACGCGGATGATGAGCGGCAAACTGCGCCTGGTGAAGCAGCCGCTGGCGCTGCTGCCTGCGTTGCAGGGGGCGGTGGAGAGCGTGCGCGCGCTGGCCGCGGCCAAGCGCATCAGCATCACCTGCGCCTACCGCATCACGAGCGAACAGGTGGAAGGCGATGCCGACCGCGTGCAGCAGATCTTCTGGAACCTGTTGTCCAACGCGGTCAAGTTCACGCCGGAAGGCGGCAATGTCTGGCTCAATGCGTCGTGCAACGACAACGACATCCTGGTCACCATCCGCGATGACGGCGTCGGCATCTCGCCGGATTTCCTGCCCCATCTGTTCAACCGCTTCAGCCAGGAAGACACGTCGAGCACGCGCGACCATAGCGGACTGGGCCTCGGCCTGTTCCTCGTGCGCCACCTGATCGAGCTGCACGGCGGCCATGTGAAGGCAGAGAGCGAGGGTGAAGGCAAGGGCTCGACCTTCTCGGTGACCTTCCCGCTGCGCGCGCGCGCCGACAAGTACCTGACGGTCGGCCCGTCGGAGCTCGGCGGCACCGGTGTGCCCCTGCCTTCCCTGGAGGGCCTGCGCGTCCTGCTGGTGGACGATCAGGAGGAAGCGCGCGAGTCGCTGACCGTGGTGCTGACGGGCGCCGGGGCCAAGGTGTTCGCCGCCTCCTCATCGTTCGAAGCGGTGGCGATCCTGGATGCCTGCCCGCGCGACGGCCTGCCCGATGTGCTGGTCTGCGACATCGCGATGCCGGGCGAGGACGGCTATTCCGCCCTGCGCCGCCTGCGCAACTGGAAACCGCGGGAAGGCGGCACGCCGCTGCACCGCATGCCGGCGCTGGCGCTGACCGCCTTCGCGCAGCGCGAGGACCGCATACGGGCTCTGACGGCCGGCTTCCAGATGCATGTCACCAAGCCGGTGGCGCCCGAGGAGCTGATCGTGGTGATCGATACGATGGTGACGCGGGAGTGATTCCCGCGCCGCCAGCGTGTTCAGCGGTGGTCAGTGATGGTCAGTGGTAGTCAATGATAGGAATCGCTGCTGCTGCCCTGCATCGAAGTGTCGTCCTTCTTCTGCATGCCGGCTTCATACGGCCCGTACTCTTCCAACCGGTTGTACAGCGTCTTGAGGCTGATGCCGAGGATGTCGGCAGCGCGCTTCTTCACACCGCCGCACAGTTCCAGCGTCGCATAGATCAGCTTGCGGTCCACGTCCGCGAGCGAAGTCCCGACGGGGATCGCGAGCGTCAATCCGACCGGCGACTGGGTGGTGATCACCGGGGCCAGCGCCGCGGCGTCGATGGTATGGTCGGACAGGATGAAGGCGCGCTGGATGTAATTGCGCAGCTCGCGCACGTTGCCGGGCCAGTGGTAGTTGCTCAGGCAGGCCAGGCCGTCGGGCGACAGAACCTTGGCAGTACCGTGCGCGGCGTTGAGCTGCTCGAGGAAATGCTGGGCCAGCAATTCGATGTCGCCGCCGCGCTCGCGGAGCGGCGGGATCTTCAGCGGGAAAACGTTCAGCCTGTGGTAGAGGTCCAGGCGCAGCTTCCCTTCCGATACGGCCTGTTCCGGATCGCGGTTGGAAGCGGCGATGACGCGCACATCCGTCTCGATCTCCTGATTGCTGCCGATCCGCATGAAGGAGCCGGTCTCCAGCACACGCAAGAGTTTCACCTGCAGTTCGATCGGCATTTCCGTGATTTCGTCGAGGAACAGCGTGCCGCCGTTGGCGCGCTCGAAGTAGCCTTTGTGCTGGCGGTCGGCGCCGGTGAAGCTGCCCTTCTCGTGGCCGAAGATCTCGCTCTCGATGAGTTGCGGCGAAATGGCGCCGCAGTTCACCGGCAGGAAGGGGTGCTTGGAGCGCAGGCTCAGCTCATGAATGGTCTGTGCAGCGAGTTCCTTTCCGGTGCCGCTCTCGCCCAGCAAGAGCACGGTCGCTTCGGTGGGGGCAACGCGCCCAATGTGGTTGTAAAGTTTTTGCATGGCGGGCGCAGCGCCCAGCATCTGGCCGAAGTGGCCCAGCCGGCGCAGTTCGCTACGCAATACGCCGATCTCTTCCTTCAAGTCCACCGTACGTGGAATGCGCGACAGCAAGGCCTTCAGCCGGCGGAAGTTGATGGGCTTGGTCAGGTAGTCGGCGGCGCCGAGGCGCAGGGCTTCGACCGCCGTTTCCACGCTCGCGTGGCCGGTGATCAGGACGATCTCGGTCGTCGCGCGCGACTCGATGTCATTAAACAAGTCCATCCCGCTGCCATCGGGCAACTTGAGATCGATGAGCACGACGTCGGGACGCTGGCGCATGATCTGGCCCTGCGCGTCCTTGATGCTGCCGGCCACCGCCGTGGTGAACCCTTCGGCGGCGGTGATTTCGACGAGTGCTTCTCGGGTGTTGACGTCATCGTCAACGATCAATACATGCGGCATAGGAACTGTTCTCTATATGTTTGTTCAACGATCTCTTGCGCACGGCTTGCCTGCGCGGCGAGCCGTGCATGTCGCCTGCGCCGTCTGTGACGCAGGCAATTCATGTCCTGGGGAAAAAAAGAACCTGGGGCTGACTGCTACATCGGAATGCCGTCGATCCGAAACCTGAACTTGACTATCTCAGCATACGTCCCATGGCGCTATTGTCCAGGGATGCGAGCGATCGCTTCTTGACCCAAAACAGCGGACGTTGACGTTATCGTCCGTGAGATGCAAACGAGCCCGGCGGCCTCCGGCATGAAGGCTGCTGCCGCGTAGTCTCCCCGGCCTGGGGAGTGCGCGCTGTGGGGATGCGGGCGGCATCGGGATGTGCCGCAGGTACCTTGTCCTGCGCGGCACGCGCCGCCGGAGCATGTGCTCCGTCATCGGCGACACGCGCTGCCGGGATCCTTCTACTTACTTGGAGCCCGAACCCGAGCCGGAGCCGGACGAAGTGCCCGAACCCGAGCTGCCGCCCGAACCGCCAGAGGCGCCCGAGGAACCCGAACCCATCGAACCGGATCCGCCTGCTCCGCCCGAGGCACTGGAACCCTGAGATCCGCTTGCACCGGAACTCTGGTCGCCCGCACGACGTTCGCAACCGACGGCCGTCAGACTGAGTGCAGCGACGACCAACAGGATCTTGGATGTAGTCTTGAGTGCATTCATTCTTGTTCCTTTCACGAAAAGTTAGCAATGTCTCGTTCTTGACCAGTTCATTTGCGATTAGTTCTTAACTTTTTCGCAAAGTCGGCTGTAAGTGCGACGCAGCTTCCGTGCCATCCCCGCCACTTCATGCCCTGCGCTGAACGGCCAATGGGTGCGATCCGCATGGAAATACTTCAGCGTAAAACTTACAGGCGCGGCGTAAGCATTACATCGAGACCAATGCCCTGCGGACATCACTGCGAGATAGCCGTAGAAAGATCTTCCACGGCCAACGCAGCAGGCAGACGCACACGCGTATATCGTGTATCGTTGACTTGTGCTTTCCCGATCGCCTGCAAGAAGCCTTTGCGCAATGGAACTGAATTAGCGCAAGAGAATCTTCAGGCATTGATGTAACAATCGTGAACGCTTACCGGGTCCGGCAATGCCGTCGCACTCCGGTCACCGCCTGGAATCCTTATGACTCTCGATAACTCTTTCAAGCGCTTCGGCATCCTGTACGGTTCGTCGCCCGTGATGGAGCAACTGCACCAGCAGGTGGAGAGGGTCGCCGCGACCGATGCCACCGTGCTGCTGGTGGGCGAGAGCGGAACCGGCAAGGAACTGATCGCCAACGCGATCCATCACGTCAGCGCGCGGCGCGACGAAGCCTTCGTCGCGGTCAACTGCGGCGCCATCCCGGCGCACCTGATCGAGGCTGCGCTCTTCGGCCATGAGAAGGGCAGCTTCACCGGCGCCTCGCGGCAGCACATCGGCTATTTCGAACACGCCTCGCGCGGCACGCTGTTCCTCGACGAGATCACCGAGATGCCGATCGACATGCAGGTGAAACTGCTGCGCGTGCTGGAAGCCGGCACCTTCCTGCGCGTCGGCGGCGACGAGGAAGTGAAGGTCGACGTACGCCTGGTGGCGGCGACCAACCGCGACCTCGATAGCGCGGTCAAGCAGGGCAATTTGCGCGAAGACCTGATGTACCGCCTTGCGGTGTTCCCGATACGCGTGCCGCCGCTGCGCGAGCGCGGCAGCGATATCGAGATGCTTGCGCTGCACTTCCTGCAAACGCTGAACGAAAAGGAAGGAACGCAGAAGGTGTTCTCGCGCAATTCGCTCGATGTCATCCGCTCCTATTCCTGGCCGGGCAATGTGCGCGAACTGAAAAACGTGGTGCACCGCGCCTTCATCCTCGGCACCGATACGCTCGACGTCGAGGATTGCATCTCCGACCTCGCGGCGAAGAAGCCGACGGTGCACGAGGGCTATCTCAATTTCTTCGTCGGCACGCCGCTGGCGGACGCACAGAAGGAAATCATCCTCGCCACGCTCAAGCACTACAGCGGCAACAAGCGCCTCACCGCGGAGGCGCTTGGGATCAGCCTGAAGACCTTGTACAACCGCCTGAAGGAATACTGATCAGGTATTGATGACTTCGCCGCCGTTCGGATGCAGCACCTGTCCGGCCATGAAGGAGGCATCGTCGGAGGCGAGGAAGACATAGGACGGCGCGATCTCGTCCGGCTGCCCTGCCCGGCCCAGCGGCGACTTCTCGCCGAAGCCTTCGACTTCCTTTTCGCTGAAGCTGGCCGGGATGAGCGGCGTCCATACCGGCCCCGGCGCGACCGCGTTGACGAGGATGCCTTTTTCGATGAGCTGCTGCGACAGCGAACGCGTGAAGGCGACGATGGCGCCCTTGGTCGATGAGTAGTCGAGCAGGTGCGAGCTGCCGCGGTAGGCGGTCACCGATGTCGTGTTGATGATGCGCGCGCCGGGTTTGAGGTGAGGCAGCGCCGCCTTCACCGTGAAGAACATCGCGAAGATGTTGGTGCGGAAGGTTTTCAGCAACTGCTCTTCGGTAATGTCTTCAATGCTGGTCTGCGGATATTGTTGCGCGGCGTTGTTCACCAGGATGTCGAGGCGGCCGAATTTCGTGATGGCGGTATCGATCATCTTGGCGCAGAACGCGGCGTCGCCGATGTCGCCGGCGATGGTCACGCAATCGCGCCCGGCCGCTTCCACGTGGCGCTGCGTTTCCTTGGCATCCTCGTGCTCGTCGAGGTAGGCAACGACGACATTCGCGCCCTCCTTCGCGTAGGCAATCGCCACGGCGCGGCCGATGCCGCTGTCGCCGCCGGTGATCAACGCCACCTTGCCGAGCAGCTTTCCGCTGCCTTTGTAATCCTGCATTTCCGCCTTGGGCTTGGGCGTCATCGCCGCTTCGGATCCGGGCTGGTGATCCTGGTGCTGTGCGGGAATAGAGGGTTTCTGGTCCTTGCTCGCCATGTGCGCTCTCCATAAGATCGTCAATCGCGCAGGAGCGAGCAGGTTCCATGCCAAAACCCTGGCACGGAAGGAAGGATGTCAGGCGGCGAGCGGTTGCATGCGCGACAGCGCTTCCAGCAGGAGCGCGGGATCGCCGGAAGCAAGTTTTTTGGAATCGGACAAGGTCTGGCGGAAGGCGCGCGCGCCGGGCATGCCGGCCATCAGACCGAGCATGTGGCGGGTGATGCTGTTGAGCTTCAAGCCCGCGCCATTGTTGCCGTAGCGGACGAGCTGTTCGCGGATATAGGGCAGCATGGCCTCGATCACCTGCGCACGGCTCTTGGGCGGCGCATCGTCGCCGTAATAGCGCGCATCGAAGGCAGCCATCAGGTAGGGGTTATGGTAAGCCTCGCGCCCGAGCATGACGCCATCGACATGTTGAAGGTGCAGGTCGATTTCCTCCAGCGTCTTGATGCCGCCGTTGATGAGGATTTCCAGCTGCGGGAAGTCGCGCTTGAGCTGGTAGGCGTACTCCGGCTTGAGCGGCGGAATCTCGCGGTTTTCCTTGGGGCTGAGGCCCTTCAGAATGGCATTCCTTGCATGCACGATGAAGGTTTTGCACCCGGCATCGGCGATGGTGCCGACGAAGTCGCGTACGAAATCATAGGTCTCGACATGGTCGATGCCGATGCGGTGCTTGACGGTGACGTCGACCGATACCGCGTCGCGCATGGCCTTTACGCAATCGGCAACGAGCTGCGGCTCGGCCATCAGGCAGGCGCCGAACGCGCCCTTCTGCACGCGCTCCGACGGGCAGCCGCAGTTCAGGTTGATTTCATCGTAGCCCCACTGCTCGCCGAGCTTCGCGCTCTTCGCGAGGTCGGCCGGCTCGCTGCCGCCGAGCTGCAAGGCGACGGGATGTTCGATCTCGCTGTAATCCAGGTGGCGCGGCACGTCGCCGTGGATCAGCGCGCCGGTCGTGACCATTTCGGTGTACAGCCAGGTGTGGCGCGTGATCTGGCGATGGAACACGCGGCAGTGGCGGTCCGTCCAGTCCATCATCGGGGCGACTGAAAGGCGGCGCGAGGGAAGTTTGGCGGGTGCGTTCATGCTTGTCGTCTATTGTAGTGCGGTACTTTCCCGCTTGCCCTGTTTGCCCGATGGCGCAAGCTCGTTGAACACGAGCGCGGCCATGACGACCGCGCCGCCGATCAGGGTTTCCTGCGCCGGCACTTCGCCCGCGCCCAGCCATGCCCACAAGGGGCCGAGCAAGACTTCCAGCAGCGCCAGCAGCGAGACCTCGGGTGCGGAGAGATGTTTCATTGCCTTCACCATCAGCATGCAGGGCAGGCCGAGCTGGAAGAAACCGAGCGTGGCAAGGATCAGGATGTCGTGCATCGAGGTGTTCAGCGGCCACGCAACCGGCAGCATAAGCGCGGCCGAAAACACGCTGCCCAGCAGCACCGCAGGAATGAGGTCCACGCCATGCCCTGCGCGCTTGATGGCGATGAGGTTGAACGCCGCGGCGACCGGGACAGCACCGGCAATCATCATCCCGACGAGGTGTTTGCCGCCGACCTCGCTCATGCTGTTGACGAACATCCAGGAAATGCCGACGAAGGCCGCGCCGATCGCCAGCCAGGTGCGCGGCGCGACGCGTTCCTTGAGGATGACCCAGGCGAGGAAGGCGGTCAGCAGGGGCGAAACGCTCAAGACGATCAGCGTGTTGGCAACGGTGGTACGCGTCAGCGCCACCATGAAGCACACGAACATGACGCTCCACATCAGGCCGCTCACCACCCCCATGCCCCCGGCGTGGCGTATGGTCGCGACGGTGCGCGCCGCGCCTTGCTGGTATAGCAGCGCCCCGCCCACGAACAGGCCGGAGAACAGGCTCCGCCAGAACGTCACCTCGAAGCCCTGGGCGGAATCGAGATGGCGTGTCAGCACGCCGGCAATGCTCCACAGCGTGGGAGCAATGATCATCAGCAGAATCGCCCGCTGGTGGGATGTCATTAGTGGCATAGGAGTCTGGAAAAAACGAACCCGGCGGTCCTTGCGGGCGGCCGGGCTTTCGTGAATGCCGGGCGTTGCTGCCCGGCGCTCGGCGCTCGGTTTATTATGCGGCCTCTTCGCGCGATGCACGCTTGCGCTCGTGCTCCTTCAGGAAGCGCTTGCGCAGGCGGATGCTCTTCGGCGTGATCTCGACCAGTTCATCGTCCTCGATGAATTCGACCGCGTATTCCAGCGTGAGCTGGATCGGCGGCACCAGTCGCACCGCTTCGTCGGTACCGGAAGCGCGCACGTTGGTGAGCTGCTTGCCCTTGATCGGGTTGACGACGAGGTCGTTGTCGCGCGAGTGGATGCCGATGATCATGCCTTCGTAGACCGGATCGTTGTGGCTGACGAACATGCGGCCGCGATCCTGCAGTTTCCAGAGTGCATAGGCAACGGCGGCGCCGTCGTCCTGCGAAATCAGCACGCCGTTGCGGCGGCCCGCAAGTTCCGGCTTGCTCGAATCCACCGGTGCGTAGTCATCGAAAATGTGGCTCATCAAGCCGGTGCCGCGGGTGAGCGTCATGAACTCGGACTGGAACCCGATCAGGCCGCGTGCCGGGATGCGGTACTCGAGGCGGACGCGTCCCTTGCCGTCCGGTTCCATGTTTTGCAGGTCGCCACGGCGGCGGCCCAGTTCTTCCATCACCCCGCCCTGATGGGAATCTTCGACGTCGACGGTCAGCAGTTCGTACGGCTCGCACTTCACACCATCGATTTCCTTGAACACGACGCGCGGACGCGACACGGCCAGTTCGTAGCCTTCGCGGCGCATGTTTTCCAGCAGGATGGTGAGGTGCAGTTCACCGCGGCCGGACACTTCGAAGGTGGTGTCGTCGCCGGTATCGGTAACACGCAGCGCGACGTTGGATTTCAGTTCGCGGTCGAGACGGTCGCGGATCTGGCGGCTGGTCACGAACTTGCCTTCGCGGCCGGCCAGCGGAGAATTGTTGACCAGGAAGTTCATGGTCAGGGTCGGCTCGTCCACCTTTAGCATCGGCAGCGCGTCGGGGGTGTCCACGGCGCACAAGGTGCTGCCGATGCCGATGTCTTCGATACCGTTGATCAGCACGATGTCGCCGGCCTGGGCTTCATCGACGAGCTGGCGCTCCAGACCCTTGAACTTCAGCACCTGGTTGATGCGCGCCTTGATCGGGGTGGAATCCGGGCCGTTGAGCACGATCACGTCCTGCAGCGCCTTGGCGCGTCCGCGCTTGATGCGGCCGATGCCGATCTTGCCGACGTAGGAGGAGTAATCGAGCGAGGAAATCTGCAGCTGCAGCGGGCCGTCCGGATCGTCGTCGCGCACCGGCACGTGTTCCAGCACCGCGTCGAACAGCGGCTTCATCGTGCCTTCGCGCACGCTCGGATCGAGGCTTGCATAACCGTTCAGCGCCGAGGCGAACACGACCGGGAAATCGAGCTGCTCTTCGGTCGCGCCCAGCTTGTCGAACAGTTCGAAGGTTGCATTGATCACCCAGTCAGGACGCGCGCCCGGACGGTCGATCTTGTTCACCACCACGATCGGCTTGAGGCCAAGACCAAGCGCCTTGCGCGTAACGAAACGCGTCTGCGGCATCGGGCCTTCGACCGCATCGACCAGCAGCAGCACGGAGTCGACCATCGACAGCACGCGCTCCACCTCGCCGCCGAAGTCGGCGTGGCCGGGGGTGTCGACGATGTTGATGTGGGTGCCTTCGTACTCGACCGCGCAGTTCTTCGCGAGAATGGTGATGCCGCGTTCCTTTTCGAGATCGTTGGAGTCCATCACCCGCGTGTCGACCTGCTGGTTTTCACGGAAGGTGCCGGACTGACGCAGCAGCTGGTCGACGAGGGTCGTCTTGCCGTGGTCAACGTGGGCGATGATGGCGATGTTGCGCAGAGCGCGCTTGGTATTTGACATGGTGGTCCAGTACGTCGATGCGGGATTCAGAGAACCCGAAAGTATAGCATGCTGCGCCGCAAGAATACGGAAATCGCTTGAATTTCAAGGAGTTGCGGGCAGGACAGAAGTCAGGCGGCCGCGCGGTCGGCGATCAGGCGTTCGGGGGCAAGAATGCCGTATTCCATGAGCTGTGCGGTGCCGAGCAGGCGCCCGTTTTCTCCGGCATAGACCCGGGTGCGGCCCTGGTATTGCGGATAAGGCAAGCCTTCCTTGCCCAGCGCGATGCGCTGACCATGGAGGAAGCGCTTGGCAAGCAGCTCGGGTAGCCGCACCGGCGGAAATGTGGACAGCAGCGCATCGACCGGTGCGAGCATGCGGGTGCGCTCGGTTTCCGGTGTTTCGGCGAGTGTTTCCAAGGTGACTGCATTGTCCAGGGTCAGCGTGCCGACCTGGGTGCGGCGCAATGCCTGCAGGTGCGCGCCGCAGCCGAGTGCCGTGCCGATGTCTTCCCCCAGCACACGGATGTAGGTGCCCTTGCTGCACGTCACGCGCAGCCGCAACAGGGGCGCTTCGTAGTCGAGCACGTCGAGTGCATGGATGACAACCCGGCGCGCTTCGCGCTCGAGCACCACGCCGGCCCGCGCATATTCATACAAGGGCTTGCCGTCGCGCTTCAAGGCTGAGTACATCGGCGGCACCTGGAGGATTTCTCCGCGGAATTTCGCCACCGCGGCGTCGATCTGCGCGCGGGTGACATTCACCTCAAGGCGCTGCATCACCTCGCCTTCCGTATCACCGGTGTTGGTGGTCACGCCGAGGTGCACGACGGTTTCGTAGGTCTTGTCGGCTTCGAGCAGGTCTTGCGAAAACTTGGTCGCTTCGCCGAAGCAAAGCGGCAGCAGCCCGGTGGCAAACGGATCGAGCGTGCCGGTATGGCCCGCCTTCTGCGCATTGAGCAGGCGCTTGGCCTTGATCAGGACATCGTTGCTGGAGGCGCCTGCCCCTTTGTCGAGCAGCAGGACGCCGTCGATGGGCACGCGGGGTTTCTTGGGCGGGAATT
Source organism: Noviherbaspirillum sp. (assembly GCF_035654295.1). Taxonomy (GTDB): domain Bacteria; phylum Pseudomonadota; class Gammaproteobacteria; order Burkholderiales; family Burkholderiaceae_D; genus Noviherbaspirillum. Next base: position 1,562 of record NZ_DASRXF010000112.1, on the reverse strand, counting down.
GCGCCATGTCGGAATTCTGTTTGTGCGCCGGCCGGCGCCGAAAGCGGTCAGCCTTCGGCGTCCTTTGCCCGCGTGGCGTTGGCCTGGTCGATCAGTTTCGACAGCTCCATGCCGCGCGCGGTGGAGGTGTCGTGCACGAAGTGCAGCTCGGGCGTGGTGTGGATCGTCAGCCGCCTGCCGAGCTGGCCGCGGATGAAGCCGGATGCCTTGCGCAGGCCGGACAGCGTGTTCTGCACCGCCTCGTCGTTGTCGACCAGGGTCGTGAAGAATACCTTCGCATGCGCGTAGTCAGGCGTGAGCTGCACCTCGGTGATCGTGATCATGCCCACGCGCGGGTCCTTCAGCTCGTAGGCAATGATTTCGGACAGGTCGCGCTGGATCTGGTCGGCCACGCGTACGCCGCGGCCGGGAATGGATTTACTGTGTTTAGCCATGATGATGCGCCCCTAAAAATGTCATAGCCCGGAGATGCCGCGAGGCGCCGTCCGGGCTACGCAACCGGTGTGCGAAACCGGTCATTACAAGGTACGGGCAACCTCCTGGACTTCGAAGATCTCGAGCTGATCGCCTTCCTTGATGTCGTTGAAGTTCTTCAGCGACAGGCCGCACTCGAAGCCGGCCTTCACTTCCTTCACGTCATCCTTGAAGCGCTTGAGCGAATCGAGCTCGCCGGTCCAGATCACCACGTTGTCGCGCAGCAGGCGGACCGAGGCGCCGCGCTTGACGAGGCCGTCGAGCACGTAGCAGCCGGCGATCGAGCCCACCTTGCTGACGTGGAACACCTGGCGGATTTCGACCAGGCCCAGCGTTGCCTCGCGCTTCTCGGGCGCCAGCATGCCGGACATGGCGGCCTTGATCTCGTCCACCGCATCGTAAATGATGTTGTAGTAACGGATGTCGATGCCGCTGGATTCCGCCAGCTTGCGCGCCGATGCGTCGGCACGGGTGTTGAAGCCGATGATGACGGCCTTGGATGCCATCGCCAGGTTGACGTCGGATTCGCTGATGCCGCCCACCGCCGCGTGCACGATCTGTACGCGCACTTCGTCGGTCGACAGTTTCTGCATCGCATGCACCAGTGCTTCCTGCGAACCCTGCACGTCGGCCTTGACGATCAACGGCAGGTTCTTCACCTCGCCCTCGGCCATCTGCTCGAACATGTTCTCCAGCTTCGCGGCCTGCTGCTTCGCAAGCTTGACGTCACGGAACTTGCCTTGGCGGAACAGCGCGATTTCGCGCGCCTTGCGCTCATCGCCCATGACCATCACTTCTTCACCCGCGCCCGGCACTTCGGTCAGGCCCTGGATTTCGACAGGGATGGACGGACCTGCATCGACAATGTTCTTGCCGTTCTCGTCGAGCATTGCGCGCACGCGGCCGTAAGACGAGCCGGCGAGCACCACGTCGCCGCGCTTGAGCGTGCCGGCCTGTACCAGCACCGTGGCGACCGGGCCGCGGCCCTTGTCCAGCTTGGCTTCGATGACGAGGCCCTTGGCGTGGGTATCGATCGGCGCCTTCAGTTCCAGCACTTCCGCCTGCAGCAATACGTTTTCCAGCAGGTC
>NZ_DASRXF010000111.1:0-4346 GCF_035654295.1 Noviherbaspirillum sp. | reverse complement strand
CAACGGCGTGATCGCCGGCATCTTCGGCGTGAAATACCTGTCGATGCTGTCGGGCTTCGTGTTCTTCTCGCACCAGGTGGGCAGCTTCATCGGCGTTTGGCTCGGCGGCTACCTGTTCACGCGCGACGGCAGCTACGACACTGTCTGGGCCATCGTCATCGCGCTCGGCGTGTTCGCCGCGCTGGTGAACCTGCCGATCAACGAGAAAGCCATTGCACGCCAGCCGCAGCCAGCGGCAGCATGACATCATGGGCGACGGACTGAAACGCTTCCTGATCGGCATCGCCATCGCGGCGGTGCTGGCGGGCGTTCTCGTCGCTTACCTGCAGCCGTCTTTCGTCTTCGACCTCGCCAACCGAATCATCCTATGCTTCTGAACCCTGCATCCTTGCCTGCTGCCCGCCCCGTCGTCCAGGACCTGGTCGCGTCCCGCATCCGTGAAGTCGCCAATGCCGGCATCGGGCTGCAGGACGTGCTGCCCTTCTGGTTCGGCGAGCCGGACCAGATGACGCCGGACTTCATCCGCGCCGCCGCGAAGCAATCGCTGGATGCGGGCGAGACCTTCTACACGCACAACTTCGGCATCCCGCCGCTGCGCGAAGCAATCGCCGCCTACCTGTCGGCATTGCATCGTCCGGTCGATCCCGGCCGCGTGGCGGTGACATCCTCGGGCGTGTCGGCGCTGATGCTGCTGGCGCAGCTCATCATCAATCCCGGCGACCGCGTGGTCGCCGTCACGCCGCTATGGCCCAACCTGGTCGAGATCCCGAAGATCCTCGGGGCGGAAGTGGTGAAAGTGCCGCTGCGCTTCGGCAAGACCTGGGAGCTGGATCTGCAGCAGCTGCTGGACGCGCTCGCGCCCGGCACCAAAGCAGTGCTGATCAATTCGCCGAACAACCCGACCGGCTGGGTGATCGCGAAGGAGCAGCAGGAAGTCCTGCTCGCGCATTGCCGCAAGCACGGCATCTGGATCCTGGCCGACGATGTCTACGAGCGCCTCGTGTATGACGTGGCATCTGGCACGCGCGGCTGCGCCCCCTCCTTCCTCGACATCGCGGTGCCGGAAGACCGCCTGGTATCGGCCAACAGCTTTTCCAAATCGTGGTTGATGACCGGCTGGCGGCTCGGATGGGTGGTGGCGCCGGAGCCGCTGATGGCGGACCTGGGCAAGCTGATTGAATACAACACTTCCTGCGCGCCCGGCTTCGTGCAGCGCGCCGGCGTCGTTGCCGTCGAACGCGGCGAGGAGATCATCGCCCATACCGTCGCCCGCTACCAGGCCGCGCGCGATTTCCTCTACGAGCGCCTGAATGCGCTGCCCGGCATCACCACGCCCAAGCCGAAAGGCGCGATGTACCTCTTCTTCCGTGTGGACGGCGCGCAGGACACGCTGGCGCTGTGCAAGCGCATGGTGGTGGAAGCCAAGCTCGGCCTGGCGCCGGGCAATGCCTTCGGCCCCGAGGGCGAAGGCTATGTCCGCTGGTGCTTCGCAAGCTCGCTGGAGCGGCTGGACGAAGGCGTGCAGCGCCTGGCGCGCTTCATGGAAAAGGCCTGAGGCGCCTTACACCGAACGCGTGATGCCGCCGTCCACGCGCAGGTTCTGGCCGGTGATGTAACCGGCATCCGCCGACAGCAGGAAAGCCACGGTCTTCGCGATCTCTTCCTGCGTGCCCTGGCGTCCCATCGGGATCTGCGCGAGCGTCGCCTCGTTCTGCGCGATGGAGTCAACGTACCCCGGCAGCACGTTATTGATGCGGATACCGGACTTCGCCACCTCGTCCGCGTAAATCTTCGTAAAGCTGCCGAGCGCGGCGCGCAATGCCGACGAGATCGGGAAGCGCGCCGTGGGCTCGTACGCAGCGAAGGTGGAAATGTTCACGATCGCCCCGCCGCCCTGCGCCTGCATCACGGGCGTGACCAGGCGCGCCATGCGCACCACATTCAGCAGCAGCAGGTCGAGCCCGGCATGCCAGTCGTCGTCGCTGAGTTCCAGCAGCGGCCCCTTCTTCGGATGGCCGGTATTGTTGACCGCGGCATCGATGCGGCCATGCGTGTCCATTGCCAGCGCAACCAGCTTCTGCAGGTCGGCGGCATTGTCGCTCGACCCTTGCAGCGCCGTCGCGCCGAGTTCCGTTGCCAGCGCCTGGATATCCGCCGACCGCGACATCAGCACCAGCTTGTAGCCCCGTGCCGCCAGTTCCCGCGCGCACGCGGCGCCCATGCCGCGCGAGGCGGCGGTAATCACTGCAACCTTGTCCATTTGTCTTGCCTCAAGTTGGATTGACTGGACATCATAGCAAGGGCCTGTCCGGGCTGCCGTAGAATAGCCAAATGGACATCACCCTTCCCGAACTGGAACAAGTCATCAACTACTGGCGCGCGCTGCGGCCCTCGACCGGCGAAGAACGCGCACTGTCACCTGAGGTAAACGCCCTGGCCGACGTCTACGCGATGATGATCTTCACCAAGGCCCATTCCCTGCCCTACGCCAGCCTGGAACCGGCCGCACGCCAGCTCGTGGACGCCTGGCGCACGCAGAAAAAATAACTTCAAGGCAATAATCGCCCGGTTTTCCGGCGCATGTCACATCTCCCGCCCCTGCCTCGTCTTGTCAGCAAGACCCTCTGCGTAACGAGGACACCAAGGAGATCACTCATGCTGAAATGGTTCGTCCGGCGTCAGCTCGACGCGTTTGAAAAGGATTACGGCTACGACGCCGCCTACATGCGCGAAATGCTCGACACCAGCTTCACCGGCCTGCGCCGCTACGCCGCCGTCTCGAAAGTGGCCGCGCATCGCGAGGACGTCCCGCTCGACACCTGGTACGCGGCGAAGATCGTCGCCATACTGGCGGAAGACTGCGGCCCGTGCACGCAACTCATGGTCACGATGGCCGAGCGCGAAGGGATATCGCAGGCGGTGCTGCGGGCGATCCTCGCCGGCGACGAAGCCGGCATGGGCGAACAGGCACTGCTCGGCGTGCGCTATGCCCGCGCGGTGCTGGCCCACGATCCCCAGGCCGACACGCTGCGCGAAGAGATCGTGCGGCGCTGGGGACCGCGCGCCGTGGTATCGCTGGCGCTGGGTATCGCTGCCTCCCGCGTCTTCCCGACCGTAAAATATGCGCTTGGACACGGCAAGGCATGCAACCGGGTGCGCGTGGGAAACACGGAAGCCCGCCCGCTGCTCAACACCTCGCCGGCATGACAACTGGAGGACCCGGCATGGACATCCCGGCAGACGCAAGCGACGATTTCGAACCGCACCGCCGCCACCTGCGCGGCCTCGCCTACCGCATGCTCGGCTCGCGCGCCGAAGCGGAGGACGCGGTGCAGGACGCGTGGCTGCGCTGGCACGCAACCGACCGCGGCGCGGTCGACAATCCGCGCGCCTTCCTCTCGCGTACTGTTACCCGCCTGTGCCTCGACCGCATCAAGTCGGCGCAGGCCCAGCGCGAAGTGTATGTCGGTGCGTGGCTGCCGGAACCGCTGGTGGATGACGACACGCAATTCCAGCCCGGGCCGGAAGCGATACACGAACTGGCCAACGACCTGTCCTACGCCTTCATGCTGACACTGGAGCGTCTCTCGCCGCTGGAGCGCGCCGCCTTCCTGCTGCACGACGTGTTCGACATGGAGTTTCGCGAAGTGGCCGCCACGCTCGGCCGTTCGGAAAGCGCCTGCCGTCAGCTCGCCTCGCGTGCGCGCAGCAACGTGCAAGCGAACCGGCCCAGTTTCAAGCCGACGCCCGAGGAAGAATCCCGGCTGGCGGATGCCTTCGTCAATGCCATTCGCGACGGGGATGTGGGAGCGCTCGCACGCGTGCTGGCACAGGACGCGACCTTTGTGTCGGACGGCGGGGGCCGTGCGACAGCGGTGCCGAAACCGCTGGTCGGAAATGAAATCATTGCCAGGGCGGTCATCGGCTTTGTACGCCTCTACAATCCGCGCGATTACCGCACGCGCCCGGCGCGGGTGAACGGTCTTCCGGGGTTCGTTGTGTCGTCCGTGCAGGGGGAGTTGATTCAGACGATCGCGCTGGAACCGGACGGGAATGGGCGGATCAAGGCGATCTATGTGATGCGTAATCCGGAGAAGCTGCGGGGGGTGGCGCCGTGAGGGCAAGTGACGGTTTCGGTGCTACCCGCCGTAACGTCCTTTATGAACTGGTGGGTTTCGCTTCGCTCTACCCACCCTACCGTCCTTTATAAAGAACCGTAGGGTGGGTAGAGCGCAGTGTTTAGCCGGGACACATGGGTAACACCTGTCGGGAGACATAGGTAACACATGTGATCACGATTTTAGGCGATGTTCCGCAGGTCGACCTGCCTGAGGTGTTTATGACAG
>NZ_DASRXF010000110.1:0-36427 GCF_035654295.1 Noviherbaspirillum sp. | reverse complement strand
GCCACCACGTCAAGCGTTGAGACCCCGATGGATCCGGTTGCGCCAAGAATCGTAATACGCTGCATCGCTACATCCGTGTCAAATCCATGAGCCGATCAGCACAGCGAGCGGGAGTGTCGGGATCAAGGCATCGATCCGGTCCAGCACGCCGCCGTGTCCCGGCAACAAGTTGCTGCTGTCCTTCATTTCCACGCGCCGCTTGAGCTGCGACTCGAACAAGTCGCCGACAATGCTCGCGGCGACCATCACTGTCATGACGATACCAAATCCTACCCATCCCAGGCCGGCAAGCACGCGCGGCGCGAAGGTGTCGGCCAGCGGGGGATAAGCCGTCGAGATGCCGGCCAGCAGCATCACCGCCACCCAACCGCCGACCGCTCCCTCCCAGGATTTGCCTGGGGAGATCGACGGCGCCAGTTTGCGTTTTCCAAATGCCTTGCCGGCAAAATAGGCGCCGATGTCGGCCACCCAGACGACCGCCATGACCGACAGCAGGTACAGCGGCGAAAAATGGAACAGCGCGACGATGGCGATAAAGGCGCCCAGCACGGAAATGCCGTAGACGACACCCAGCAGCCGGTTGCCGAGCTTGCCGACCGGCGGCAGCCCCAGGGCCAGCGAAGGCGCCAGGCGAATCGCCCAGATCGCGACACAGAGAGCAAAGAGAAGCTGGATCGTGCCGGCGTCGGCAAGTTGAATCACCAGGGCGAACAGGATGGTCCAGACGATGGCGCTGACGACGGGCAGCGAGGCGCGAAAAAGGCGCGACGCCTCCCAGGCCGCAGCGGCAAAGAAGGCCGCTGTGACGGCAAGGAAGAAAACCGGGGAATTTGAGTACAGGACCGAAACCAGGACTGCCAGCAATACCAACGCCGTGATGACGCGCGTCTTGAGCATCAGGAAGCCTTCTTCTGTTCGATCAATTGTTCGCTGGTGCGTCCGAAGCGGCGTTCACGGTGCTGGTAGGAGGCGATGGCGAGATCAAGCGCGGCGCCGTCGAAGTCCGGCCAGAAGGTTTCGGTGAAATGGAATTCCGTGTACGCGAGCTGCCAGAGGAGGAAGTTCGATACCCGCTCCTCGCCGCCGGTGCGGATGAAGAGATCGGGTTCCGGGGCGTAGGCCATCGAAAGATGCGCCGCCAGCTGGTCCTCGGAAAAATCGGTCACGCCCGGATTGGCCGTCACCATTTTCTTGACGGCCTGCATGATGTCCCAGCGGCCGCCGTAGTTTGCGCAGATCGTCAGCGTCAGGCGAGTATTGTTGGCGGTACGCCGCTCGGCGCTCGCAATCAGTTCCTGCAGTTTTGAGTCGAAGCGGCTCAGGTCCCCCACCACTTTCAGGCGGATGCCGTTGACATGCAGCTTGGACACCTCGCGTTCCAGTGCCATCACGAACAGGCGCATCAGGAGGGACACTTCGTCGGCAGGCCGGCGCCAGTTCTCCGAACTGAATGCAAACAGCGTGAGGTACTCGATGCCGCGCTCGACGCATGCCTCGACGACGGCCCGTACCGCCTCCACACCCTTCTTGTGTCCGGCGACACGCGGCATGTAGCGCTTGGTTGCCCAGCGTCCGTTGCCGTCCATGATGATGGCGACATGGCGCGGCATGGCGGCGACGTTCGGGATGACTTGCGTTGAACTGGTATGCGTCATGGGTAGCCCGGTACGAAAAAGATTTGTCGGAGGAACCCGGCCCTGGATCGGGCCGAGACGTGTGTCATCGATTTGCACACCGATCCCCGTGAAGTTTCCATGTCGGGCTCAAGGTGTGGGCGGCGGGTTCCGGCAAACGCGCTCCACCGCCGGGGAGCGCGTTCCGATGGCCGTTAAACGGTCAACAGCTCTTTTTCTTTTTCAGTGATCAGCTTGTCGACTTCAGCGACGAACTTGTCCGTCAGCTTCTGCACTTCATCCTGGGCGCGACGCTCGTCGTCCTCGGAGCACGCCTTGTCCTTGAGGAGCTTCTTCAGCGCCTCGTTCGCATCGCGGCGGATATTGCGGACGGCCACCTTGGCGTCTTCGCCCTCGCCCTTGACGACCTTGACGATTTCCTTGCGGCGCTCTTCGGTCAGCGGCGGGGTCGGGACGCGGATCAGGTCGCCCTGGGTCGACGGATTCAGGCCGAGATCCGATTCGCGGATCGCTTTTTCGATCACGCCCACCATCTTCTTTTCCCACGGCTGCACACCGATCGTGCGCGCGTCGAGCAGGGTCAGATTGGCCACCTGGCTGATGGCGGTAGGGGTGCCATAATAATCGACCTGCACATGATCGAGGATGCCCACGTGCGCACGGCCGGTGCGCACTTTTGCCAGGTCCGCCTTCAGGGTCTCGATCGACTTCTGCATCTTTTGTTCGGCGGTTTTCTTGACGTCAACGACAGTCATTCTGCTCTCCTGTTTTTGCTACGGTACCACTTAGTTATACATGAACCAGGGTGCCTTCGTCGTCACCCATGATGACATTCTTCAGGGCACCCGGCTTGACGATGGAAAAAACCTTGATCGGCAGTTTCTGGTCCCGGCACAGAGCGAAAGCGGTCGCGTCCATCACCTGGAGATGCTTGGAGATCGCCTCGTCGAAACTGATCGTGGCATACCTCACGGCATTGCGGTCCTTGTTCGGGTCGGCGCTGTAGACGCCGTCGACCTTGGTCGCCTTCAATACGATCTCGGCGCCGATTTCCGAGCCGCGCAGCGCGGCGGCGGTATCGGTCGTAAAGAACGGATTGCCGGTCCCGGCGGCGAAAATGACGACCTTCCCTTCCTCCAGGTACTGCAAGGCCTTCGGGCGCACATACGGTTCGACGACCTGCTCGATGCTGATCGCCGACATGACGCGCGCCGTGATGCCCACCTGGCGCATGGCATCGGCAAGCGCCAGCGAGTTCATCACTGTGGCCAGCATGCCCATGTAGTCGGCGGTGGCGCGGTCCATCCCCTGCGCTCCCGGTGCGACGCCGCGGAAAATATTGCCGCCGCCAATGACAATCGCCAGCTCCACGCCCAGCCTTGCCACCTCGGCCACATCCGCGACCATGCGCTCGATGGTGGCGCGATTGATGCCGTATGCATCGTCGCCCATCAGCGCTTCACCGGAGAGTTTGAGGAGGACGCGCTTGTAAGCTGGTTTTGTCATGGGCAAAGACTCCTAATAATGTCCGGTTCTGCTATTCGTCGGAGCCCGATTTCGTCTGTCACCGGCATTGCCTTCGCAAGCTACAGATTAGATGAAATTCGGGTCTTCCGGTGCATCTGGATATTGACGAAACGTAAAACAGTGTCACTTGGCAATAGTTGCCGTGTTTCTCCGTTCCGGATACCAAAAACTGCTTGATTCGATCTGCTTAAAAAAACGGGCCTTTCGGCCCGCTTTCCTTGCTTACGCCTGCTTGGCTGCTGCAACCTGTGCGGCAACCTCGGCCGCGAAGTCATCCTGTTTCTTCTCGATGCCTTCGCCGACCACGAACATGGTGAACGACTTCACCGTGGTGTTGGCCGCCTTCAGCATCTGCTCGACCGTCTGCTTGTCGTTCTTCACGAAAGCCTGGTTGAGCAGGGAGACTTCCTTGAGGTACTTCTGCACGCTGCCTTCAACCATCTTGGCGATGATGTCGGCCGGCTTGCCGGACTCGGCAGCCTTCTGCGCAGCGATCGAACGCTCCTTCTCGATCAGGTCTGCCGGAACGTCGCTGGACGACAGGGCTACCGGCTTCATCGCGGCGATGTGCATTGCCACGTCCTTGCCAACCTGCTCATCGGCGCCGTCGTACTCGACGAGCACGCCGATGCGGGTGCCGTGCAGGTAGGAAACCAGCTTGGAACCGGTTTCATAGCGCTTGAAGCGGCGGATCGACATGTTCTCGCCGATCTTGCCGACCAGTGCGGCGCGCACTTCTTCCAGGGTCTTGCCTTCGACCGGCAGCGCGGACAGCGCAGCCACGTCGGCCGGATTCTTCTCGGCGACCAGCTTGGCGGTGGTGTTGGCCAGGGCGATGAAGTCGTCGTTCTTGGTCACGAAGTCGGTTTCGCAGTTGACTTCGACGATCGAGCCGACGCCGCCGGAAATCGAGACAGCGATCACGCCTTCCGCGGTCACGCGGGATGCGGCCTTCGATGCCTTGCTGCCCAGCTTCACGCGCAGGATTTCTTCCGCACGGGCCAGGTCGCCGTCGGCTTCGGTCAGTGCCTTCTTGCATTCCATCATCGGCGCGTCGGTCTTTGCGCGCAGTTCGCCTACCATCGCTGCGGTAATTGCCGCCATGTCTTTCTCCTCAATTCAGTGAGCGTCTATTCGGACGCATTCAATCAAAATACGTTCAGGCCGGCTAAAAAAAAGGGGCGAACCTCTGTTGCCCCTTTTTGAAGCCCGACACATCAGGCGCAGGGCATCAAGCCTGCTCGTTGACCTCGACGAATTCGTCTGCGCCGCCCTTGACTGCCTCGAGCACTTCGGTGGTCGCATTGGCACGGCCTTCCAGGATCGCGTCTGCCACGCCGCGGGCGTACAGGGTAATCGCCTTGGAGGAGTCGTCGTTACCGGGGATGACGTAGGTCACGCCTTCCGGGGAGTGGTTGGTATCGACCACGCCGATGACGGGAATGCCCAGCTTGGCGGCTTCGGTCACTGCGCCCTTGTGGTAGCCGACGTCGATGACGAAGATGGCATCAGGAATGCCGCCCATGTCCTTGATGCCGCCGATGGACTTCTGCAGCTTTTCCATCTCGCGCTGGAACATCAGCGCTTCCTTCTTGCTCATCTTTTCGACGGAGCCGTCTTCGATGGCAGCTTCCATGTCCTTCAGGCGCTTGATCGAAGTCTTGATGGTCTTGAAGTTGGTGAGCATGCCGCCCAGCCAGCGCTGGTCGACGTAAGGCATGCCGGCGCGCTGGGCTTCAGCGGCGAGGATCTCACGCGCCTGACGCTTGGTGCCGACGAACAGGATGGTGCCGCGGTTGGCTGCGAGCTGGCGGATATACTTCATCGCCTCCTGGTACATGCCCAGGGTCTTTTCCAGGTTGACGATGTGGATCTTGTTGCGATGGCCGAAGATATAGGGGGCCATCTTGGGGTTCCAGAAGCGGGTCTGGTGACCGAAATGGACACCGGCTTCCAGCATTTCGCGCATGGTAACGGACATGAAATTCTCCAGGGTTAGGTCTGGAATCCGGTTAGTCACCCTTGGTCTAAGCTTGGGCACCCTTTGGAACCGGATTCGCGATTTACGATTTACAAACGGTTGTCGCTTGAAGTCATTTCAAGCTAACCCAAGATTCTACCTCAACTTCGATGAAGTGTTCAAGACTGCAAATTGCTTTCCCCGAGCGGACAGGCACTGCCTCGTCTATAATTTCGAATTGACCATTCTTTACGCCTCCGGGCGTATCCTTGCTTGCCATGGGTTCCATCAACATCAAAACCGAAGACGACATCAAGGGCATGCGCGTGGCCGGCCGCCTCGCCGCGGAAGTGCTTGATTTCATTGCCCCGTACGTGAAACCGGGCGTCACCACCGGCGAACTTGACCGTCTCTGCCACGAATACATGACCAACGTCCAGGGCACCATCCCTGCGCCGCTGAACTATTGCCCGCCGGGCTACACGCCTTATCCGAAGGCCATTTGCACGTCTGTCAACGACGTGGTCTGCCACGGCATCCCCGGCGACAAGGCCCTCAAGAACGGCGATGTCGTCAATCTCGACATTACCGTCATCAAGGACGGCTACCACGGCGACACGAGCCGCATGTTCTTCGTCGGTGAGCCGTCCATCCTGGCCAAGCGCCTGGTCGAAATCACCTACGAGTGCATGTGGTTGGGCATCTCCAAGATCAAGCCCGGCGCCCACTTGGGCGACATCGGCTTTGTCATCCAGCAGCACGCGGAAAAGGCCGGCTACAGCGTGGTGAGGGAATTCTGCGGCCACGGCATCGGCAAGGTTTTCCATGAGGAGCCGCAGGTTCTCCATTACGGCAGGCCGGGCACCCTGGAAAAATTGCTTCCCGGGATGATTTTCACGGTGGAGCCGATGATCAACGCCGGCCGCCGCGACATCCGCGAAATGGGCGACGGCTGGACCATCAAGACGAAGGACCGCAGCCTGTCGGCGCAGTGGGAACACACCGTGCTCGTCACCGAAACCGGGTACGAAGTCCTCACGGTATCCCCGGGCATGCCCGCTCCTCCCGCGTTCATCCAGCAAAACAACAGCGCTCAACCGGTCACTGCCTAGCGTCCATGACCTCACTTGCTTTGACGCTCAAGGAGCAGCTGAAAACCGAGCGCCAGGCAGCGATAGCCGCATTCCAGGCAGACGGGAAACCGGAAAAGCTCCTGACGCAACTGCGCCAGAATGTCGATGCCGCCCTCATCCAGGCCTGGCAGAGCTTTTCGCTGCCGCCGAGTGCGGCGCTGGTGGCCGTCGGCGGCTACGGCCGCGGCGAGCTGTTCCCGCATTCCGACGTGGATGTCCTCATCCTCCTCGACGCCGCGCCGGATGCCCTCCTGCAACGCAAGCTCGAGGAGCTCGTCCAGCTCTTCTGGGACATCGGGCTCGAAATCGGCCACAGTATCCGTACCGTGGACGAGTGCCTCACCGAATCGGCAGCCGACATCACGGTCCAGACCAGCCTGCTGGAAAGCCGCCTCGTCACGGGCAACCGCAAACTGTTCCAGTTCCTGCAGGAACGGCACATCGCCGCCATCAACCCGCAGGGATTTTTCCAGGCGAAGACACTGGAAATGCGGCAGCGCCACGTCAAGTACGAAGACACGCCGTACAGCCTCGAACCCAATTGCAAGGAAAGCCCGGGCGGATTGCGCGACCTGCAGGTGATCCTGTGGGTATCGAAGGCGGCCGGTCTGGGCGACTCCTGGAGAAAGCTGGCCGAACGCGGCCTGATCACGCCGACCGAAGCCCGGCAGCTGATGCAGAAGGAGCGTGCGTTCAAGGACATCCGCATCCGCCTGCATATCCACGCCGGCCGGCGGGAAGACCGGCTGCTGTTCGACGTGCAGACGCCGATCGCGCAGACCTTCGGGTTCCAAACGACGGAAACGCGCCGCGCGAGCGAATACCTGATGCAGCACTATTACTGGGCGGCCAAGGCGGTCACCCAGCTCAATGCCATCCTGCTGCAGAACATCGAGGCGCAACTGTTCCCGCAGCCTGGATCGCCGCAGCCGATCAACAAGCGCTTCAACGAGATCAACGGCCTCATCGATATCGCGCGCGACGATACCTTCGAGGCGACGCCGTCGGCGATGCTGGAAGTGTTCCTGCTGATTGCCCAGCACTCCGAACTGAAAGGCATGACCGCGCGTACCCTGCGCGCGCTATGGCATGCACGCTTCAAGATCGACAGCGCGTTCCGGCGCGATCCGGCCAACCGCGCCCTGTTCCTGCAGATCCTGCAGGCGCCCCAAGGCATCACCCATGCGCTGCGCGGGATGAACCAGACCAGCATCCTGGGCCGATACCTGCCGAATTTCCGCCGCATCATCGGCCAGATGCAGCACGACCTCTTCCATGTCTACACGGTCGACCAGCACATCCTGATGGTCGTGCGCAACGTGCGCCGCTTCACGATGACGGAACATGCGCACGAGTACCCGTTCTGCAGCCAGCTCATGGCGAACTTCGCGCAGCCCTGGCTGCTGTACATCGCCGCCCTCTTCCACGATATCGCGAAGGGCCGCGGCGGCGACCACTCGAAGCTCGGCATGGCGGATGCGCGCAAGTTCTGCAGGGAGCACGGATTGTCGAAGGAAGATACCGAGCTGGTGGTATTCCTCGTCGAGCACCATCTCTCGATGTCGCTGGTGGCGCAGAAGCAGGACCTTTCCGACCCCGACGTCATCCGCAATTTTGCCGCCCTCGTGAAGGACGAGCGGCACCTGACCGCGCTCTACCTGCTGACGGTCGCCGACATCCGCGGTACCAGCCCGAAGGTATGGAATGCCTGGAAAGGCAAGCTGCTCGAAGACCTGTACAAGATCACGCTGCGCGTGCTCGGCGGCGAAGACCCGTCGACCGACCATGAACTGCGCAACCGCCAGGAAGCCGCGCTCAAGACGCTGCGCCTCTATGGCCTGCCGCAGGATGCGCACCAGAGGCTGTGGCAACAGCTCGATGTGGCCTATTTCCTCCGGCACGATTCGTCCGACATCGCGTGGCAGACGCGCGCGCTCTACAACAAGTCGGACAGCCCGACACCCGTCGTGAAATGCCGCCTGGCCCCTATCGGCGAGGGCGTGCAGGTCACCGTCTATGTGAAGGACCAGCCAGACCTGTTTGCGCGCATCTGCAGCTATTTCGACAAGAAGAATTTCAGCATTCTCGATGCCAAGATTCACACGACGCGGCACGGCTATGCGCTCGACACCTTCCTTGTCACCGAACCGGCGTTTGCGAACAACTACCGGGACATCATCAACCTGATCGAACACGAGCTGTCGGAACTGCTCCATTCGAGCGCACCGCTGCCGCCGCCGACCAAGGGCCGGCTGTCGCGCCTGTCGCGGACTTTTCCGATCACGCCGACCGTCGACCTGCGCCCGGACGAAAAGGGCCAGTACTACCTGCTGTCCGTCTCGGCGAACGACCGCAACGGCTTGCTGTATTCCATCGCAAACGTGCTGGCGAAGTACCGCGTCAACCTCCATACCGCAAAGATCATGACGCTCGGCGAGCGCGTGGAAGACGTCTTCCTCGTCGACGGGCCGATGCTCCACAACGCGCGCAGCCAGATCCAGCTGGAAACGGATCTGCTCGAAGCGCTGCGCGTCTAACCCCGATTCCGCACCACCACCATGAACGAACCCGTACGCCTGTCGAAACGCATGTCTGAACTCGGCCTGTGCTCGCGCCGCGAGGCCGATGAATGGATTGAAAAAGGCTGGGTCCGCGTCGACGGCAAGATCGTCTCCGAACTGGGCAGCAAGGTCTTGCCGAACCAGCGCATCACCATCGAGCGTCAGGCGTCCGCCCAACAGGCGCGGCGCGTCACGGTGCTGCTGAACAAACCGGTCGGCTTCGTCAGCGGCCAGGCCGAGGACGGTTACAAGCCGGCGGTGACGCTGGTTTCTGCCGGGACGCGCTGGAAGGAAGACAAGACGCCGATCCAGTTTCATGCGAGCCAGCTGCGCAGCCTCGTGCCGGCAGGAAGGCTCGACATCGATTCCGTCGGCCTGCTCGTGCTGACGCAGGACGGCCGGATCGCCAAGCAGCTGATCGGCGAGGACACCTCGATCGAGAAAGAGTACCTGGTGCGCGTGCAGTACACCAAGCCGGGCAAGCTGCCGGACTCCGACCTCAAGCTGCTCAACCACGGCCTGTCGCTGGACGGGAAAAAACTGCTGCCGGCAAAGGTCAGGTGGCAGAACGAGGATCAGTTGAACTTCATCCTGCGCGAAGGAAAGAAGCGCCAGATCCGGCGCATGTGCGAAGCGGTGGGACTGAAGGTGCTCGGTCTCAAGCGGGTGCGGATCGGGCGGGTCAAGCTGGGAGAGCTGCCGGTTGGGCAGTGGCGTTACCTGGGGGCGGATGAGCAGTTCTAGTGGCCCTCGTACTTTAAGCGCGCGGTGGGTTTCGCTTCGCTCTACCCACCCTTATAGGGGCCGTCCGTTGAGTTTCTTTATCAAGAACCGTAGGGTGGGTAGAGCGAAGCGAAACCCACCAGCTCATCTAGTCATCCTCACCGGCATCCAGCCCCGGAAACAGGACATCGACGTATCCAAACCGCGAAAAATCCTTGATCCGCATCGGATAGAGGATGCCCGCAAGGTGATCGCATTCATGCTGCACCACACGGGCGTGAAACCCTTCCGCGTCGCGCGAAACGGGCTTGCCGTACTGATCGAACCCCTCATAGTGCAAACGGCTCCAGCGGGGCACCATTCCGCGCAGCCCGGGCACCGACAAGCATCCTTCCCAGCCCTCTTCCATCTCATCCGACAGCGGCGTCAGCACCGGATTGATCAATACCGTCTCCGGCACCGGCGGCGCGTCGGGATAGCGGACATTATGCTTGAAGCCGAAGATCACCAGTTGCAGGTTCACGCCGATCTGCGGCGCGGCGAGTCCGGCGCCATTGGCGGCACGCATCGTGTCGAACATGTCGGCGATCAGTGCATGCAGCTCCGGCGTATCGAACCCGAGCACAGCTTCCGCCTGGCGCAGCAGCCTCGGATCGCCCATCTTGAGTATCTCGCGGACAGTCATCTCGTTTCATCCAGGTAGCGCGCGAACGCGTCCCCCATCTCGGGGTGTTTCAATCCCATCGCCACCGTCGCCTGCAGGTAGCCAAGCTTCGAGCCGCAATCGAACCGCCTGCCGGCGAAACGATAAGCCATTACCTTTTCGTGCTGCATCAGTGCCGCGATGCCGTCCGTGAGCTGAATCTCGCCGCCCGCGCCTTTGCCGACGCTGTCGAGGAAATCGAAAATGCGGTTGCTCAATACGTAGCGTCCCACCACGCCGAGCGTGGAAGGCGCCTTGTCAGGCTGCGGCTTTTCCACGATACCGTCGACCAGCTCGAGGCGCTCCTTGTAAGGGCGCGCACTGACGATGCCGTATTGCCGTGTCTCCTCACGCGGCACGTCTTGTACCGCGAGGACGCTCGCACCTTCCTCCTTGTACACGTCAAGCATCTGGGCCAGCACCGGCTTCTGCGACTGCTCGACGTCCATCAGGTCGTCCGCCAGAAGGACCGCGAAGGGCTCGTTGCCGATCACCGGGCGGGCGCAGAGGACGGCATGCCCGAGTCCCAGCGGCGCCGGCTGGCGGATATAGATGCAGTGGATGCCCTTGGGCACCGCGTTGTGCAGCACTTCGAGCAAGGCGGTCTTGCCCCCGGCTTCCAGCTCCATTTCAAGCTCATGGGCGGTATCGAAATGGTCCTCGATGGCGCGCTTGTTGCGGCCGGTGATGAACACCAGCTCGGTGATGCCGGCCGCGACCGCCTCTTCCACCGCATACTGGATCAGCGGCTTGTCGACGATGGGCAGCATTTCCTTCGGCTGCGCCTTGGTGGCCGGCAGGAACCGCGTGCCGAGGCCCGCGACCGGGAAGACCGCTTTTCTGACCCTGTTCATTTTCCTTCCAGCAGCCGGAGCAATCCGGCCTCGTCAACGATCGGAATACCCAGTTCCCGCGCTTTCTCGAGCTTGCTTCCCGCCTCTTCGCCGGCGACGACATAGCTGGTCTTTTTCGATACCGAACCCGCCACCTTGCCGCCTGCCGCCTCGATCTTTTCCGCTGCCTCGTCGCGCTTCAGGTTTGGCAGCGTGCCGGTCAGCACGAAGGTCTTGCCTGCGAACGGTTTGGGAGCTTCAGCGACAGGCTCGCTCTCCGGCCAGTGGATGCCCGCCGCGCGCAGTTGTTCGATCAGCTCGCGATTGAGGCCGTCGGCAAGGAAGGCCGTGATCGAGCGTGCCACGACCGGACCGATATCGGCCACTTCCAGCAGCTGTTCCTCGCTGGCCGCGAGAAAGGCATCGAGATTCCCGAAATGCCGGGCCAGCTCCTTGGCGGTCGCTTCGCCGACATGACGGATGCCGAGCGCGTAAATGAAACGCGCAAGCGTCGTCGATTTCGATTTTTCGAGCGCGTTCAACACGTTCTGGGCAGACTTCTCCGCCATCCGGTCGAGCTCGGCAAGCGAGGTCAGGCCGAGACGGTAGAGGTCGGCGGCCGTCGTGATGACTTGCCGGTCCACCAGCTGGTCGATCAACTGCTCTCCCAGGCCTTCGATGTCCATCGCGCGGCGCGACACGAAATGCAGCAAGCCGCCCTTGCGCTGCGCGGCGCACTTCACCCACCCGCCGGAGCAGCGCGCGATAGCCTCCTCCTCGGGGCGGACAATCGGGGAGCCGCACACCGGGCAGGTGGCCGGCATGACGAACTTGCGCACGCTCTCGGTCCGCAGTTCCGGCACATAGGACACCACCTCGGGAATCACATCACCCGCGCGGCGCACGATGACGGTGTCGCCGATCCGGATGTCCTTGCGGTTGACCTCATCTTCGTTATGCAGCGTGGCATTGGTCACCGTGACGCCGCCGACGAACACGGGGACCAGCCTGGCGACCGGCGTGATGGCACCGGTGCGGCCGACCTGAACACCGATCTCCTGCACCACCGTCATCGCCTCTTCCGCAGGGAACTTGTGCGCCACGGCGAACCGGGGCGCGCGCGAGACGAACCCAAGGACTGCCTGTTGCTCGACGCGATCCACCTTGTAGACCACGCCGTCGATGTCATAGGGAAGCTGCTTGCGCTTGGCGCCGATGCCGTGGAAGAAATCGAGCAGGCCCGGTGCGCCTTTCACCACCGCGCGCTCCTTGCACACCGGGAGACCGAGCGAGGCATACCAGTCCAGCAAGGCGGAGTGCGAGGCAGGCAGGTCCGCCCCCTCCAGCACACCGATACCATAGGCGAAGAATCGCAATGCGCGCTGTGCGGTGATCCGGGAATCGAGCTGACGCAAACTCCCTGCAGCGGCATTGCGCGGGTTGGCAAATTCCTTCTGCCCTGCTTCGCGCTGCCGCTCGTTCAGCCGTGCAAAATCCGATTTGTACATCAGGACCTCGCCGCGCACTTCCAGCACGGCGGGCGGCGCGTCGGTATGCAGGCGCAAGGGGATCGCTTTCACCGTGCGGATGTTCGCGGTCACGTTCTCGCCGGTCGTGCCGTCGCCGCGCGTCGCGGCCTGCACGAGGACGCCGTTCTCGTAACGCAGGCTGATCGCCAGGCCGTCGAATTTCAGCTCGGCCGAATAATCGATCTCGTGCACGGTTTGCAGCCCGTCGCGAACGCGGCGGTCGAAGGCCGTCACTTCTTCTTCGCCGAACGCATTGTTCAGCGAAAGCATCGGCACCGTATGCCTGACCTGCTCGAACTGCGGCAAGGGCTTGCCGCCCACCCGCTGGGTGGGGGAATCGGAAGTGATCAGGTCGGGATGTGCCTGTTCCAGCTCGACCAGTTCCCGGAACATCTTGTCGTACTCGGCATCCGGGATGGTCGGATTGTCCAGCACATAGTAGGCGTGGTTATGCCTGTTCAGTTCGGCCTTCAGCCATGCCGCGCGTTCCTGCCAGTGGTTCGCCTCGGCCGGCGAAGCTGCCGCGTCCGGTGCCGTGGAAAAAAAGTCGGGCTGCATCGTTCAACTGAACAGGCGCATCGCGCGCGTGGAACCGGCCGGAATATTGGCCGACTCCATGTGCTGGTAGAACGCGGCCACCTGCTCGGCAATTTCCGCGAGGGTAGGATCGGTCAGCGGCTGGTTGCCGTCGTCGACGACCACGCCGTCCAGGCGCGATGCGAGCATGCGTGCGCAGGCCGTCATCGCGCCGAAACCGTCACGCGCCGGTGCCACGCGGGGTACGTCGAGCAGCAGGGTCAGGCGGGACGTCGTCTCGGCGGCAAGCGTGACGTTGGTGGACAGGGAAAACAGCACGCCGCCTTCACCGTCGGGCATGACCAGCCGGCCGTCCGGGCGCAGGTCGAATCCCTGGCGCTCCAGCGCGGCCAACAAGGTATTGATGGCCCAGGGCGCGCCCTTCGACTGCACATTGACGCTCAACTGCGCATCGTACTCGGCCACGAACTGGTGCAGCGCACGGGCGCGCGACATCACGTCGCCCATGTCCGGCACGTCGAGGTCGGCATCCATCTCGTCCGCGATCTGCCGCAGGCCCGTGATCAGCTCGGAGTATTCGATCTCGTTCAGCGCGCCGCTGCGGTTGGCAAGCTGCACGCCGGCAAACAGCGCGAAATACTGGCCGCCGTGAACTACCGGCTCCCAGTTGCCGTCCTCACGCTGACCGATGAAGTGGACCGGCTTGTTGCCGACATGGCGCAATGTCTGGAGCTTCGGCAGGATCTTTTCGCCGCGCAGCGGAGATTGGAGCGTCAGCGAAATCAGGCAATCGATCAGGTCGTCGACCGGCAGTTCCTTCTGCGGCGCCTCGACCAGCTTCTCGATCTGTTCGTCGGAGGCGGTCGTGCCTTCCGGCGGAAGTTCGGCGTCGGCCAGCGCGTCCGGTGCCAGCGAAGGCTCCTGCCGCCCCTCTGCAACGCCTGGGGGCGGGTTCATCAGCACATCGTCATGTTCGGACGAGAAGGCGCGCTGCACGCTTTTCCTCGCCTTGTATTCCTGCCACTTGTTATAGCTGATCACGCCGACAACAATGGTGCCGCCGATGGCCATGAGGCTCATTTGAAGTTCCGTCATGCCTCACATACCTCAAAGTGGAACGGGCGCACATCGTGCTGCCCGGAAATTAGTGATCCGTTCATTATTAATAAAAATTATCTAGCAAGACAACAACTGCTGCCATCGCTCCTTCTTGCCAACCTTCGGAAAATGTTCGCCAGGAATTGATCCTTGCCGAAACATTGGTTCCCCGCCGTTGACGTTCATCAAGACAGCCGGAACCTCGCGGCAAATAGAATAACAACTATTCCGCAGCGACATTTTTCCTCGGCGAATCGCCTCGCTGTCATTGCTGAACTTACTCTTGGAGGCTTGCATGGAAACGCAACTTGGAACTACACGCACAGCAGGAATGAACATGCGCTCCGCCAATTCAGGCTTTGACATTTCCACTCCGAAAGAATTCAAATTGCAACAACTCGCGATGCTTTCCATCGCTCCCATCGTCCGTTCCATCCACCACTGGTGGCTGCAACGTGCCGAGCGTCACTACCTGATCTGCGCCGACGTCGAACAGCAGCGTGCGCGTGAAGCACAGATGAACGTGGCCTACTACCAAAAACGCGCCGCCCTCGCCCGCTCCGCACGCAACTGACAATCCCGGTTTGCGTGCCGGCCATTGCCGCACGCAAACCTTCCTGCATCAGGCTGCCTGCGCCTCCGTCGCAAAACTCGCAGCCGATTCCATATCCACGGCAACGATACGCGAAACACCCTGCTCCTGCATGGTGACGCCGATGAGCTGCTGCGCCATCTCCATCGCGATCTTGTTGTGCGAGATGAACAGGAACTGCGTCTGCGAAGACATGCGCTTGACCATGTTGCAGAAGCGCTCGGTGTTGGCGTCGTCCAGCGGCGCGTCCACCTCGTCCAGCAGGCAGAACGGCGCCGGATTGAGCTGGAACATCGAGAACACCAGCGCGGTTGCGGTCAGCGCCTTCTCGCCGCCCGACAGCAGGTGAATCGTCGCGTTCTTTTTGCCCGGCGGCTGCGCCATCACCTGCACGCCTGAATCGAGGATTTCCTCGCCGGTCATGATCAGCTTGGCCTGGCCGCCGCCGAACAGGACCGGGAACAGCTCGCCGAAATGCTTGTTCACCTTGTCGAAGGTGTCCTGCAGCAATTCCCGCGTTTCCTTGTCGATCTTGTTGATGGCGTCTTCCAGCGTGGTGATCGCTTCCGTCAGGTCGGCGTGCTGGGAGTCGAGGAATTTCTTGCGCTCCGATGCCTCGGCAAGCTCGTCCAGCGCGGCAAGGTTCACCGCGCCCAGCGCTGCGATCGCATTCGTCAGGCGCGTGACTTCCCCTTGCAGGTAGGACGGGCGCATCTCGCCGGTCAGCTTCTCCGCCAATGCCGCTTCGTCCGCCTGCGCTTCGGCCAGTTGCTGCGCATACTGCTCCTGGTTCAGGCGCGCCGCCTGCTCCTTCAGCTGCAGCTCCATGATCCTTTCACGCTGCGGCTGCAGGCTGCGTTCGGCCTGCATGCGCGCCTCTTCCGAATGACGCAGCTTCTGCGTCAGCTGGTCGAGCTCATGTCGGGCGTCGGCCAGCGCGCGTTCCTGTTCGCTACGCTTTTCGAGCAGCTCCTGCAGGCCGGCCTGCGCGGCCTGGTCATCCAGGCTCTCCAGCTCCAGATGCCCCTGCTCCATGCTTGCGAACAGTTGGGCCGACTGCTCCAACGCAGTTGCAATGCTGCGCTTGAGCTCCTCGATCTTGTTGCGGTGCGCCTTCTCGGCGAACTCCGCTTCCTGTGCCGCGCGCTCGAGCTCGCGCAGGCGCAGGCGGGCGTCGTTGAGCTGCTGCTCCTTCGCCAGGTAATCGGTCTGGCCGGCCTCGTGCTTTTCCTGCAGTTCGGCCAGTTCGATGTCCAACTGCTCGAATTTCGCTTCGGACTCTTCCTTGGCCTGCATCTGTTCCGCCTCCTGCGCCGCAATCTCGGCGAGGTCGGCTTCGATCTGCGTGCTGCGCTGGTTGAAGCGGTCCTGCACTTCGGAGAGCTTCATCACTTCGAGCTGCAGGCTGTGCGCCGCTTGTGTCAGCTGGCTGACGCGCTGGCGCAGTTCGCCCAGGCGCTGCGTCGCCTGCGTGAGTGCCGCTTCGGCGCGGATCGAACGCGACTTCGCTTCGTCGGCCAGCATCTGCTGCGCGCGCAACTGCTTCGTGATGTTGTCGATTTCCTGCTGGCGCGCAAGCATGCCATCCTGTTCGGAATCGGACGCATAGAATCGCACGCTGGTCTTGCCGATGACATGGCCCTGCTTGGTGACGAAACAGCCGCCGACCGGCAGCTTGGCGCGGTCGACGAAGGCGGCATTGACGTCGTCGGCAATGAATACGTTGTGCAGCCAGTCCTGCATCAGCGCGCGCAGGCCCGGATCGTTCAGCTGCAGCAGGTTGATGAAGGGTTTCAGGCCGGCGGGTGCTTCGGCAGGCTCCGACGCAGCGACTGCATTGGGCGTGAACAAGGCCAGCTTGGCCGGCGGCGCATCGTTGAAGAAGGCTTTCGCCCAGTCCAGGTTGGACATCTCCAGCGCCGAAGTGCGCTCGCGCAGCACGGACTCCAGCGCCGTTTCCCAGCCCTGGTCGATATGCAGCTTCTGCCACAAACGGGGCAGTTCGCCGAGTTCATGCTTCTTCAGCCAAGGTTGCACCTTGCCCTGCGTCTGCACGTTTTCCTGCAGTTGCTTGAGGGCCGCAAGGCGCGCTTCGAGCTGCGCGTTGTTCGCGGTCTCGGTATTGAGCTGGGCCTGCGCGGCACGGCGTTCTTCCTCGAGCTGCGGCTGCTGCTCCTGCGCCGCTTCCAGCTGTTCGCGAGCCTCTTCCAGTGCGGCCTGCTTTTCCTCGAGCTGCATCTTGAGGTTGCTCAGGTGCGCCGTGTCGGGCATGGACATGCCGTTCTTTTCCTGCTGCAGACGCTCGCGGCGGGCAGCCAGGTTGGCGAGGATGTTGGAGGCGTTGCGCTGGTGCGCCGATTCCAGTTCGATCTGCTGTTGCGCCTGCATGATCCTGCCGCGCGACTCGGTGGTGGAGAGCTGCGCCTCGCGCCATGCCTGTTCGAGTGCCGGCAGATTGTCGTTCTGGTTCTGCGCGGCCTGCTGCGCCTGCTCGACGCGCAGGCCGTGCTCCTCGAGGCGCATTTCCGCTTCTTCGAGTTCTTCCTGCTGCTGCTGTCCCTGGCGCTGCCATTGGTCGCGCTGGGCGGTGAGCGAATTCAGTTGCGACTGCAGGCGGCTGCGCGATTCGATGACGAACTTGATCTGCGCTTCGAGGCTGCCGATCTCCGAGTTGGTCTGATACAGGTGGCCTTGCGCGGTATGCATGCGGTCGCCGGCGGCGTAGTGCGCCTGGCGCATGTGCTCCAGCTCGGTCTCGACATGGCGCAGCTTGGCCGTCTGCTCTTCGAGATCGGTCTGGGCGCGCTCGATGTCGCGGAAAAACTTTTCCTGCTCCGTCTTGGCTTCGTTCTTGCGCAGCAGCCAGAGCAGCTTCTGCTTTTCGTCCTGGTCGGCCTGCAGTTCGCGGAACTTCTGCGCCACCGCCGCCTGGGCTTCGAGCTTTTCGAGATTGGTGCCCAGTTCGCGCAGGATGTCCTCGACGCGCGTCAGGTTTTCGCGCGTGTCGTGCAAGCGGTTCTCGGTTTCGCGGCGGCGTTCCTTGTACTTCGACACGCCCGCGGCTTCTTCGAGGAAGATGCGCAGGTCTTCGGGGCGCGCTTCGATGATCCGCGAAATCATGCCCTGGCCGATGATCGCGTAGGCACGCGGGCCGAGGCCGGTGCCGAGGAAGATGTCCTGGATGTCGCGGCGGCGCACCGCCTGGTTGTTGATGTAATACGTCGATGTGCCGTCGCGGGTCAGTGTGCGCTTGACGGCGATTTCCGCGTATTGACTCCACTGGCCGGCGGCGCGGCCGTCGCTGTTGTCGAACACCAGCTCGACCGATGCGCGGCCGGCCGGCTTGCGCGTGGTGGAGCCGTTGAAGATGACGTCCTGCATCGATTCGCCGCGCAGTTCGGATGCCTTGGACTCGCCCAGCACCCAGCGCACCGCATCCATGATATTGGACTTGCCGCAGCCGTTCGGGCCGACCACGCCGACCAGCTGGCCGGGAACCTGGAAATTGGTCGGATCGACGAAGGACTTGAATCCGGATAGTTTGATGGAATTTAGACGCACGTTATCGACCGTTGTTGACTAGTTGGAGCAGGCGCATTCCGCCGCCTGGGAAAAGGGCCTTATCATAACATTTCACATCCTCGGATCATCACTTCCGCCGGGGCATGTGCACCCGCGCGACAGGGCGCGAACGGTATAATGCCGCCTTTGGCCATTTTGCATCCCACCTCTTTCTGGCGAGCCCTTCCCCCGTGAATCCGCTGTTAAACAAATTACAACCCTATCCCTTTGAAAAGCTGAAGCAATTGTTCGCGGGCGTGACGCCGAACCCGGCGTATGCGCCGATCAGCCTCGGGATCGGGGAACCGAAACATCCGACGCCGGCCTTCATCAAGACGGCCTTGAGCGACAATCTTGCAGGATTGGCAAGCTATCCGACAACGACGGGCACGGAAGGCTTGCGCGCGTCCATCGCCGCGTGGCTGGAACGGCGCTACGGCCTGCCCCGCATCGACGCCGCGACGCAGATCCTCCCCGTCAATGGCTCGCGCGAGGCATTGTTCGCCCTTGCGCAGACGGTCATCGATCCGTCACGTGGCGATGCGCTGGTCATGTGCCCGAACCCCTTCTACCAGATCTACGAAGGCGCGGCCTACCTCGCTGGCGCGCAGCCCTACTTCGTCAATTCCGACCCGGCGCGCAATTTCGCGCCCGACTTCAAGAGTGTCCCGGCGGACATCTGGCCGCGCGTGCAGCTGTTGTACATCTGCTCGCCTGGCAATCCGACCGGCGCGGTGCTCAACCTCGACGACTGGAAGGAATTGTTTGCGCTCTCGGACAAGTACGGCTTCATCATCGCGTCCGACGAATGCTATTCGGAGATCTACTTCAAGTCCGAGCCGCCGCTGGGCGGTATGGAAGCCGCGCACAAGCTCGGCCGCACCGGTTATCCGCGCCTGATCTCTTTTTCCAGTCTCTCCAAGCGCTCGAACGTGCCGGGCATGCGCTCGGGCTTTGTGGCGGGCGATGCGGAGATTTTGAAGAAGTACCTGCTGTACCGCACCTATCACGGCAGCGCGATGAGCCCATCCGTGCAGGCTGCATCGATTACGGCATGGAACGACGAGCAGCATGTCGAGGAAAATCGCGCCAAGTACATTGCCAAGTTCAACCAGGTCACGCCGATGCTGGAAGAAGTGCTGGACGTGCGCCTGCCCGACGCCAGTTTCTATCTCTGGGCCAAGGTCGACCGCTACAACGGCATCTCCGATACCGAGTTCGCGAAGCGCCTGTACGCCGAATATAATGTGACGGTCTTGCCGGGCAGTTATCTGGCGCGCGAAGCGCACGGCATCAATCCGGGACAGAACCGCATCCGCATGGCGCTGGTCGCCGAGGTGGAAGAATGCCTTGAAGCCGCCCGCCGCATCGTCGAATTCACCAAGAAATTATCCTGATCCACCCACTCGAGAAGCAAAGAAAATGACTCAACAACTCCAGCAGATCATCGACCAGGCCTGGGAAGACCGCGCCAATTTCTCTCCGAAGTCCGCGCCGGCGGAAGTGCGCGACGCTGTTGCCCACGTCCTCGAGCAACTCAACCAGGGCACGCTGCGCGTGGCACAGAAAGACAGCGGCAACTGGGTCGTGAACCAGTGGATCAAGAAAGCGGTGCTGCTGTCCTTCCGCCTGGAAGACAACCTGCCGATGCCGGCCGGCGGCAGCATGCAGTTTTACGACAAGGTGCCCACCAAGTTCGCCAACTACACGGCCGAAGACTTCGCCAAGGGCGGCTTCCGCGTGGTGCCGCCCGCCGTTGCGCGCCGCGGCAGCTTCATCGGCAAGAACGTGGTACTGATGCCCTCCTATGTCAACATCGGCGCCTACGTCGACGAAGGCACGATGGTCGACACCTGGGCCACCGTCGGCTCCTGCGCACAGATCGGCAAGAACGTCCACCTGTCCGGCGGCGTCGGCATCGGCGGCGTGCTGGAGCCGATGCAGGCCAACCCCACCATCATCGAAGACAACTGCTTCATCGGCGCGCGCTCCGAGATCGTGGAAGGCGTGATCGTCGAGGAAAACTCGGTCATCTCGATGGGTGTGTACATCGGCCAGTCGACCAAGATCTATGACCGCGCCACCGGCGAAGTCAGCTACGGCCGCATTCCGGCCGGCTCCGTCGTCGTCTCGGGCAGCCTGCCGTCCGCCGACGGCAAGTACAGCCTGTACTGCGCGGTGATCGTCAAGCGCGTGGATGCAAAGACCCGCGCCAAGACCGGCATCAACGAGCTGCTGCGCGACGCCTGATAGCGCGACGGCCGCCCGTCCTCGGGCGGCCTTTTTCATTTGCCCACGAGGAGAGCATCATGGCGATGGACCGTCTGTTCCAGCTGATGAAGGACAAAAAGGCATCGGACCTGTTCATTACCGTGAACTCGCCGATCCACATCAAGATCAACGGCCATCTGCTGCCCGTCAACCAGCAGAAGATGGACAACGCCACCATCAAGGCCCTGCTTTCCGAAGTGGCCTCCGCCAGGCAGATGCAAGAGCTGGAAGAGCATAACGAGCTGAACATGGGGATTCCCGTCGAAGGCCTCGGCAGCTTCCGCCTCTCCGCCTTCCGCCAGCGCGGCAGCCTGTCCGCGGTGTTCCGCTACATCCCGGGCGAGATTCCCCGCCTCGCGGACCTGAACGTGCCGCCGGTACTGGCCGAGGTCATCATGGAAAAGCGCGGGCTGATCCTTGTGGTCGGCTCCACCGGCTCCGGCAAGTCCACCACCATCGCGGCAATGCTGGACCATCGCAACGCCAACAAGACCGGCCATATCCTGACGCTGGAAGACCCGATCGAATTCCTGTTCGTGAACAAGAAATCCATCGTCAACCAGCGCGAGATCGGCACCGATGCCGACAGCCTTCATATCGCCTTGAAGAACGCGCTGCGCCAGGCGCCGGATTGCATCCTGATCGGGGAAATCCGCGACAAGGAAACCATGGGCAATGCACTCGCCTATGCGCAGTCGGGCCACCTCGTGGTGGCCACGCTGCACGCCAACAACAGCTACCAGGCACTGACCCGCATCATCAACTTCTATCCGCTGGAAACGCGTCCCTCGCTGCTGGTCGACCTGTCGGTGACCATCAAGGCCATCATTTCCCAGCGCCTCGTGCAGGCCAAGGATGGCGGGCGCCGCGCCGCGGTGGAAGTGCTGCTCAATACCCGCCACGTGGCCGAGCTGATCGAACAGGGCGAGATCAGCCAGATCAAGGAAGCGCTGGAGAAGAGCATGGCGCCGGGTTCGCAGACCTTCGAACAGGCGCTGATGCAGCTCATCCAGGATGGCGTCGTCACGCAGGAGGAAGCGCTGGCCAATGCCGATTCGGCCACCAACCTCTACTGGCTGATCAACAACTCTGCCGGCAAGAAGCCCGAGCCGGAACCGGAGCCGAAGAAGGACGACGGCCCCACCTTCACCGAATTCACGCTGAACGTTTGATCCATGACTGTCACCCTCTACGGCATTCCCAACTGCGATACGGTCAAGAATGCGCGCACCTGGCTGGAGAGCAAGGGCGTCGCCTACGCCTTCCACGATTTCAAGAAGGCCGGCCTCACGCCCGCGCTGGTGGACGGCTGGCTGAAGCAGGTCGACTGGGAGGTGCTCGTCAACCGCAAGGGAACCACCTGGCGCGGCCTGCCGGATCAACGCAAAGCCGCCGTTGCCGATGCCGCCAGCGCCGCCGCCCTGATGCTGGAATCACCCTCCGTCATCAAGCGGCCCGTCCTCGTCTGCAACGACACCACGCACGTCGGTTTTTCCGACGCCAGCTACCAACAGATTTTCAACAAGTAATCCATGAGCAAGACACTCGCGCTGACCGAAGAACTGATCGCCCTCTCTTCCGTCACTCCCAACGACCAGGGCTGCCAGCGCCGCCTGATCGCCCTGCTGGAACCGCTCGGTTTCAAATGTGAAACCATCGAGTCCGGCGGCGTGACCAATCTCTGGGCGCGCCGCGGCACGGCCCAGCCGCTGGCTGTATTCGCCGGCCACACCGACGTTGTGCCTACCGGCCCGCTCGAACAATGGCATTCCGATCCCTTCGTGCCCACCCAGCGCGACGGCAAGCTGTACGGCCGCGGCGCGGCTGACATGAAGACCTCGATTGCCGCCATGATCGTCGCGGTCGAAGAATTCGTGGCCGCCCATCCCGACCACCCGGGCTCGATCGCCTTCCTGCTCACCAGCGACGAAGAAGGCCCGGCCACCGACGGCACGGTCATCGTGTGCGACATGCTCAAGGCGCGCCACGAACAGCTCGACTACTGCATCGTCGGCGAGCCGACCTCCACCGACCAGCTCGGCGACGTGATCAAGAACGGCCGCCGTGGCTCCATGTCCGGCAAGCTGATCATCAAGGGCGTGCAAGGCCACATCGCCTATCCGCAATTGGCCAAGAACCCGATCCATCTCGCCGCGCCGGCACTGGCCGAGCTCGCCGCCGAGAAATGGGACGATGGCAACGAGTACTACCTGCCCACTTCCTGGCAGATGTCGAACATCCACGCCGGCACCGGCGCGACCAACGTGATTCCCGGTGAAGTCGTGGTGGATTTCAATTTCCGCTTTTCGACCGCCAGCACCGTCGAAGGCTTGCAGCAGCGCGTCCACGCGATCCTGAACAAGTACGATTTCGACTACGATCTCAAGTGGACCATCGGCGGCCGCCCCTTCCTCACGCCTCGTGGCACGTTGAGCGACGCCCTGACCTCCGCCATCAAGGCCGAGACCGGCCTCGACGCCGACCTCTCGACGACCGGCGGTACCTCCGACGGCCGATTCATCGCGCAAATCTGCCCGCAGGTGATCGAGTTCGGTCCGCCGAACGGCAGCATCCACAAGATCGACGAGCACATTGAAATCCGCTACATCGATCCGCTCAAGAACATTTATCGCCGCACGCTGGAGAACCTCCTGCTGCAAGACGCCCCATGACCCCGAACGATTTCACCACCATCCGTGACCTGCTTCGCTACGCAGTCACCCGCTTCAACACCGCCAAGCTGTTCTTCGGACACGGCAGCAGCAACGCCTTCGACGAAGCCGCGTACCTGATCCTGCACACGCTCCAGCTCCCGCTCGACAAGCTGGAGCCGTTCTACGATGCGCGGCTGCTGCCCGAGGAAACCGCCGCTGTCCTGAAGGTCATCGAACGGCGCGCCGGCGAACGGGTGCCCGCCGCTTACCTCACCAATGAAGCATGGCTGGGCGACTACCGCTTCTATGTCGACGAGCGCGTGATCGTCCCCCGCTCCTTCATCGCCGAACTGATTCCGGACCGCTTCTCGCCCTGGGTCAACGATCCGGAGTCCGTCGAAAACATCCTCGAACTGTGCACCGGCTCGGGCTGCCTGCCGATCATGCTGGCCGACGCGTTCCCGAATGCGCACGTGGATGCCGTGGACATTTCCACCGATGCACTGGCCGTCGCGCAGCGCAACGTGGACGACTATGAAATGCAGGATTGCATCACCCTGATCGAGTCCGATCTGTATGCCAAGGTACCGAAGAAGAAGTACGACCTGATCGTCACCAACCCGCCCTACGTCAACGCCTCGTCGATGGGCAAGCTGCCGCAGGAATACCTGCGCGAGCCGCAGATTGCGCTCGCCGGCGGAGAGGACGGAATGGACCTCGTGCGCAAGATCGTCGCCGGCGCCGCAGAGCGCCTGACGGAGAACGGTATCCTCGTCGTCGAGATCGGCAATGAAAGGCCGTTTGCCGAGGCGGCATTCGCCGGCCTGGAGCTCACCTGGCTTTCCACCAGCGCAGGCGACGACATGGTATTCCTGCTGACCGCCGAACAGCTTGCCGCACAATGATCCGTTTCCAGCAAGTCAGCCTCACCCGCGGCATCAAGCCCCTGCTCGACGGCGTCGACCTGACGCTGAACCCGGGCGAGAAGATCGGTCTCATCGGCGCCAACGGGGCCGGTAAATCCAGCCTGTTTGCCGTCCTGCGCGGCGAACTGCACGCCGACCTCGGCCAGGTCGATTTCCCGGCGAAATGGCGCGTGGCCTACGTGGCCCAGGAAACGCCCGCCCTCGACCGTCCGGCCATCGAATACGCAATCGACGGCGATGCCAACCTGCGCCGGCTGGAAGCCGAGCTGGCACAGCTCGAAGGCACCTCCGGCTGCCATGCCGAGGGCACGCGCATTGCCGAGCTTCATGCCGCGCTTGCCGACGCCGACGCGTACACGGTACGTTCGCGCGCCGAACAACTGTTGACCGGCCTCGGCTTTTCGCAGGACCAGATGCAGCAGCCGGTCGCAAGCTTTTCGGGCGGCTGGCGCATGCGCCTGAATCTTGCGCAAGCGCTGATGTGCCCGTCCGACCTGTTGCTGCTGGACGAACCGACCAACCACCTCGACCTCGATGCCATCATCTGGCTGGAAGACTGGCTCAAGCGCTACGACGGGACGCTGATCATCATTTCGCACGACCGCGATTTCCTCGACGGCGTGGTGAACGTGATCGTGCATATCGACGACCGGAAGCTCAAGCGCTATTCAGGCAATTACTCGGCGTTCGAGACACAGCGTGCGGCACAGATCGCCTTGACGCAGGCCGCATACGAAAAACAGGCACGCCAGCGTGCGCACCTGCAATCCTTCATCGACCGCTTCAAGGCCAAGGCGACCAAGGCGCGCCAGGCGCAAAGCCGCATGAAGATGCTCGCCAAGATGGAAGAGATCGCGCCCCTGCGCGCCGCCGCGGAATTTTCATTCGAATTCCGCGAGCCGCTCAGCGCGCCCAATCCCTTGCTGCTGATGGAAGACGTCGTGGCCGGCTACCGGGTGGATGATCCGGCCACCGGCGAAGCAAGCGACAAGCCCATCGTCTCGCGCGTCAATTTTTCGCTGCAGACCGGGCAGCGCATCGGCCTGCTCGGAGTGAACGGCGCAGGTAAGTCGACGCTGGTGAAAACCATCGCCGGCGAAATCCAGCCGCTGACCGGCACCATGCGTCAAGGCAAGGGGCTTTCCATCGGCTACTTCGCGCAGCACCAGTTGGAAATGCTCCGTCACGACGAGTCGCCGCTATGGCATCTCGCGCGCCTCGCGCCCACCACGCGCGAGCAGGAATTGCGCAACTTCCTCGGCGGTTTCAATTTCGGCGGCGAGATGGTGACCAGCAAGATCGCCCCCTTTTCCGGCGGCGAAAAGGCGCGCCTGGCCCTGGCGCTGATCGTCTGGCAGCGCCCCAACCTGCTGCTGCTGGACGAACCGACCAACCACCTCGACCTCGAAACCCGCGAAGCCCTCACCATGGCGCTGGCGCAGTTCGAGGGAACACTCGTGCTGGTGTCCCACGACCGCCACCTGCTGCGCGCCACCACCGACCAGTTCATGATCGTTGCGGATGGCAAGCTGCAAGCCTTCAATGGCGACCTCGACGACTACCGTGACTGGCTGTTCAAGACCAAGCTCGGCAAGGGCGATGTCCCGCCGGCGGATAAGCAGGCGGCCCAGCAGGAAGTGCCCGCCGCTTCCGAGTCGCGCGAAGACCGGCAGGAACGCCGCCGGTTGGAGGCGGAAGAACGCCAGCGACTGTCCGCCCTGCGCAAGCCCATCGAGTCGCGCATCAAGCGCCTCGACGAACAGATGGCGAAGCTGAACGCGCGCAAGGCGGAAGTCGATGCACGCCTGGCCGACCCGGCGATCTACGACGAGGCCAACAAGGAAGAACTGAAGTCCCTGATCCTCGACCAGGCCTACATCGCCAAGGAACTCGAACAGCTCGAAACCGAGTGGCTGGAACAACAGGAAGCGCTGGAAAATCTCTCTGCAGGTTGATCGCAGCGCTGCGCTTCCATAGAACATATCGAACAGGAGGAGACGCATGAACGAAGCAATCGACAAACCCTTGCAGGGCATCCGCGTGCTCGACCTGACACGCCTCCTGCCCGGCCCCATGGCAACGATGCACCTGGCTGACATGGGCGCCGAGGTGATCAAGATCGAAGACCCGGGTCTCGGCGACTACGCCCGCACAATGGGCCCTGTGCGCAAGGAAGTGTCGCAGTTCTTCATTGCGGTGAACCGCGGCAAGCAAGGCATGCGCCTCGACTTCAAGGACCTGGCCCAGCGCGACACCTTCCTCGCGATGGTGGAAACGGCGGACGTGGTGGTCGAAAGCTTCCGCCCGGGCGTGATGGACAAGCTCGGCGTGGGCTGGGAAACGCTGCGCGCGCGCAATCCCCGGCTCGTCATGTGCGCCATCTCCGGATACGGCAAGGATGGCCCGTTCGCCCAGCTGGCGGGCCATGACATCAATTACATCGGCCTTGCCGGTATGCTCGAACAGAACGTCGGACCCGACGGCATTCCGGCCTTGTCCAACCTGCAGGTCGGTGACCTGCTGGGCGGCGCCCAGGCCGCGGTGCAAGGCATTCTTGCCGCACTCATCGGCGCCAAGGCCACCGGCAAGGGCCGCTTCGTCGACGTCTCCATGACCGATGCCGTCTTCGCGCACAACATCATGCCGCTGGTGGCGCTGAACAATTTCGGACGGCCTGCGCAACCCGGCCGGGACCTGCTCACCGGCGGCGTGCCCTGCTACAACGTCTACCGCACCAGCGACGGGCGTTTCATGGCGGTGGGCGCCCTCGAACTCAAGTTCTGGGAAACCTGCTGCGACGTGCTGGAACGGCCGGACCTGAAAAAACGCCACTGGAGCCTGGGACAGCAAGTGGGCGGCGAGGATGCGATGGCAGTGAAGGCAGAACTGGACGCCATCTTCGCGCGTCACCCGCTGGCACTGTGGACCGAGAGATTCGCGACAGCCGATTGCTGCGTCACACCGGTCCTGCGCGCGGACGAGGCGGTCGCGCATCCGCTGTTCCGCGCCCGGGGAATGGTGGGGCGGAAAGAGCATCCGACCGAGGGCGCATACTGGGCGGCCGGGCCTGCGGTAAGATTCCACGGGTAAGGGCCACGCTGCCCAGGACGGAATACCGATCGACATGCCCCGTGCATTCCCTCAACTCAAGACTCAGCGGCTGAACCTGCGCCAGATCGTCCCCGCGGACGCACCGGCGCTATTCGTCATCCATTCCGACGGAGACTGGATGCGCTGGTACGGCGTAGACCCGGTCACCAGTCTTGCCGAAGCGGAGCACCTGGCCGACATTTTTGCCGGATGGTTTATCTCAGGCACCGGGTTTCGCTGGGCGCTGGAGAGGAAACAGGACAGGAAATTGATCGGCACCTGCGGTCTGTTCCGCTGGAACAAGAGTTGGCGCAACTGCGTGATTGGCTACGAGATCCAGCGCGAGCATCACGGCCAGGGCTATATGCGGGAGGCGGTGACGGCGATCCTTGATTATGGTTTCGATACCATGTCGCTGCATCGCGTCCAGGCTGAAACACATCCGGACAACGCGGCCTCGATCGGGCTGGCGACGCGGCTGGGCTTCCGGTTCGAAGGCATACACCGGGAACAGGCTTACTGGGGCGGGCGCTTCCACGACCTCAATTGCTATTCCCTGCTGGAGCGCGACTGGCTTAACGTGCGCCGGGGCGCATAAACGGTGAAAAGGAGCACTTTGGTTCCAACCCTCAATATCATCGGCTGCGGCAACGTCGGCAAGGTGCTCGGCCGCCTGTGGGCGTCATCCGGCACTTTCCAGGTGCAAGATATCCTGAACCGAAGCCGCGGAAGCGCCGAGGCGGCAACGGGGTTCATCGGTGCCGGTGCGGCCGTCGATCGCTGGGAGGACCTCCGCCCCGCCGACTTCTTCATGATTGGAACGCCGGACGCCGAGGTGGAAGCGGCATGCGCGGCACTCGCCCGCTCCGGCGCCTTGCGTGCCGACGCGATCGTGTTCCATTGCAGCGGCGCACTCCCCTCCCAGGTGCTGGCGGCGGTGAAGCCTGCCGGGGCAGCAATGGCGAGCGTGCATCCGATCCGCAGCTTCGCGGGCGCGGAAGCGGTCGTCGCCGGTTTTTCCGGTACTTATTGCGGGATCGAAGGGGACGGTGTTGCGGTCGAACGGCTGTCGCCGGCGTTTACCGCCATCGGCGCCCGCCTCGTGAACATCGATCCCGCGTACAAGAGCGTCTACCATTCGGCAGCGGTATTTTCGTCGAACTACCTCGTGACCTTGCTGGACGTCGCACTCGACGCCTACGCCAGGGCCGGCGTGCCGCGCGGCGATGCGCTCAAGCTGATGGAGCCCCTGGTGCGGGGAACGGTGGACAATGTGTTCCGTCTCGGCACCGAAGATGCACTGACCGGCCCGATCGCTCGCGGCGACCTCGGTACCGTCGTGCGGCAGTACCGTGCCTTGTCCGCCTGGAACAAGGGCGTCGGGGCCCTTTACAAGCGCCTGGGAAAATTCACCGCCGCCATTGCTGCACGCAAGCGCCGCGCATCGTGAAAAGCAATGTGGAAGAAGCCCTGGCTGAAGCGAATTGACGCTCAGCGCTTGGGCGCGTAAATGTCGTGCCCGACCTCGTCGATCTGGCGACGCAGGGTACGGCGCTCTTCGGGCGTCATGCGCCCCTGGCGGCGTGCGTTGTCCGCCTGCTGGGTGCTGGATTGCTGGCTGTTGGATTGCCCATCGCCGGAGGAGCCGAATCCGCTGCTCTCGGGCGCGCCTTCGCCCTGCCGGCGGCGATCCTGCGGCGGAGCCAGCTGGTCACGGGGGATGTTCCGATCCAGCGTCACGCTCTGAATATGATAGGCACGGACCGTCTCCCGCGCGTCGCGCCGGTTGAAACCCGGCTCGGCGAACGCACTCGCCGCGCCAAGCATCAGCAGGAGACAGGAACCGATTCGATGTAGTCGCATTATTCGAAAACCAATTCGCCTTTGCGGATATGCGGCCGGAGGACGATTCCTGCGCTAGACTGCGCATACGCAAAAGGCTTACCGATAATGTGAAAGTGTATGCGCCGCTCGAAGCACACTAAACCTGTTTAAGGTAAAGTTTGTAACACTTTGTAATGCTTTGCGCTAGAGACATTGATCAAGATTTTTCCGACGTTACCATAGCGCCATGAATACAGCCAACCCGACCGCACACACTCCCGGCCAGACGCCCAGCGGCCACCAGGCCCGCATCCTTGTCGTCGACGACGACCAGCGCCTGCGCGACCTCCTGCGCCGCTACCTTGCCGAGCAAGGTTTCAATGTTGTCACCGCCGAAAATGCACAGGCGATGAACAAGCTCTGGATCCGCGAGCGCTATGACCTGCTGGTGCTCGACCTGATGCTGCCCGGGGAAGACGGCCTGTCGATCTGCCGCCGCCTGCGCGGTGCCGGCGACCAGACCCCCATCATCATGCTGACCGCCAAGGGCGAAGACGTCGACCGCATCGTCGGCCTCGAAATGGGCGCCGACGATTACCTGCCCAAACCCTTCAACCCGCGCGAACTTGTCGCCCGCATCAACGCCGTCCTGCGCCGCAAGGGGCCGGACGAAATCCCCGGCGCACCGTCGGAGACGCCCCAGACTTTCCAGTTCGGCGACTTCATCCTCGACCTCGGCACCCGCACGCTGAAAAAGAATGGCGAAACCATCTCCCTGACCACCGGCGAGTTTTCCGTGCTCAAGGTGTTCGCCCGCCACGCGCGGCAGCCGCTGTCCCGCGAAAAGCTGATGGAACTGGCGCGCGGACGCGAATATGAAGTCTTCGACCGCAGCCTGGACGTGCAGATTTCCCGCCTGCGCAAGCTCATCGAGCCCGATCCGTCCAACCCGATCTATATCCAGACGGTGTGGGGCCTCGGTTACGTCTTCATTCCGGAAGGCCAACCGCGTTGAGGCATAACGCACCTTGATCCCCTTCATAGGCAACCGGTTCGGCTGGCTGAAAAGCGGCCTCTTCTGGCGAACTTTCTTCCTGCTCGCTTTCCTCATCACCGCGAGCATCCTGGCCTGGGTAACCAGCTTCCGTATCGTGGAGAGGACCCCGCGCGCCCAGCAGATGGCGGCGCAGGTGATCTCCATCGTCACCATCACGCGCGCCGCCCTCACTCACTCTGCGCCGGAATTACGGCGCGAGCTGCTGTTCGACCTTGCCAGCAACGAGGGCATCCGGATTTATCCGCTGGAAGCGAGCGACGTGGTTGGCCCGCCGCCCGACAACGAGCTGATGCAGGTGCTGGAGACGAACGTGAAGGCGCGGCTCGGTTCCGACACCAAGTTCGCGGGCCGGGTCAACGACGTCGGCGGCTTCTGGGTCAGCTTCAAGATCGAGGAAGACGAGTACTGGCTGCGGCTGGACCGCGAGCGCATCGAAGGCGTGTCCAACATCCAGTGGCTGGGCTTCGGCACCGCCGCCCTCACCCTTTCGCTGCTGGGGGCGGTATTCATATCCCGTCTGATCAACCAGCCCTTGTCGCGCATTGCCACCGCGACGCAGGCGATCGCCAAGGGCAGATGGCCGGAGCCGCTGCCGGAGCGCGGGCCGACCGAGATCCGCGACGCCAACCGCAGCTTCAACCAGATGGTTGCGGACTTGAACCGTGTCGAGAGCGACCGTGCCGTGATCCTGGCCGGCATTTCCCACGACCTGCGGACGCCGTTGGCGCGCATGCAGCTGGAGGTCGAGATGGCGCAGTTGCCGGACGAGGCGCGCCTCGGCATGCAATCCGACCTCGCGCAGATGGATGCCATCATCGGCCAGTTCCTCGAATATGCGCGGCCAAGCGAGAATATCCAGGGTGCGAGCGTCGACCTCAGCGGCCTGCTGTCTGATTGCGCGCGCGAGGCGGGCCGGCAGCAAGACGTGCGCGTACAGACCAACATCTCGCCGGAGGTGAATGTCTTCGGCCATGCCACCGACCTCACGCGCATCGTCAGCAACCTGATCGAAAATGCGCGCCGTTACGGCAAGACGCCGAACACCAATACGGCTGACATTGAAATCGCCTGCCGCTCGGAAGGCAACCAGGCGGTGATCGAGATCAGCGACAACGGCCCCGGTGTGCCTGAAAAGGAACTGGACCGCTTGCTGCGTCCGTTCACGCGCCTTGATACCGCGCGCGGCCAAGCCAACGGCGCCGGCCTCGGCCTCGCCATCGTCGACCGCATCGTGAAACGGCATCGCGGCACGATCCGGCTGTCGAACAAGAACGGCGGCGGCCTGCGCGTGCGGGTATCGATCCCGATTACCGGCGCGCTCAGCTGACGCGCCGTTTCCCCTGCCTCAGCAGCGGCTGCACATAGTCGCGCAAGGCCACCGCATTGTTGATGCGATGCTCCTTGCTGCTGTAGAGGAAGCTCACCGTGCCGCTGCCGATATGTTCCAGCAGGTCGCGCAGGCCGTCGGGGTTGGCGTGCAGCTCGCTGTAGTAGCGGTCGCGAAACTCCTCCCAGCGCTCCGGGTCATGCCCGTACCACTTGCGCAGGTCGTTCGATGGCGCCACGCCCTTGGCCCAGTACACGATGTCCAGCCGCTCCTTCGTCATGCCGCGCGGCCACAGGCGGTCGACCAGGATGCGCCTGCCGTCTTCCGGCGATGCCGGTTCGTACACCCACTTCAGCTTGATGGCCGTCATTCTCCGTCCCCCTTCACAAGGATTCGAATGTTTCCGTGTGCGGCAGGCGCAGCAGCGCATCCGTCAATGCCTGGGGCGGCGCCTTCACGCGGCGGGCGCCGAGGTCGAACCATGCGCCGCGGGTGACGACTTCCGCCGCGACCCTGCCGTCGGCCTTCTTGAAACGGTTCACCATGATGAACTTCGCGCCATCCTCGCTGATGCCGCCCAGTTCCATCGTGGCCGAGAAGCCCTCGAGGAAGTGCAATTCCTTGTGATACGTGATCTGCTCGGAAAACACGACCGGGCCGATGCCGGCTTCCTTGAAGTGGGCCGGGGTGAAGCCGTTTTCCTTCAGGAACAGGAAGCGGGTCTGGGCCGCATAGTCCAGATAGCCGGTATTGCGCATGTGCACGTTGGCGTCCAGGTCAGACCAGCTTACGGTATATTGGTATTCATACGCGTTCTTTTCCATGCGCTTGCACTCCTCTCCGTGACAGTGCGCCCAGTCTAGCGCAGCGAACGCCCTCAAGTGAGAGAGCAGCGTGCCAAGTTCAGCGGGTAATCAGGCCACCATGCGGCCGATCGACACCATCATCCTTGCCATGCCGGGCACCCTGCCGACCACGGTTGCCGGCCCCATGGACGTGTTCACCCAGGCCGGCCAGTTATGGGAACAGCTGTGCGCCGCCAACCCCGTGCCTCGCTTTTCCGTCCGCATCGTCGGCGTGGACGGCGGCGACGTGAGCTGCATGAACGGCATGCAGATCAGGACGCAAGGCACATTGGCGGAGGTACAGAGCGCGGACCTGCTGATCGTGAGCTCGGCCAATGTGGGCGAACGCGAAGCCTGGGCGACGACGGTCGTTCCGCATCTCGTGCGCCTGCATCGCCAGGGCACGCGCATTGCCAGCATCTGCACCGGCGCCTTCGTGCTGGCCGAGGCCGGCCTGCTCAGCGGGCGCATCGCGACCACGCACTGGGGATTCGTCCCCATGTTCCGCGCGCTGTACCCGGAGGTCGATGTGCGGCCGGAGCGGATGCTGACGCAGGACGGCAGCATCTTTTGCTCGGGCGGCATCAATGCCTACGCCGAGCTTTGCCTGTACCTGGTGGAATACTGGTGCGGATACAAGACCGCCGAGCAGCTGGCGCGCGCGCTCGTGCTGGATGGATGGCGGGAGCAGCAGATGGATTATTCGTTGTTCGAGTTCCAGAAACGGCATGGCGACGCGGCCATCCTGAAAGCGCAGAACCACATGGAGGCGCACTTCCGCGGCACGCTGAACGTGGCCGGCCTCGCCCAGATTGCCGCCATGAGCGAGCGCAACTTCAAGCGGCGCTTCAAGAAGGCCACGGGCGACACGCCGAACGAATACCTGCAGCGCCTGCGCATCGAACACGCGAAGCACCGGCTCGAACATTCCATGCAGGGCATCGAGGGCATTGCCGACGAGGTCGGTTATCGCGACGTCGCCTATTTCCGCCAGGTGTTCAAGCAGCTGGCGGGCATGACGCCGCAGGCTTACCGCACGAAGATGCGGATCGCGCTGCCCGCAACGGAGAAGGCGGCGGCCTGATCCTCCGGATCGCCGGGAAGGCGGCGCACGCGATTTTCGTGCTTGTCATACAATCCGGCGAGTGCCAACGACAAGACCAGAGGACTGACATGCTGAATTTCGATTTCCACAACCCGACCCAGATCCTGTTCGGCAAGGGCCGCATCGCCGACCTCGCCAAGGTTGTTCCGGCGGACGCCCGCGTGCTGGTGCTGTACGGCGGCGGGAGCATCAAGAGCAACGGCGTGTTCGACGAAGTGATGGCGGCACTCGAGGGCCGCACGGTGCGCGAGTTTTCGGGCATCGAGCCGAACCCGAGCTACGAGACCCTGATGCAGGCGGTGGAACTGGTCCGCAAGGAAAGCCTGGATTTCCTGCTGGCCGTGGGCGGCGGCTCGGTCATCGACGGCACCAAGTTTGTCGCCGCCGCGGTGCATTTCGAAGGCGATCCGTGGGCGATCCTTGAAAAACGCGGCCGCAACATCACGCGCGCCCTGCCCTTCGGCACCATCCTCACCCTTCCGGCCACCGGCTCCGAAATGAACGACGGCTCCGTGGTCACGCGCAAGTCGCTGCAGGCGAAGGTGGCCTCTCCAGCAAGCTGGTGTTCCCGAAGTTCTCCATCCTCGACCCGGCCAAGACCTTCACCCTGCCCGTGCGCCAGATCGGCAACGGCGTGGTGGATGCCTACGCGCACGTGATGGAGCAGTACATGACCTATCCGGTCAACTCCCCGGTCCAGGACCGTTTCGCCGAAGGCTTGCTGCTGACCCTGATCGAGGAAGGTCCGAAGGCGCTGGCCAATCCGCAGGATTACGACACCCGCGCCAACATCATGTGGTGCGCGACGCTCGCGCTGAACGGCCTGATCGGCGCCGGCGTGCCGCAGGACTGGGCGACGCACATGGTGGGCCATGAACTGACTGCCCTGTACGGGCTCGACCATGCGCAGACGCTGGCCATCGTCCTGCCCGGCATGCTGCGCGTGCGCAAGGAGGGCAAGCGCGCCAAGCTTCTGCAGTACGCGACGCGCGTCTGGAACATCACCGAGGGCAGCGAGGATGCGCGCATCGAACAGGCGATCCAGCGCACGCAGGACTTCTTCGAGCAGATGGGCGTGAAGACGCGCCTGTCGGATTACCAGCTCGGCGCCGAGAGCATCGATGCCGTGCTGAAACACCTGGAAAGCCATCGCATGGTGACGCTCGGCGAACTACGTGACGTGACGCTCGATGTCAGCAGGAAAGTGCTCGAACTGAGCGCCTGAATGAAGCGTGAACTTCCTGCAAGACCGGCAATCTACGCAAGCGATATGCCGGCAGGCAGTGAAGCGAAACAAAACGGCATGGACACTTTCCATGCCGTTTTTTCTTTCAGGAGATTGGTATGCCTACATCCCCATCCACCGGAACACCCGGCAAACAGCCCGCCCCGCTGAAACCGGGAGATGAAGCCGTGGCAGGCACCCCGGGAACGGGCGAAGACTTGTGCGAGGATTGCGGCGGCAAGGGCATCCGCCAGGACGGCAGCGAATGCCCGACCTGTGAAGGCACCGGCCGCGTGATCCGCGGCATCGGCGGCGGCTGAGCCGGTTCAGCGGCGGTAGAGCAGCGCGACGGCGTCGGCGGCGATCCCCTCTTCGCGGCCGAGGTAGCCCAGCCGCTCGTTGGTCTTGGCCTTGACGTTGACTTGCGCCTGGCCGACATCGAGGTCGGCGGCGATGTTTGCGATCATGCTCGCGATATGCGGGGCCATTTTCGGCGCCTGCGCGATGATGGTCGCGTCGATATTGCCGATGAGGTATCCAGCCTCCTGCACGCGTTTCGCCGCCTCGCGCAGCAGGGCGCGTGAATCGGCGCCCTTGAAGCGGGGATCGGTATCGGGAAAGTGCCGGCCGATGTCGCCCAGCCCGGCGGCACCCAGGATGGCATCGGTGACGGCGTGCAGCAGGACGTCGGCATCGGAGTGGCCGAGCAGTCCGCTGCTGTGGGGAATGGCAACGCCGCCGATGATCAGCTCCCTGCCCGGTACGAGCGCATGGCAGTCATACCCTTGTCCGATTCTGAAGGGCGGAAGGCTCATGGATTTCCTTTCAGGTGCAGTTCTGCCAGCGCGACATCGTGCGGCAAGGTGATCTTGAAATTGCGCGGGCTGCCCTCGACCAGTTTCGGTTGCAGGCCCAGCGCTTCAACGGCGGAAGCTTCATCCGTGACTTCGGCCGCCTGTTCCAGCGCTCGGAGCAACAGGGCATGGCGGAACATCTGCGGCGTCTGCGCGGCCCACAAGCGCTCGCGCGGAACCGTCGCCTCCGCGCGGCCTTCGGGACTGCTGCGCTTGAGCGTGTCCACCACCGGCAGTGCCAGCAGGCCGCCCACCGGATCGTCCTTCACCGCATCGATCAGGCGCTCGATCAGTTCGCAGTTCAGGCCCGGCCGTGCAGCGTCGTGGACAAGCACCCAGTCCTCGCCGCCGGCCGTGGCGCGCATTGCCTTCAGGCCGTTCAGCACCGACTGGTGGCGAGTCGCGCCGCCTTCGTGCAGCACCGTGACGCGGCCGGCAAGATGCCTTGCCCCGGCCAGCGCTTCATCGATATAGCCGTCCTCCTTGCTGACAACGACATAGGTATGCGCAATCGCATCGCAAGAGGCGAAGGTATCGAGCACATGGAGCAGCATCAGCTTGCCGGCCAGCGGCATGTATTGCTTGGGGCAGGCGGCGCCCATGCGCGCGCCGACGCCGGCAGCGGGGATCAGCGCGAAATAGCGGACTGGGGCGGATGGAGTCATTCTGACAATGTCGCACCGCGCGGCGGCAGGTACAGGCCAAGAGGCCGTGGCGGTGCTTGGTTTATAATCTCGCCATATTTTCTCATAGACGCAGTCCCCGTCATGCAGCTTGCTGGGGCATTTCCCGCAACCTGGCATTCCCTATGTCGTTCGATCTGAAAAAGTCCCTTCCCAAGGCCGGTCACCGCTTCGT
>NZ_DASRXF010000109.1:0-28073 GCF_035654295.1 Noviherbaspirillum sp. | reverse complement strand
AAAAAGGCGGCAACGTCGTCAGCATCGAGGGCGAGGAAACCGGCGAATGGGTGCTGGTGGACCTCGGCGACATGGTCGTGCACATCATGCAGCCGGCCATCCGCGACTACTACCGCCTGGAGGAAATCTGGGGTGAAAAGGAAGTGAAGTTCGGCGCGGCCAAGCGCACGGCGAAAAAGACGGCCGCCGCCGAGGACGGCGAGGCCAAGCCGGTGCGCAAGCGCTCGACCCACATCGCCGCCAGCCAGACCACGCTGGACGACGACGAGCCGAAGAAACCGGCACGCAAGACCGCCGCCCGCAAGACTGCGGCGACAAAGACTGCGGCAACAAAGACCGCCTCGAAGACTGCGGCCGCCAAGACTGCAGCCGCCAAGACCACCGCACGGAAAACCGCCGCCAAGACCCCGGCCGGCAAGACCGTGAAGGTCGCCGCAACCAAGAGCGCCGCGCCGAGGAAGACAGCCGCCAAACGGACGACCGCCAAATAAGCTGCCATGCAGCTCATCATCGCCGCGGTGGGCCACAAGATGCCCGCCTGGATCGAAGACGGCTTCGGCGAATATGCGAAACGCATGCCGCCGGAATGCCGCATCCTCCTCAAGGAAATCAAGCCTGTAGAACGTTCCGGCAGCAAGACTGCCGAAACGGTCATGGGCCTTGAGCGCAGCAAGATCGAGGCAGCGATCCCGAAAGGTTCGCGCATCGTGGCCCTGGACGAGCGCGGCAAGGACCTTACGACGGTGCAACTGTCGCAACTGCTGACCCAGTGGCAACAAGACGGACGTGATGTTACATTCGTCATAGGCGGGGCAGACGGGCTGGACGCCGGCTTCAAGGCATCGGCCGACATGCTGGTGCGCGTGTCGAGCATGACGCTTCCCCATGGAATGGTGCGGGTCCTGCTCGCCGAGCAGTTGTACCGTGCCTGGTCGATCACGCAGAACCACCCGTACCATCGAGTATAAGCATTCCAATGAAACCGGCAGACCACAAGATCTACCTCGCTTCCAAGAGCCCCCGGCGGCGCGAGCTGCTGCGCCAGATCGGCGTCGAATTCGAGTTGCTGCTGCTGCGCGACCAGGGCCCGCGCGGTCCCGACGTCAGCGAGGAAGTGCTGCCCAACGAACGGGCACATGACTACGTGGTGCGCGTGACGCGCGAGAAGGCCGAACAGGCCTGGAAGATCATGCTGGCGCGCCGCCTGCCGCTGCGCCCGGTGCTGGCGGCCGATACCACCGTCGTCGTCGACGGCCGCATCCTGGGCAAGCCGGCCAATGAAGCCGAAGCGATGGAAATGCTGCGCGCGCTCTCCGGCCGCACGCACCAGGTCATCACCAGCGTCGCGCTGCATCGCGACGGCGACACCTTCCAGCAGACCCAGACTTCCGACGTCACGCTGATCACCCTGACCGAACAGATGATGCGCGCCTACTGCGCCAGCTCCGAGCCCTACGACAAGGCGGGCGGCTACGGCATCCAGGGCATGGCGGCGGTGTTCGTCAAGCACATCGCGGGCAGCTACACCGGGATCATGGGCCTGCCGCTGTTCGAGACCGCACAACTATTAAATCAAGCCGGTATCCCGACTTTATGAGCGAAGACATCCTCATCAATATCACCCCGCAGGAGACGCGGGTTGCATTGATCCTCCAGGGCGCTGTACAAGAACTCCACATCGAACGCACTTTGTCGCGCGGCCTCGCCGGCAACGTCTATCTCGGCAAGGTGGTGCGCGTGCTGCCGGGGATGCAATCCGCCTTCATCGACATCGGACTGGAACGCGCCGCCTTCCTGCACGTGGCCGACATCTGGGAGGCGCGT
The DNA here is from genome assembly GCF_035654295.1 of Noviherbaspirillum sp. Classification (GTDB taxonomy): domain Bacteria; phylum Pseudomonadota; class Gammaproteobacteria; order Burkholderiales; family Burkholderiaceae_D; genus Noviherbaspirillum. The sequence continues at coordinate 26,249 of NZ_DASRXF010000109.1, read as the reverse complement.
CCGCACGACAATTCCAACACCATGCCCGCGCCGATCGAAAAGCTGCTGTACGACGGGCAGTCGGTGATGGTGCAGGTGATCAAGGACCCGATCGGCACCAAGGGCGCGCGCCTGTCGACGCAGATTTCGATTGCCGGCCGCATGCTGGTCTACCTGCCGCAGGATTCCCACATCGGGATTTCGCAGCGCATCGAGAACGAGGTGGACCGCGAATCGCTGAAGGCCAAGGTGCAGAAGCTGCTGCCGGCAGAGGAAAAGGGCGGCTTCATCATCCGCACCATGGCCGAGGACGCATCGGATGCCGACCTGCAGATGGACATCGACTACCTGCGCAAGACCTGGGCGAACATCACCCAGCTCGCGCGCACGAAGCCGGCGCCCACCCTGCTGTACCAGGACCTGAACCTGGCGCAGCGCGTGCTGCGCGATTTCGTCAACGACAACACCTCGACCATCCAGGTCGATTCGCGGGAAAATTTCCAGAAGCTGCAGGAATTCGGCAATGCCTACACGCCGTCGGTGCTGGCCAAGCTGGTGCATTACACCGGCGAGCGGCCGCTGTTCGACCTGTACGGCGTGGAAGAGGAAATCCAGCGCGCGCTCGGCCGCCGCGTCGACCTCAAGTCCGGCGGTTACCTGATCATCGACCAGACCGAGGCGATGACGACCATCGACGTCAATACCGGCAGCTATGTTACCGGCCGCAATTTCGACGACACGATCTTCAAGACCAACCTGGAAGCAGCACACGCGATCGCACGCCAGCTGCGGCTGCGCAACCTGGGCGGCATCATCATCCTCGACTTCATCGACATGGAGAACGTCGAGCATCGCAGCGCCGTGCTGGCCGAGCTGAACAAGGCCCTGTCGCGCGACCGCACCAAGGTATCGGTATCCGGCTTCTCGCAGCTCGGGCTGGTGGAAATGACGCGCAAGCGCACGCGCGAATCGCTGTCGCACATCCTGTGCGAAGTCTGCCCTGCCTGTTCCGGCAAGGGCCAGGTCAAGACCGCGCGCACCGTGTGCTATGAAATCCTGCGCGAACTGCTGCGCGAGGCCAAGCAGTTCAACCCGCGCGAATTCCGCATCCTTGCCTCGCAAGTGGTGGTGGACATGTTCCTGGAAGAAGAATCCCAGCACCTGGCGATGCTGGGCGATTTCATCGGCAAGCCGATCTCGCTGCAGGTGGAGACGCTGTACCACCAGGAGCAGTACGACATCATCCTGATGTAGAGGCTAAGCCGGTTCCGGGACGCGGTTCCGGGCAAGTTTATCCAGCAGCGCCATGCCCTGCGCGAAGCTCTCCACGAGCTGCGATTTCCCGCCGCGCTTGCCATTCCTGGACAGCCAGGACTGCGTGAGCCGCCAATCCCCGAGCAGATCCTGTTCAAGCACGACGGTGTAAATCCGCGCATCGGTGGTGAAGTGGACCCGGGTAGGCTTTTCCAGGGGAAGCGTGCGGGAATCTGCGGGGTCGATCATGGGTGCGGCGTGGGCGTGAAGCGGTCGGAAAGGCGGGTGGAATTATAACGTCCGCGCATCAAGAATCGTAGGGTGGGTAGAGCGAAGCGAAACCCACCAGCAACACCCTCCGCCGGCCGCAAGGTGGGTTTCGCTACGCTCTACCCACCCTACCGTCCTGCCTTGACTGAGCGAGTGCGGTCAGAAGCCGCCCTACCGTCCCCTCTCCTAGTTCGATCGAACTATGGCAAGCCACGCCCTACCGTTATATCATCTCATATATAACGCTTTTGACTCCCATGCCCTCCCCCAAAATGCACATCGAAGGCCGCCTGTGGATTGCCAGGAATGAAAGCAATCTCGCCGGCCACGGCCGCATCGACCTGCTGCAGCGGATCGCCGACACCGGCTCCATCACCAAGGCCGCGAAAAGCATGGGCATGAGCTACAAGGCGGCGTGGGATGCCGTCGATGCAATGAACAACCTCGCCGGCGAGCCGCTGGTGGAACGCGTCACCGGCGGCAAGGGTGGCGGGGGAACCCGGCTCACGCCGCGCGGCATGCGCCTGGTGGCCGCCTTCCGGCTGATCGAGGAAGAGCACCAGCGCTTCCTGAAAACGCTGGGCGAGAACATCGAAGATTTCACCGACACCTATCAACTGATGCGCCGATTGAACATGAAGACCAGCGCCCGCAACCAGTTCTACGGCAAGGTGGCCGAGATCCACAGCGGCGCGGTGAACGACGAGATCGTCGTCGCGCTGCAGGGTGGCGATCGCATCGTGGCCGTCATCACACAGGAAAGCACGCGCCATCTCGGGTTGCGTCCCGGCGTCGACGTGGTGGCGCTGATCAAGGCGCCGTGGGTGATGGTCGCGGAGGCCGGCGACGGCCTGAAACTGTCCGCCCAGAACCGGCTGGAAGGCACGGTCGTCAAGCTGCAGCGCGGCGCGGTGAATGCCGAAGTTGTGATCCAGCTTCCCGGCGGCACGACCGTGTGCGCCGTCATCAGCAACGACAGCGCCGATGAGCTCGACCTTGCGGAAGGCAAACCGGCCGTTGCGATCTTCAATGCCTCGCACGTTGTCCTCGGCGTGCCGGCCTACTGAAAGGAACCCCCGATGAGAATGCTTGCAGCATCCCTGCTCTTTGCGCTGTGCGCTTCCGCCGCCGCCGATACGCTGACGGTCGCCGTCGCCGCCAACGTGCAGTATGCCTTCGACGATATCCAGGCCGAGTTCAAGAAGGAAACCGGCCACGACCTGAAGCCGGTCTACAACTCGTCCGGCAAGTTCACCGCGCAGATCATGAACGGCGCGCCCTTCGATGTCTTCCTCTCGGCCGACATGGAGTATCCGGAAAAGCTGCACAAGGAAGGCTTCGCCGCCGCGCCGCCGAGGGTATATGCCTACGGTGCGCTCGTCCTGTGGACGATGAAGGACCTCGATCTGGCCAACTGGAAGACGGTGCTCCCCGGCCCGGCGGTGGCGAAGATCGCGATGGCAAACCCGAAGACCGCGCCCTATGGCCGCGAGACGATGAAAGCCTTCGCGCACTTCAGGCTGGATGCCGCGCTGGCCCCCAAGCTGGTGTTCGGCGAGAGCATTTCGCAGACCAACCAGTACATCCATTCGCGTGCGGCGGATGCGGGGGTGACCGCGAAATCGGTAGTGGTCTCGCCCGAGATGAAAGGGCAAGGCAAGTGGATCGACCTGCCCCGGGAGGCCTACCAGCCGATCGCGCAGGGAATGGTCGTGCTCCGGCACGGCGAGCAGAAGGCCCTGGCACGACAGTTCCACGACTTCATGCTGTCGCCGAAGGCGCGCGCCATCCTCGAACGCTACGGATACCTGCTGCCATGAACCGTCTGCCCGGAGAGATTGCGGACATTGCCGTGCACGGCAGCATTGCGCTGATCGACGTGCAGGTCGGCGCGCGCCGCTTCACCGCGACCCTGATCGGCGCCAGCGAAGAAGCCGCGGGATGGAAGCCCGGCATGGCCGTCACCCTGCTGTTCAAGGAAACCGAAGTGTCGCTGGCGAAGAACCTGTCGGGCCTGATCAGCATGCGTAACCGCATCCCCTGCACCGTGGCGGCGATCGAGCGCGGCACGCTGCTCACGCGCGTGACGCTGGATTTTGAAGGGCGCGCGCTGGAGTCGGTCATCACCACCCGCTCCTCGCACGCGCTCGGGCTCGCCATCGGCGACGCCGTGGAAGGCCTGGTCAAGGCCAATGAAATGACGCTGCTTCCGGAGGCAGGCGCATGAGCCACGACTGGCAGCCGCTGCTGCTCACCTTCCGCCTGGCGGCGATCACCACGGTGATCCTGTTCTTGATCGGCATTCCGCTGGCCTACTGGATCGCTTACACGCGTACCCGCTTCAAGCCGGTGATCGAGACCCTGGTCAGCATGCCGCTCGTGCTGCCACCCTCGGTGCTGGGCTTCTACCTGCTGCTCGCCTTCAGTCCGCAGAACGCCTTCGGACAGTGGCTGGAGCAGTGGTTCAACATCCGCCTCGTGTTCAGCTTCGCGGGGCTGGTCGTCGGCTCGGTGATCTTCAGCCTGCCGTTCATGGTGCATCCGATCCAGTCGGGATTCCAGAACCTGCCGGCGTCCCTGATCGAAGCCTCGCGCACGCTGGGCAAGTCCGACATGTTCACGCTGTTCCGCATCCTGCTGCCGAACATCAAGCCCGCGCTGCTGTCCGGCGCGGTGCTGAGCTTCGCGCATACGGTGGGCGAGTTCGGTGTGATCCTGATGATAGGCGGGAACATCCCTGGTGTAACGAAGGTGGCCTCGATCGCGATCTACGACGAAGTTGAAAGCCTGAACTACGCGGCGGCCAATTTCTATGCATTCGTCCTGTTCGCCGTCACCTTTGCGATCCTCCTGACGGTGTATGTGATGAACAAGAAACTGCTGAAGGCGGGCTGAGATGATTTCGTTCAGCCTCGGCAAACAGCTCGACAGCGCAAGCGGCCCCCTGCAATTGCAGGTGGAAGCCTCCATTGCCGGCGGCAGCTTCGCCACCCTGTTCGGCCCTTCCGGCGCCGGGAAAACCACGGTGCTGCGCATGCTGGCCGGCCTGGCCCGGCCGGATAGCGGACGCATCGTGGTCAATGGCGAGACATGGTTCGACGCGGCGCGCGGCATCCACCTGCCGCCGCAGCACCGCGCCATCGGCTTCGTGTTCCAGGACTATGCGCTGTTTCCCAATCTCAGCGTGCGGGAGAACATCGCCTATGCCGTCGAGCGGCACGAAGGCGGCTGGGTGGACGAGCTGATCGCGCTGATGGACCTCGGCAAGCTGCAGGAGCGCCTGCCCGCCACGCTCTCCGGCGGGCAGAAGCAGCGCGTCGCCCTCGCCCGCGCGCTCGCGCGCAAGCCGAAGCTGCTGCTGCTCGACGAGCCGCTGTCCGCGCTCGACCTGAACCTGCGCCAGCAACTGCAGGACGAACTGGCCGCGCTGCATCGCCGCTTCGGGCTGACGACTTTGATGGTGAGCCATGAGCTGGGGGAAGTGTTCAAGATGTCGGATGCGGTGTTGCGGCTGGAAGCCGGGCGCATCGCCGCTTCCGGCACACCGAGGGAGGTGTTCCTGCAGGGACGGCTCTCGGGAAGGCTGAACCTGCATGCGCAGGTGCTGGATATCCGCCGGGAAGACGTGGTGCACATCGTCACGCTGCTGATCGGACAGGAAGTGATCGACGTGGTGGCGTCGGAAGACGAGGTGGCGGCCTTGCGCAGCGGGGACAATGTGTCCGTCTCGGCGCGCGCGATCAGTCCGTATCTTTCGCCGGCGGGGTCGCGGTAGCAGGGCCATTCCTAGTCATTCCAGCGGAGGCGGGAATCCAGTGGCACTTGGGTGCGCCGATGCTTTCTCCGAATGAACGACGCTGGATTCCGGCTTTCGCCGGAATGACGGGGTGAGAGGATGCGGGGAATCGAGCGGCGTCGCCCGCATGCGGGCTGCAAAGGCGGCGCACCCGTACCCTCCCCACGTCATTCCGGCGAAGGCCGGAATCCAGTGGCGTGTGGGTGCGCCGATACTTTCTCCGGGTGAACGACGCTGGATTCCGGCTTTCGCCGGAATGACGGGGTGAGGAGGAGGCGGTGAATCAGACGGCGTCGCCCGCATGCGGGCTGCAGAGGTAGCGCATCGCACACCCACTCCACGTCATTCCGGCGAAGGCCGGAATCCAGTGGCGTGTGAGTGCCCCAATGCCTTCTCCGAGTGAACGACGCTGGATTCCCGCCTTCGCAGGAATGACGACGTCTACCGCGACATCGACAGCACACCACCGCCCATGCGCAGCTGCAGGCGGCCGAGGAAGCTCATGCCGATCAGCGTTTCGCCGGTGGTGCCGATGGCGACGCGCACGTCGTGCAAGGTGATGCCCGAAATGGTCACCTCCGGCACGACCACGTGCTCTGCCGTGAGCAGGCCGTTCGCGGTCTGCACGCTGCCCGACTTGCCGGGCAGCTTGTCGATGCCAAGCTTACGCGCGGTTTCCGTGCTCATCGCGATCGAGGAGGCGCCGGTGTCGATCAGCCCCTCGACGGTGATGCCGTTGATCGTAAGCGGCGCGAAGTAATGCCCGTGCCGCCCCGCATAAAACATCGCCACATGGCCGCGGCCGTCCGCGTTTCCGCTGCAGTAGGCGCCAACGCATTCCGGGCCCGAAGCCATGCGCGCCAGCGCCTCGTGCTCTTCCATCCAGCGCTTGGCTTCCTGGTCTCCGCCGCGCGCGGCCTTGCCATACCAGTAGGCCGCCCTTTCCTCGCAGCGCGACACCAGGTAGCCCGCCTCGTAGGATACGGCAAGGTTGCGTGCCGCCGTCGCATTGCCGGCATTGGCGGCACGCAGCGCGGCAGCAAATTCCGCATGCGGACGATTCAGGGGGCGCGCGTTGCCGTTGTCATCGGGCGCGAAGAATTGGTTTTCGCAGGCGGCGTGCGCGGTCTGGAACAGCATCGCGCAGGCGGCAAGCATCAGGGTTCGCAGGACTGGAATCATGTCGGCGAGTATATTCCATTTCCTTAGGGAAACAATCAGAAGCTGCCTGCGAACTGGTAGCGGCTGCCCGGATGCCACATGGTGACCACCGACGCCGCCTGGCCCTTGGACAGCGTGCGCCGCTTGAGCACGAGGCAGGGTTCCTTGCTCTGGATGTGGAGCATGTCGGCGATCTCGCGCGGCGGGCTGAGCGCTTCGATGCTGTAATTCACGCCCTGCAGGGGCGCGGCGGCCATCAGGTACTCATTCGGCGTAATTGCGGAAAAATCCTGCTGCATGTAATCGGGCGCGACCGCGGGATTCACCCAGCGGTCCTCGACCTGGATCGGCACATCGTTCTCGAAGTGCACGATGACGGAATGGAACAGCGGCGCGCCCGGTTTCAGGCCGAAAGGCAAGGCCAGCAGTTCGGAGGCTTTCGCCCGCTCCAGCAAGTGCAGCTCGCTGCGGTGGCGGTGGCCGCGCGCATGCACCTCCTCGGCGATGCTCTTGATCTCCACCAGCGTGGATTGGTACTTGTGCTGCGCGACATAGGTACCGGAACCCTGGATGCGGGTGAGCACCTGCTCCGCCGTCAGCTCACGCACCGCGCGGTTCACCGTCATGCGCGATACGCCGAACTGTTTCGACAGTTCCTGTTCGGAAGGAATGGCGTCGCCCTCCTTCCAGTCGCCCGCGTGGATGCGTTCCAGCAGGTAATCCTTGATTTGTTGATAAACAGGTACGTCTGCCGCCGAATCCAAAATGCTCTCCAGGTCAATTGTCTGCCACGGCGATGGTAGCACTTGTCCAGTCATTTCAAAAATTCCTTGACCAAGTTGTATATACAACTTAAGCTTTAAAAAACGCTCCCCTTGGAATGGAAGGAAGACACCCATGAACGCACCGAAGGAAACGATCCACCTGGACAACGATCCCCGTTTCGACGCCAGCCGCACTATCCGGGCCCCGCGCGGCGCCGAGCGCAGCTGCAAGAGCTGGCTGACTGAAGCGGCTTACCGGATGATCCAGAACAACCTCGACCCGGAAGTCGCGGAAAATCCGAAGCATCTCGTCGTCTACGGCGGCATCGGCCGCGCCGCGCGCAACTGGGAATGCTTCGACCGCATCCTCGACACCCTGCGCACGCTGAACGACGACGAGACCCTGCTCATCCAGTCTGGCAAGCCGGTCGGCGTGTTCAAGACGCATGAAGACGCACCACGCGTGCTGCTGGCCAATTCCAACCTCGTGCCGAAATGGGGAAACTGGGAACACTTCAACGAACTCGACCGCAAGGGCCTGTTCATGTACGGGCAAATGACGGCGGGCAGCTGGATCTACATCGGCAGCCAGGGCATTGTCCAAGGCACCTATGAAACCTTCGTCGAAGCCGGCCGCCAGCATTACAACGGCGACTGGGCCGGACGCTGGATCCTCACCGCCGGCCTGGGCGGCATGGGCGGGGCGCAGCCGCTGGCGGCGACGCTGGCCGGCGCGGTCTCGCTGAACATCGAATGCCAGCAGAGCAGCATCGATTTCCGCCTGCGCACCCGCTACCTGGACAAGCAGGCCAAAGACCTCGACGAAGCGCTGGCGCTGGTGCAATACCACTGCGAACGCAAGGAAGCGGTATCGATCGGCCTGCTCGGCAACGCCGCCGAAGTCTTGCCGGAACTGGTCAAGCGTGCGCGTGCCGGCGGCATCAAGCCCGACCTCGTCACCGACCAGACTTCCGCGCACGACCTCGTCAACGGCTACCTGCCGGCGGGCTGGACCGTTGCGCAGTGGAAGGCCGCACAGCAGGATCATGCGCAGCATGGCACGCTGACGGCACAGGCCGCGCGCTCCTGCGCCATGCACGTGCAGGCGATGCTCGACTTCCACGCCATGGGCATCCCCACCGTCGACTACGGCAACAACATCCGCCAGGTGGCCTTCGATACCGGCGTGAAGAACGCCTTCGACTTCCCGGGCTTCGTGCCGGCCTACATACGGCCGATGTTCTGCGACGGCAAGGGTCCGTTCCGCTGGGTGGCGCTGTCCGGCGATCCGGAAGATATCTACAAGACCGACGCCAAGATCAAGGAACTGTTCCCGGAGAACAAGCACGTGCACCACTGGCTGGACATGGCACGCGACCGCATCGCCTTCCAGGGCCTGCCGGCGCGCATCTGCTGGCTCGGCCTGGGCGAACGCCACATCGCCGGCCTCGCGTTCAACGAGATGGTGCGCAAGGGTGAGCTCAAGGCACCCATCGTCATCGGCCGCGACCACCTCGACACCGGTTCGGTCGCCAGCCCGAACCGTGAGACGGAAGGCATGCGCGACGGCACCGATGCGGTCTCCGACTGGCCGCTGCTCAATGCGCTGCTGAACACCGCCGGCGGCGCCACTTGGGTATCGCTGCACCACGGCGGCGGAGTCGGCATGGGATACTCACAGCATGCGGGCATGGTGATCGTCGCCGACGGCAGCGACGCGGCGGCCAAGCGGCTGGCGCGGGTGCTGGTCAACGACAGCGGTAGTGGCGTGATGCGCCATGCCGACGCCGGCTACGAAACGGCCGTCGCCTGCGCCAAGCGCAACCACCTGAACCTCCCGATGATCAAATAAATTTTGTAGGGTGGGTAGAGCGCAGCGAAACCCACCAAGCGCACCAAAACACCGCACAAATGAAAAACACCCTCACCCTGAACCCCGGCCAGCTCACCCTGGCCGACCTGCGCAAGATCTGGCGCGACGCCGTCCCGCTCGCGCTGAACGCATCCGCCTACGAAGCGATCAACGCGTCCGCGGCCACGATCCACAAGATCGTGGAACGCGGCGCCCCTGCCTATGGCATCAACACCGGCTTCGGCAAACTGGCCAAGACGCACATTCCCAACGACCAGCTCGAAGAACTGCAACGCAACCTGATCCTGTCGCATTCCGTCGGCAGCGGCGAACTCATCACTGACGAAGTCGTACGCCTGATCCTCGCGATGAAGATCGGCAGCCTGTCGCGCGGCTATTCCGGCATTCGCGCCTCGGTCATCGACACCATGATCGCGCTCTACAACCGCGGCATCATGCCCTGCATCCCGAGCAAGGGATCGGTGGGCGCCTCGGGCGACCTCGCGCCGCTGTCGCACATGACGCTCGCCCTGATGGGCGAAGGCGACGTGCGCGTGGACGGCCGGATCATGTCCGCAAAAGACGCACTGGCGGCGGCACGCATCGAGCCCGTAACGCTGGCGGCGAAGGAAGGCCTGGCGCTGATCAACGGCACCCAGGTCTCCACCGCCTTCGCGCTGCACGGCCTGTTCCTTGCAGAGCGCATGCTGGAAGCGGCCACCGTGTCCGGCGCGCTGTCGGTCGATGCCGCCAAGGGCAGCGACGCGCCCTTCGATCCGCGTGTGCATGCGGTGCGCGGACAACCGGGCCAGATCGCCGTGGCGAAGATTTACCGCCAGTTGTTGTCCGGCAGCGAAATCCGCCGCTCGCACCTGGAGAACGACGAACGGGTGCAAGACCCGTACAGCCTGCGCTGCCAGCCGCAGGTGATGGGTGCCTGCCTCGATCTCATCGGCAACGCCGCCCGCACCCTGCTGATCGAGGCCAATGCGGTCACCGACAATCCGCTCGTGTACGCGGATGAAGGCGACGTCATTTCCGGCGGCAATTTCCACGCCGAGCCGGTGGCCTTCGCCGCCGACAGCCTGGCCCTGGCGCTGGCGGAAATCGGCGCGCTGTCCGAGCGCCGCATTGCGCTCCTGATCGACTCCACGCTGTCCGGCCTGCCGCCCTTCCTCGTCGCCTCTTCCGGCCTCAATTCCGGCTTCATGATTGCGCACGTGACGGCGGCGGCGCTGGCCTCGGAAAACAAGTCGCTCGCCCATCCCGCCAGCGTCGACAGCCTGCCCACCTCGGCCAATCAGGAAGACCATGTGAGCATGGCGACCTTCGCCGGCCGGCGCCTGCACGAAATGGCGCAGAACACCGCGACCATCGTCGGCATCGAACTGCTGGCCGCGGCGCAAGGCGTGGATTTCCACCGTCCGCTCGCGACCTCGCCGATGCTTGCGCAAGTGCATCAACGCCTGCGCCAGCGCGTGGCGTTCTACGACAAGGACCGCCTGTTCGCGCCCGACATCGAGGCGGCGAAACAGCTCGTCCTGCACGGCGGGCTGAGCGCCACCTGCCAGGACTTGTTCGCGGGACTCTATTCCACCTGAGGAGCATGCGATGCATCGCAAGGCAGACATGAAACAGTGGCAAGGCCGGATCGATGCAGCCGAAGGCGAGCTCGGCATGCGCTGGCACCAAGTGGTGCGTCCTTTCGAGCAGGCCGCCGGCGGCCCCGGCGTGGGCCTGGTCGGCTTTGCCTGCGATGCCGGCGTGGCCCGCAACCAGGGACGCACCGGGGCGGAGGGCGGACCGGCAGCACTGCGCGCGATGCTCGCCAACATGCCGGTGCGGCGCTGCAAGTCGATCGCGGATGCGGGCGATATTTCGTGTGATCCGTCGGACAACGGCGACGGGCTGGAGGAGGCGCAGGACGAATTGTCGGCGGCCGTCGCTGTCGTGCTTGCATCCGGCAAGCTCGCCATCGCACTGGGCGGCGGCCACGAGATCGCCTTCGGCTCCTTCGGGGGACTTGCCCGCCACCTTGCCGGGAATGCGACGAAGCCGCGCATCGGCATCCTCAATCTCGACGCCCACTTCGACCTGCGGATGGATGCACGCGCCAGCTCCGGCACGCCCTTCCGCCAGATTGCCGAAGAGTGCCAGGCACGCGGCTGGGCATTCAACTATTGCTGCCTCGGGGTGAGCGCCTTCGCCAATACGGAAGCCTTGTTCCAGCGCGCGGACGCGCTCGGCGTGACATGGCGGCTGGATGAAGACATGGGCGTGATGCAGCTGGACGAGACGCTGGCCACGGTGTCGTCCTTTCTTGCCGGCGTCGACCATCTCTACCTCACCGTCTGCCTCGACGTGCTGCCCGCGGCGGTCGCCCCCGGCGTCAGCGCGCCGGCGGCGCGCGGGGTGCCGCTCGATGTCATCGAACCCATCGTCGATGCGGCGGCGGCCAGCGGCAAGCTGCGCCTGGCGGATGTTGCCGAACTCAACCCCGGGCGCGACATCGACAACCGGACGGCGCGCGTGGCCGCCCGCCTCGTCGCCCGGATCGCGGAACGCGCGGCTGTTTGAACGGAGGTTGTGCCATGTCAGGGGATTGGGATGCGTTGTGGACCAACGTCCATCTGGCGACGATGGCCGGGCCGGAGGGCTATGGCGAGATCCGCGACGGTGCGGTCGCCATCCATAAAGGTCGCATCGCGTGGATAGGCGCACGCAGCGCGCTGCCGGAAGGGCATCGTGCAAGGGAACTGCATGACGGCAAGGGCTGCTGGCTGACGCCCGGCCTGATCGACTGCCACACGCACATCGTCTATGCGGGCAGCCGCAGCGACGAGTTCGAGGCCAGGCTGAACGGCGCCGGCTATGAAGAGATCGCACGGCGCGGCGGCGGCATCATGTCCACCGTGCGCGCCACGCGCGCCGCATCCGAAGACGCCTTGCTGGACGCCAGCCTGCCGCGCGTGCAGAACTTGCTGGCGGAAGGCGTCACCACGCTGGAGATCAAATCCGGCTACGGCCTCGACCTCGACACCGAGCGCAAGATACTGCGCGTCGCGCGGCGCATCGGACAGACGATGCCGGTGCGGGTACGCACCACCTTCCTCGGCGCGCATGCGCTGCCGCCGGAGTACGCCGGCGACGCGGAGCGTTACATCGATGCTGTCTGTGACGAGATGCTTCCTGCGCTTGCTGCCGAAGGACTGGTCGATGCGGTGGATGCCTTCTGCGAAAGGATTGGTTTCTCCGCCGACCAGACTGCGCGCGTTTTCGAGGCGGCGCGCAGGCACGGGCTGCCGGTGAAACTGCATGCGGAACAGCTTTCGGACCAGGGCGGCGCATCGCTTGTCGCGCGCTACGGCGGCCTGTCTGCCGACCACCTGGAGCATCTGTCGGCCGAAGGCATTGACGCGATGGCGCAGGCGGGAACGGTGGCGGTACTGCTGCCGGGCGCTTTCTATTTTCTGCGCGAGACCCGGCTTCCTCCGGTGCAGGCATTGCGCGAGGCGGGCGTGCCGATGGCTGTTTCCACGGACTGCAATCCTGGGACCTCGCCGATGACTTCCCTGCTGCTGGCGATGAACATGGCGTGCACGCTGTTCCGGCTGACGCCGCTTGAGGCACTGGCCGGTGTCACCCTTTATGCGGCGAAAGCGCTCGGGATGGCGCAGGACGCCGGCAGCCTGGAAACGGGCAAGCGGGCGGATTTCGCGCTGTGGGATATCGAGCGGCCTGGGGAACTGGCTTATGGGATAGGGGGGAATCCGTGCCGGTGTGTGGTGAATGGGGGTGTGGTGCGGTTTACGGGGCGGTGAGTGTGATGCGATTAACGGAGCGTTGTCCTGGTGGGTTTCGCTGCGCACTACCCACCCTACCGTTCTTTAATGGCTCATGGGTTTCGCTTCGCTCTACCGACCCTGCCGTCCTTGATAAAGAAACGTAGGGTGGGTAGAGCGAAGCGAAACCCACCAGCATTAACGGACAGTAGTACCCCATGCACCCTACCCCCTGATCATCCCCCGCAGCGGCTCCCACACCATCCCCGCTGAAATATCCCGCATGCAGCGATGATGTCCAAGCGGGCATTCACGTTCCTTGCACGGCGAACATTCAATCCCGAGAAAGATCGATTTCGCGACATCGGAAAACGGCGGCGCATGCAGCGGATCGGTCGGCCCGTAGATCGCCACGATCGGCCGATTGAGCGCCGACGCGATATGCAGCAGCCCCGAATCGTTGCTCACCATGGCGGACGCTCCGGCGATCAGTGCCACGGCTTCATCCAGCTTCGTGACGCCCGCCAGGTTGTGGACGCCGGGCACCAGCGAAACGATCTCGTCGCACACGTCCTTGTCCTTGGGTGAGCCCATCAAGGCAATCTGCGCCTCGCCGCGCTCGCCCTTGATCGCTTTCGCCAGTTCCGCAAAATGCGAAGCCGGCCAGCGTTTGGCGGAACCGAATTCGGCACCCGGGGCAAACAGCACCAATGGATGCTTGATGCTCAGCCCAAGGTGCAGCGCCACTTCGGCCACGCGTTCGGCGGATACCTCAAGCGCTGGCCGCGGCAGCGCCGACGGCGGCGGGGCATCGCGTGCGGGCGCATCGGCGAGCGCCGCATAGAAGGACACCATGGGCCGCGGCTTGTCACGGTTGTCATGATGAATGACGTTGAGCAAGCCGTAGCGCATCTCGCCCTTGTAGCCGACGCGCTTCGGGATGCCCGCCAGCCATGGGATCAGCGCGAACTTCAGCGTGTTGGGCAGCACATAAGCATCCTCGTAACCGCGTGTGCGCAGCATCTTCGCGTATTCGCGGCGCTCGCGCAGCTGCAGAGCGCCGTGCCGGAATGGCGCTTCCAAAACGGTATCGACTTCCCGCATCGCACGCCATACCGGCGCCACCCAACCAGGTGCAAGCACGTCGATCGGGCGCTCCGGATGACGCTGCTTCAACAGGCGCAGGAGCGGCTGCGCCATGACGGCGTCGCCGATCCAGTTGGGAGAGATGACGAGCGTGCGCGGCACGCCCCGGACCGGCACGCTCATTTGCTGCGCGGCACGCGGCCCATCAGGAAGAATTCCTCGTTCGGGCGCATCGAGATGATGTTCGCCATACGGTTGGACAGGCCGAAGAAAGCGGTGATGGCGGCGATATCCCAGATGTCTTCGTCATCGAATCCGTGGGCGCGCAGCGCTTCGTAATCTTCATCGCCGACCTCATGCGAACGCAGGCAGACCTTGATCGCAAAGTCGAGCATGGCCTTCTGCCGCGGCGTGATGTCTGCCTTCAGGTGATTGACCGCCACCTGATCGGCCACCAGCGGCTGCTTGGCATAGATGCGCAGCAAGGCGCCGTGCGCAACCACGCAGTACAGGCAACTGTTCTTCGCGCTGGTCGCGGTGACGATCATTTCCCGGTCGGCCTTGGTGAGGCTGCCGGTTTCCTTGAGCATCAGGGCGTCATGGTAGGCGAAGAAGGCGCGGAATTCCGCCGGCCTGTGCGCGAGCGTGAGGAAGACGTTGGGCACGAAGCCCGCCTTTTCCTGCACGGCGAGGATCATCTGCTTGATGTCGTCCGGTAGCGCGTTGATGTCGGGGACGGGGAAACGGGAAATCGGTGTGCTCATGCTTCTGTCTCCTTGGCGAATTGAAGTTGGTACAGGTTGGCGTAGACGCCGTTCTTGTCGAGCAATTCCTGGTGCGTGCCGATTTCCGCAATGCTGCCGCCGGCCAGCACGACGATGCGGTCGGCGCGTTCAATGGTGGACAGGCGGTGGGCGATGACGAGCGTGGTGCGGCCGCGCATCAGTTCCTCCAGTGCGGCCTGCACGGCGCGCTCCGATTCGGTATCGAGCGCGGAAGTGGCTTCGTCGAGGATCAGGATGGGCGCATCCTTGTAGATCGCGCGCGCGATCGCAAGCCGCTGGCGCTGGCCGCCCGACAGCCTGCCGCCGTTGTCGCCGATCATGGTGTTCATGCCTTCCGGCAGGGCGGCGATGACGTCGGCGAGATGCGCGGCCTTCGCCGCCGCCTCGACGCGCCGCATGTCCGGGCTCGCATCACCGTATGCGATGTTGGCGGCTACGGTATCGTCGAACAGGACCACGTTCTGGCTCACCATCGCGATCTGGGCGCGCAGGCTGGCGAGCGATACCGATTCGATCGGCTCGCCGTCGATGCGGATTTCGCCGCGCGTGACCGGATAGAAACCGGGCACGAGGTTGACCAGCGTGGATTTTCCGCCGCCCGACATGCCCACGAAGGCCACCGTCTCGCCCGGGCGGATGGCGAGGTTGATGCCGGTGAGCGCGGGCTGCTTCTGCCCGGGGTAGGTGAAATCGACATCGACGAATTCCAGCCTGCCGCTGGCCCGCCCGGGCAGCGGCTTGCCGCTTTTGCGCTCCGGTTCGGTATCGACCAGCGCGAACACGGCGTCGGCGGCGGCCAGGCCGCGCTGCAGCGGGCCGTTGACTTCGGCGAGGTGCTTGAGCGGCGTCAGCAGCATCAGCATCGCGGTGATGAAGGAGGCGAAGCTGCCGACCGTCGTCGTGCCTTCGTTGGCCTGGACCAGGGCGATCACGATCACCACCGAGACCGCGAACGCGGTCATGAGCTGGGTGACGGGCACCGTCATGGCGAAGGTGGTGGCCATGCGCATCGAATAGCTGCGCAGCGTACCGGCGCGCTGCTCGAAGCGCTTGCGCTCGTATTCCTGGCCGCCGAAGATCTTGATCACCTGCTGCGCGCGGGTCGTCTCTTCGATGACCTGCGTCATTTCGGCGTTGATAGTGAGGAAGTGCTGGTTGAGGCGGCGCAGGCGTTTGCCGGTGTAGCGCACCACCACGGCGATGAGCGGGATGAGCACCAGCGTGATCAGCGTGAGCGCGGGATTGAGCCAGAACAGATATCCGAGCAGGCCGGCCACGGTCAGCGTGTCGCGGATCATGGAGGTGAACACGTTGCGCATCATGTCGACGATCTGCTGCACTTCGAACATCATCGAGTTGATCACGCGGCCGACAGGCGACTGCGCATAGAAGCCGACCGGCACGTCGAGCAACCGCACGAACATCAGCTGGCGCAATTCGTTGAGCAGGCGGGTGGTCGCCCAGGCCAGCATGTAATTGGTCATGAAGGTGGAGAAACCGCGCAGCGCGAAGATGCCGATCACGAATCCGGGCACCAGCCACAGCGAAAAGCTGACTTTCCCGGTGAAGCCGTTGTCCAGCAACAGTTTCATCATGGCAGCCAGGGCAGGTTCGGTGCCGGCGGTGATGACCATGCCGAGCAGGGCCAGCAGCAAGCGCCCCTTGTACGGCACGACCATGCGGGACAGCCGTTTCAGATGCGGGGACAGCTTCATGGGATAAATCGTTGCATTGTCAGATGTGAAACCGGCAAGCCGGGAAAATGATGCTGGTCGTAGATTATAGAGGATGCCTCCCGCCCGGGCCTCCGGGAGGATGGAAACGATCAGGTATACTGCCCGGCAGTTTTCAGCCGCGTGCTTGCGCCCCTTCTGGCACTTTGCGGCATTCCATGCAAGGCTATCAACACATGCTGATCTCGGTCATCGTCACCACCTACAACCGTCCCGACGCGCTGTCGGCCGTCGTCCGCGCGCTGCTCGAGCAGGACGATCCGGATTTCGAGGTGATCATTGCCGACGACGGTTCGGGCCAGCCGACGCGGGACGCCCTTGCCGCTTTCCGCAACGCGCCGCATGCCCCCGGCCTGAAGCGCCTGGTGCATGCATGGCAACCCGACGACGGCTTCCGCGCCTCAGCCGCGCGCAATCTTGGCGTTCATGCATCGCGCGGCGAATATCTGGTCTTCCTCGACGGCGACTGCGTGCCGCGGCCGGATTACATCGCACGCCACCGCCTGCTGGCGGAAAAGGGATTCATGGTCTCCGGCAGCCGGGTGCTGTTGTCCGAACCGTTCACGAAAGAAGTGCTCGCGTCCGGCGACGCCATCCACAAGCGCGGCCTGTCGTACTGGCTGCGCCAGCGCCTCGCCGGCAATACCAACAAGGTCCTGCCTCTGCTGCACTTCCCCAACACCGGCATGCGCCACTACCGCGCGGTGAAGTGGAACCGCATCAAGAGCTGCAACCTGGCGATCTGGCGCGAGGACTATGCCGCGGTGGATGGTTTCGATGAAAGCTTCGTCGGCTGGGGGCATGAGGATGCAGACGTGGTGCTGCGCCTCGCGCGCCACGGCATCCGCCGCAAGGGCGGCGCCTTCTCCACCGAAGTCTTCCACCTCTGGCACCGCGAGAATACCCGCGCGACCGAATCGCAAAACCGCAAGCGCGTGGAGGATAGGATGAAAACCGGCGTCACGCGCGCCGACGCGGGCCTGTCCGCGCATCCCAAGGCGGAAGACCGGATCGAAGTGATTTGCTGAGCGGCGCTCAGCGCGCCATGGCCAATTCAAGGACCTGGTCCGCGATCCGGTCCCAGGTAAACGTCTTCGCAAACGCGAGGTTTGCCGCGCTCGTCGATTCCCAATAAGCGCGGTCCTCGAACTTCAGGATCTCCTGCTTCCAGGATGCCGCATCGAGGCGGGCGGCGTAGCGCGGGTGTTCATGCGCCCAGACTTCGATGCTGTCGAGCCGGTGGGTGATGACGGGAATGCCCGCCGCCATTCCTTCGAGGATGGTCAGGCCGAAGCTTTCCAGGTCGGTCGGATGGAGCAGCAGGAAGGCTTCGCGCAGCAGCCCGATCACCTCGTCCTGGCGCTTGCGCCCGTGCAAGATGATGCCGGGCGAGCGGTCGTGTTTCTCCCGCAAGCTCTCCATCAGGGGACCATCCCCCACTACGTCGAGCAGGTAGCCGCGTTCGGCCAGCCCGCTGGCGGCAAAGAAATCGGCCAGCCAGTCGATGTGCTTGCTCTTGTCCAGCCGTCCGACGAAGACGAGGCGGCGCGGCGAGGGGAACGACAAGGGGAACGGTGGGGGCGCCTCCGGAAAGAATGGCTCGTCCACGCCGAGCGGCAGCGATGCCACGTCGACCTTCCACTTGCGTTTCGCCCGCGGCGCGGCGCGGTAGCCGAAGAAAACCACGTCCCTTGCAGGCACGCGGCGGAAAAACCCGCGCATCGACACACCGGGCAGGAAATGCCGGAAGCGCGCACGCAGCTGCGGATACTGTTTCTCCAGCAGCAAGGCGTCGGCTTCATAGAAGGTGAGGATGTAATCGTATGCCGCGAGATCGATCCCGCTCCGGGCAAGCGAGCGGAAGAAGGTATGGCTCTCGATCTTGAAGCGGCTGGTCATCAGTACCCGCGAAAGCACCCGGTTCAGGCGCGCATCGCGGCCGCAGAACGGGATGGTGGCCAGCGTGAAGCCGTCGGCGGCGATGAGCGCCTTGCTGCCGTTGCCCGGGTCCCCGCTCAGCACCGTCAGGTCGACCTTGTCCTTCATGCGCCGCGCCAGCTGGCTGACGACAGTTTCCGTGCCGCCGATGTAGCAGGCGACGGTGGGGCTGATGAAAAGGACTTTCGGGCGCGCGCTCATTGCGCGACTGCCTTGCGCACCTGCAACTGCGGCGAGAACGCGAGCGCGCTGCGCAGCAGGCCGCCCTGCAGGCCGATGAACAGCATCAGCCAGGTATGGCTGACCGCGCCGCGGAACATGGTATTGGTGAAGCTGCCGACAATGCAGACAACGGCGAAGGCGAACACCACGCCGCCTTCGAGCGTGGCGCGGTTGCGCCAGCCGGTCAGGAACAGCGCCGCGTACATCCAGACCAGGGCGGCCAGTCCCGGCAGCCCGTAGCTGGATGCGTAATAGAGGAAGGCGTTGTGCGGTTCGACGAAACCCAGCCCTTCGCCGGTCTTCGGCGTGCTGTGCCAGACCTTGTTGAAGCCTTCCGGACCGGCGCCCAGCAAGGGATGTTCATGGATGATCGAGGCCGCGGTGCGCCACATCTGGTACCGGTAGCCAAGCGAGGTTTCGGTCACTTCGTTCTGGAACAGCCGGAAGTCGTTGACGGCCTCCCCGATGCGGTACTGCACGCGCGGCGACATGAGCAGGACGGCGACGGCGACCGTGGACACCACCACCACCTTGACCATGCTGGCGCGCGGAAAAATGTTGAAGAAGACAAAGGGGAGCAGCACCAGCACGGCGAGCATGCCGCTGCGGCCGTCGCCGGACAGCAGGCCGGCATAGAAGGCGGCCATGAGCACGAGATAGAGCCCGCGCACGCTGCGCCGCGTTTCATGCCGGAACAGGACCGACAGCAGCACGATGGCCATGGCCAGCAGCTGGGAGTACAGGATGTAGTTGCCGAGGGCCGAGGGTACCCACGGGAACCCGGCCCAGCCGGCCGCCAATGCCACCGCGTAGCAGAAGACGCAGAAGACGCCCGCCACGAACGCGCGCAGCCACGGCAGCACGGGATACGTCCCCGACACCAGGAAGACCCCGAACGCAAGCAGCCAGTAATACGACAGGCCGAGATGGGACAGGGCTGCCGCCTTGTCGCTGTGCACTGCGAATGACAGCAGCGGCAAGGCGGCGAGGATCAGCGCCGGTGCCGCCCAGGGGAAGCTGCGCCAGCGGCGCATGGCCTGTGCCGCGCCGCCCGAGGCGAAGAACAGGGCGAATGCCGCCGTCAGAGAGAGGAACAGCAGCGACTTGGAAATCGTCAGGAAAAAGAAGGCCGCGCAAAACGCTTTCTGCGCTGCGCTGCTGGATGGCACCGACTGCCCGTTGTTTTCGACCGATGTCATGAATTCTTGTACTCGTGTGAGGCCGGTCTTGATGCGTGAATCTGGAGGATCGGGAGGACGCGTCTGACTGCCAGTGCGGATTATAGCGGTCATGGAGATGGGGATTTGTCGGAAATTTGCAGTGTTAGTGTGCATCCTTTTCCCGGCGCCTCCGCAGCGGTGAAGGGAGCAGCCAACAAAAAAGGCAGGACGCAGCCTGCCTTTGCAAGGATGGCGACCGGCTTACTTGCTTTTTTCGGCCTTGTTCTCGGCCTTTTCAGCCTTCGCATCCGCAGCGGCAGCCGACTTCTCGGCCTTCGCCTCTGCTTTCTTCTTGCTAGCCTTTGCTTCCGCCTTGGCCTTGTCCTTCTCGGCCTTGGCATCCGCTTTCTCAGCCTTCTCATCCGCCTTGGCGGCATCCTTCGCGGCCTTCGAATCGGACTTGCTGTCCTTGTTCATGGTCGCGCCCGACGACTTGTCTGCAGGGGTTGCGGTGTGGGAGGCGGCAAAGGAGGGAGCGGCAAACACACTGGCAATCAACAGGGCAATCAGCTTCTTCATGGTAGACCCTTCGTGGCTGGTTGATCGATTCATCCATTAGTCCATCGGATACGCGTATACCAGTCTAGCCATGCTCGCCGGTCACCCCTTAACAAAAAATAAAAAGTTACACATTTCGCCGGTTCAACTTGCAGCTCAGAATTCATCCCAGTACGGCCGTGGGCCGAAGTGCTCCATGAGGAAATCGATGAAGGCGCGCACCTTGGGCTGCATGTAGCGGTTGGGCAAATAAGTGACGTACAGCGACATGCCCGGGTTGGCGACGGCGTCGGGCAGGATCACCTTCAGGCGGCCGTCCTTCAGGTAGTGGCTGAGCACATAGGTGGGGAACAGCACGACTCCCATGCCGCCGATGGCAAGCTGCAGCAGCGCCTCGGAATTGTTTACCCGGCAGCGGCCGCCCACATTCACCGCGACCTCCTTGTTCCCGACCATGTAGCGCCAGCCGTCACGGTTGGCCGGCATGCCGTGGTACATCAGGCAGTCGTGATCGACCAGGTCGCGCGGGGTCTGGGGCGTGCCGCGGCGTTCGAGGTATTCGGGCGAGGCGCAGGTCACCCAATGCAGCGGCGCGATCAGCCGGGCGACCATGGTCGGGGTGGGATGGTCGGTAATACGAATGGCGAGGTCGTACCCCTCATCCACGATGTCGAGGATGCGGTCGCTGGCGTTCAACTCGATCTCGACCTTGTCGTAACGCTGGAGGAAAGCCTGGATGGCCGGCGCCAGGTGCAGCGACGCAAAGATCACCGGCGAGGTGATGCGCAGCACGCCGCGCGGTTCGGCCTGCAGCTGCGTCACCGTTTCCGCCGCGGCGTCGATCTCCTGGGCGATGCGCGCGCAATGCTCATAGTAGGCGGCGCCGATCTCGGTCAGGCTCATCCGGCGCGTCGTCCGGTTCAGCAAACGCACGCCCAACGCACTCTCCAGCGTGCTGATCTGCTTGCTCACCAGGGATTTGGAGCTCTTCAACTCGTCGGCCGCCGCCGAGAAACTGCGCGTCTCCACGACTTTCGCGAAAGTCATCATCTCCGCCAGGTATTCCATGCGACCTCCATTGTCCATCCATGGAAACAATTTTATTCCATTTCATCGGATTGTAAATGTATGGGAACAAACCATAATGCAGCACATGGAGGCACCACAAGATCCTCCCGACTCGGAAAGAAGGAGCACATCATGCTAGCCAAAGTCCACAAGACGACTGCACATCTCGCGCACCACCACCGCGACGGCGCCATCTCCCGCACGGCGACGGAATTGAATCCGTCGGGCGACATCCTCGCCCTGCGCGCCGGCCAATACATGCGCCTGCCGCAAGCCCGCGGCTGGACGGTGCGCGCCATCGCCGGCACGGTCTGGATCACCCAGGACGGCGACATGCGCGACGTGGTGCTGGAAGCAGGGGATTGCATCGAGCTCGACCGCGACGCGCCGGCAATGTTTTCGCCGCTTGGCGATGTGCGCATCAGCCTGGTCCGAGACACCGGCCGCTGCACGAAGCCGCGCGAGGCGGCGGCAGTATCGGGTACGGCGCGTCCCGCCTTTGCCTAAGCGGGAGAAAATCATGTTCAATCTGCTTCCCATTCCGCTCGACTGGAATCTGCTGCAGCTGTTCCGCGCCCCTTCCACGCGCGAGGTCCACGACACCTGGCGCCTCAAGGACGGCACCCCAGTCATCCTGCGCGTCACACGTCCAGAGGACGGCGAACTGATCCAGGAACTGGTGCGCGGCCTGTCGGAGAAAACGCGTTACCAGCGCTTCTTCAGCCCGATTCACGAACTCTCGCCGCGCATGCTTGACCGCTTCACACGCAACGGCGGCACGGAAGCGATGACGCTGGTGGCGGTCGTACAGCAGGACGGCAGGGAAGTGGCCATCGCGATGGCGCAGTACGTCGCCGACCCCTATCCGGAGCGCTGCGATTTCGGCGTGGTGGTGGCGGACGACTGGCAGCGCAGCGGCCTGGGCAGGAAGCTGATCGAGTCGCTGATCTGCCTCGCCCGCGCCGCGGGTTTTGAACGAATCGAAGGCGATGTGCTGGTGGAAAACGTGCCTATCCATCGCCTGATGCACGCCCTCGGATTCCGCTTCGGGCCGCATCCGGACGGCGTGTATCTGAGCCGGGTAAAGAAGCGGCTGGCGGCGGAACCATGGAAGTGCACCCCGCTGACGGCACTGGTGCGCCAGCCTGCGCAGGCCAAGGCGATGGCGCGCTGCGAATAGCACAAAAGTTTCCTATCTGCTACTCTTTCTCCGTTTCGCCGGGTAACCGGCGGTCAAAGACATCAGGGAGGGAGAATGGCCGCAGATTTTGCAGTTCGCGCATTTGTTGTATTCGACGCGTTCAACGCGCCCGGCGGAACGGCACTGAGTGCCGCCGAGTTGAACGACGTGTATTCCTACATACGCGACCACAAGGCGCTCGGCCATAACACGATGTCACTGGCGTGGGGCGTCCCGATCGACCCGGCCAGCGGCTCGCGCGCAGCGGCCTTCGGCATGAACACCGTGCATGAAGCCAGCTTCGACGAGCTGCGGCTGATCGCCAATTACGCCAAATCGCTGGGCCTGGACATCATTCTCAAGCCCCATCCGCAAAGCGCGGTGCCGACGGGAACAAACGGCACCCTCCCCGACAATATCAACGCGCACTCCGTCAAGGCATTCCCGAGCTTCAGCGTCGCAACATTCCTCAAGGACTGGGCGGCGTACATGGGGCAGGTGTCATCTCTGGCGCAGGAGCTGGGCGCCAAGGAAATCGTGGTCGGGTCGGAGAACATGGGACTCGACACGCTCGCTTACCGTTCCCTCTGGCAGGACGTCATCACCGCCGCGCGCAGCAAGTACAGCGGGCTGATCTCGTACGACGCGCTCTATCCGCTCGAACGCGGCGGCGGGGTCGATACCGTCGGTTTCTGGGACCTGGTCGACATCATCGGCGTTTCCGCTTACTACCCTCTCACGAACAAGGACAATCCCACCTACGCAGACGTGCTGGCCGGCTGGTATGCCAACCATATCTATCCGAACGACACCGGGCCGACCGTCAATGTGGTCGCGAAGCTGCGCGCGCTTTCCGAACAGTATGGCAAGCCGGTGCAGTTCGAAGAGTTTGCGGCCCAATCCTTTCATGGCGTGGTGGCGAACCCCACCGGCGGCGGCCCGGCGAACAAGGTGCCGGACTTGCAGCAGCAGGCGTGGATGTATCAGTCGGTACTAGAGGCTTTCTCCGGCGACAATGCCGGGGGATGGTTCCGGGGGATCGTCGCGTGGGGCCAGTCGAATGTACCGGGGCAGGACGACCCGCGCTTCGAGGGCTACATATCGACCTTCGGGCAAACGAATTTCGACGTGCGCGGCAAGGAGGCCGCGAAAGTGCTCGCGGCGTCCTACGGCGCCACGAACCATCTCGCTTACGGTGACACCGGCTTCGTCGGCACGACACTCGACGACCGCATCGCGCTCTACGGCCGCGGCACCGACGCCTCGTCCAAGACCGACCAGGACCAGACTTTCTTCATGTCTGTCCGCCTGCTGGTATCCGGAACCATCGTCAACGGCCAGGCGCCGACGCTGCGCTATTTCGTCAATGGCGTCGATTACGGCACCCAGCAGCTGAGCACGGTACCGTCCGGCTATGTGGATGCTGCAGGCGTTCCCTGGTCCCAGCACCAGGAACTCTTGTTCAGGCTTCCCTCGACAACCGCCCTGGATCAAATCAAAGTTGTCCTTGAGAGCCCCGCCGCGGGCACAAGTGGCGTGAACTTCTACGTCAACGAGGCCTCCGTCAACAACATAGTCCTCAGCGACCTCGTGCAGGTACCGGGAAGCATCACGATCGGCGGCAAGGCCTGGAACGATGCATTCGCACAGCGAAGCATCGGCACGGCGGCCAACCCCTTGCACATCGATGGCGGCGATGGCACGGACACGGTATTCCTGCTGGGGCAAAAGTCGCAATACACGGGCAAGTCGCAGCAGGACGGCAGCGTAACGCTCATCGAGAACAGCGGCCTCGGGCAGAACGCCATCCTCAAGAACATCGAACTGCTCAAGTTCGCCGACGGTTCCAGCACCGCCGTGTCGCAGCTGATCACGACGCATGGCGCGGCGGGCAATCGCGCCGGGTCCCATATCACCAGGAATGCCGACGGCACGGTGACCTTCGTCGACAAGGACGGCAAGACATCGACCCTGAGCAATGTGGAAAAGATTACCTTTGCCGACATGACCGTGGACCTCACGATTCCCGCCAAGGCAAAGGCTGTCACGACCGCGCAGCTCGACTCGCTGGTCGAGCTGTACATCGCCTACTTCAACCGGGTTCCGGATGCCGAAGGGCTCGGCTACTGGCTGGGCGAACTGCAAGGCGGCAAGACCCTGGAACAGATCGGCGCTTCCTTCTACAACGCGGCGCTGCAATTCTCCATCCTGACCGGCTATTCGAGCACGATGACGAATGCGGACTTCGTGAAGGTCGTATACGCGAACGTGCTGGGCCGCAGCGGCGGCAGTGCCCCGCCGCAGGCGGACGTCGATTACTGGGCAGGCAATCTTGCCTCGGGAACGGATACGCGCGGCAGCCTGATCAAGACCATGCTTGGAGCAGCGCACAACTTCAAGGGACATGCAACCTGGGGCTGGGTTGCCGACCTGCTCGACAACAAGCTGGCGGTCGGCAAGACCTTCGCTGTCGGTTACGGGCTGACCTACCTGAACAGCGCGGACTCGGTTGCCAAGGGCATGGATATCGCGGCGGCAGTCAAGCCGGATGACACCGGCGCAGCGCTTGCGCTCATCGGAATCACCGATACGCCGATGCCGTACTGATCCGCCGCGGCGGATCAGTACTCGACCGTCGCGCCCTTCACCCCGAGCTTCTCGAACAGGGTCTGCTTCAGCCCGTCGGCCGGCGCGACGCGCCAGTCGTCGGCCAGGCGGATCTCGCAGCTGCCCACGCCCTCGTGCTCGTAGCGCATGGTCAGGGGCAGGCCGTTTTGGGAACGGTATGGCGCGAGGATGCTCTTCATCACCGCTGCATCCAGCCGCGTGCTCAGCGAGAACGCGAACTGCTTGCCGAACTGCACGCGCGCCATCGCGATATCCATCACCTTCTCGGCGGTGATGCGCACGCCGCCGTTGAAGCGGTCTTCCGTCACCTTGCCGAGCACGGCGAGGAATTCATCTTCCTTGAACAACTGCTTGTTGGATTCGAACAGCTCGCTGTACACCGTCACGTCCACGGTCGCGGTGCCGTCGTCCAGCGTGGCGATCGCCATCTTGCCCCGCTGCGTCATCTGCACCCGCACCGCGGTGATGATGCCGGCCAGGAGGCGGGCGTCGCGCGAGGGTTCCAGGGTGACCAGCTTGGTCTTGATGAACTTGCGCACTTCGCCTTCGTAGGCATTGAACAGGTGGCCGGACAGGTAGAATCCGAGCGCCAGCTTTTCCTCGGTGAGGCGCTGCTTGTCGCTCCACGGCTGCGCCTTCACGTATTCGGGCGGCGGATCCATGTCACTGTCGTCGCCGCCAAACAGGCTGACCTGGTTGGCGGAGGCTTCGGCCTGTTCCGCGCATTCCATTGCAAAGTTGACCGATGCGATCAGGATGCCGCGGTCCACGCCGAAGCAATCCATCGCCCCGGCGCGGATCAGCGCTTCGACGGTGCGGCGGTTGATCTGTTTCTTGTCCACCCGCTTGACGAAGTCGAACAGGTCCTTGAACGGCCCGCCGGATTCGCGCGCGGCAATGATCGCCTCGATCGCGTTCTGGCCCGAGCCCTTCACCGCGCCCAGGCCGTAGCGGATCTGGGTCGCCTTCTTGCCCGGCTCGCCGGCCGGCATGAAGCGGTAATCTGACTTGTTGATGTCCGGCGGCAGCATCT
>NZ_DASRXF010000108.1:0-16294 GCF_035654295.1 Noviherbaspirillum sp. | reverse complement strand
TGTCGGTCTGCGGGGCGGCGGAAGAACTGCATGGAAAAAGCGTTACTTCGCCTTTCCCTGGCTGGCGACGGCCTTCATGGCCGCTTCGATCGCTTCCTGGTCGCCCAGGTAGTAGCTCTTGATCGGCTTCAGGTTGGCGTCCAGCTCATAGACCAGCGGCTGGCCGTTGGGGATGTTCAGTCCGACGATGTCCTTGTCGCTGATGCCGTCCAGGGACTTGATCAGCGCGCGCAGGCTGTTGCCGTGGGCGGAGATCAGGATCTTGCGGCCGGCCTTGATGGCGGGGGCGATTTCCTCGTCCCATGCCGGCATCACGCGCGCCACGGTGTCCTTCAGGCATTCCGTCAGCGGAATCTGTTCACGCTTGAGGCCCTGGTAGCGCGGATCGTTGTACGAGGTGCGCGCATCGTCCGGGTCGAGCGGATTGGGCGGCACGTCGTAGCTGCGGCGCCAGACCAGCACCTGCTCGTCGCCGTACTTGGCGGCCGTTTCCGCCTTGTTCAGGCCTTGCAGCGCGCCGTAGTGGCGTTCGTTCAGGCGCCAGTCGTGCTTGACGGGCAGCCACATCAGGTCCATCTCGTCCAGCGTCAGCCACAGGGTGCGGATGGCGCGCTTGAGGACGGAGGTGTAGCAGAGGTCGAACTCGAAACCGGCTTCCTTGAGGATCTTGCCGGCCTGTCGGGCCTCGTTGACGCCTTTTTCGGTCAGGTCGACGTCGGTCCAGCCGGTGAAACGGTTTTCCAGGTTCCACGTCGATTCGCCGTGGCGCATGAATACGATCTTGTACATGTCAGGAGATGAAGAAAAATAAGGGGATTTGGGACTTTGAAATGCGGCTTCCGCATCTATTTTATAATGGCGGGATTGCTTTAAACCATTGAAAGGCCTGAGGTAACGTGAAATTCTTCCTTGATAACATCTGGCTGATCGGCATCGCGATCCTGTCCGGCGGCGCTTTGCTGTGGCCGAATCTCCAGCGCCGCGGCGCCCGGGTTACCACGCTGCAGGCGACGCAGCTGATCAACCAGGGTAAGGCCATAGTTGTGGACGTGCGCGAACCGGCGGAGTTCTCCGCGGGGCATTTGCGTGACGCCAAGAACATCCCCCTGAGCGAGTTGTCGAACCGGATCGGCGAACTCGACAAGTTCAAGTCCAAGGCCGCAATCGTTGTCTGCCAGAGCGGAAACCGTTCCGCGAAAGCAGCCGGGCAGCTCAAGAAGGCCGGTTTCAACGAGGCGTTCAGCCTCGACGGCGGCATTGCCGCATGGCAGGCGCAGGGCCTGCCGCTGACGAAGTAACGGAGCATCCACCATGACCGCACGCGTTTTAATGTACAGCACCGGCGTCTGCCCCTATTGCGTGATGGCGGAACGCCTGCTGACCGCAAAAGGCGTCCAGAACATCGAAAAGATCCGCGTCGACCTGCAGCCGGAACAGCGCGCCGAAATGATGCAGAAGACGGGCCGCCGCACCGTGCCGCAGATCTATATCGGCGACACCCACGTCGGCGGTTTCGACGACCTGAGCAAGCTCGAGCACGAAGGCAAGCTGGACGCGCTGCTGCAGGGCGCTTAAACTTAGCAATCTTCTACCGGAAGGACGGCGGGCAGCCGTCCTTTTTCCTTCCTACTTCAACGAAAGACTCCCATGTCCGAGCAAAACAACCAACCCGTGTTCCAGATCCAGCGCGTCTACCTGAAGGACCTCTCCCTCGAGCAGCCGAATTCGCCGGCGATCTTCCTCGAACAGGAAGGTCCGAACATCGAGGTGTCGGTGGACGTCGGTGCGGAGGCGCTGGCCGAGACGATTTTCGAGTCGACCGTCACGATCACCGTGACCGCCAAGGTGAAGGACAAGGTCGCGTTCCTGGTGGAAGGCAAGCAGGCCGGCATTTTCGAAGCCGCCAATATTCCGCCGGAACAGCTCGACCCGCTGCTCGGCATCGGCTGCCCGAACATCATCTATCCCTACCTCCGTGCCAATATCGCCGACGCCATCACCCGCGCCGGCTTCCCGCCGGTGCACCTGGCGGAGATCAACTTCGAGGCCTTCTACCAGCAGCGCCTGCAGCAGCTCCAGCAGCAGCAACAGCAGCAGCCGCAAGCCGGCTCCGGCCTCGTGATGCCCGACGGCACGCCGGCAAAACACTAAGAATCCGCCGCGTCGTTCGCACAGGGAGGTTGGATGAAGTCAGCGCGTATGTTGGTGCGCATGTTCGTGTTTTCCGCAGGCCTGTTTGCCGCGTCCGGTGCGGTGCATGCGCTCGAGTACCGCTCGGTCGGCGCCGCGCCCGCCGTCCTCTATGACGCGCCGTCGCCCAAGGGCCGCAAGGTGTTTGTCGCGCCGCGCGGCATGCCGGTCGAGGTCGTTCTGACTTACGGCGAATGGGTCAAGGTGCGCGACATGTCGGGCGACCTTGCATGGGTGCAGTCGCGTTTCCTCGCCCCGCGCCGCAATGTGGTCGTGAGTGCGGCGGGCGCCCGCGTGCGCAGCGCCGCCGAAGAAGCGGCGCCGGTCGTCTTCACCGCCGACAAGGGCGTCCTGCTCGAACTGGTCGATCCGCCGATCGCCGGCTGGGCCAGGGTGCGCCATCGCGACGGCCAGTCCGGCTTCGTCCGTGCCGCCGATGTCTGGGGCGAATGAACCCATGCCGTCGGCTTCACTCTGCAGAACAATGAACGTATCCATCCTTGGCGCCGGCGCCTGGGGAACCGCGCTGGCCATCCTGCTCGCCGACCGCCACAAGGTGGTGCTCTGGGGGCGTGACGAGGGCGCGATGCGCGATGCCGCGGCCAGCCGTGAAAACAGCGCCTACCTGCCTGGCTTCGCCTTGCCCCAAGGGGTGCAGGCCATCTCCGATTTCGGTGCCGCGGTCGATCACGTCCGTCACGGCAACGGCCTGCTTTTCGTCGCCTCCTCGGTCGCCGGGTTGCGCCCGCTCGCGCAGCGGCTGCAGGGCCAGTCCATTCCCAACCTAGCCTGGCTGTGCAAGGGCTTCGAGGAAAAGACGCGGCTGCTGCCGCACCAGGTGGTGCGCGAGGTCCTCGGCGCCGATGTGCCGCATGCGGCCCTCTCGGGGCCGTCGTTCGCACAGGAAGTGGCCGCCGGTATGCCGTGCGCGCTGACGGTGGCGTCCGCAACCCCGGCCCTGCGCGAGTGCGTGGTGGCGGCCGTGCACGGACGCTCGGTGCGCGTCTACTCGACCGATGACATGGTCGGGGTCGAAGTCGGCGGCGCGGTCAAGAATATCCTCGCGATCGCCACCGGCGTGATCGACGGCATGGGACTCGGCTTGAATGCCCGCGCCGCATTGATCACGCGCGGGCTGGCGGAAATCACGCGTCTGGGCGTCGCGCTCGGCGGGCGCACTGAAACCTTCATGGGACTGGCCGGCGTCGGCGACCTCATCCTCACTTGCACCGGCGACCTGTCGCGCAACCGGCAGGTCGGCCTCGGCCTGGCGCAGGGCAAGAAGCTCGATACCATCGTGTCGGAACTCGGCCACGTCGCCGAAGGCGTGCGCTGCGCGCAGGCGGTGCGTGCGCTGGCACAGGATGTGGGGGTGGACATGCCGATCACCAACGCCGTCGCCGCGGTATTGTTCGACGGCGATTCGCCACGCGAGATGGTGGAGCGCCTGCTTTCCCGCGACCCGCGCGACGAGGCTGCTTAAGACCGTTCGCCGGGCTCAGCCCTTCATGTTGTCCTTGCGCAGGACGGTCATCAGTACCGATGCATTCCGGGCGGCGAGCAGCGCGTACGGCGTATTGCCCTCCAGGTAGATCATCTGGCCTTCTTCCAGCGTCAGCGTGCGGCCGAGCGCCTGGACCTCGACGGTCCCCTCCAGGCACTGCAAGGTCAGCTCTCCCGGCACGCTATGCACCGGGATCGATTTCCCTTGCGGCATGATGACACGCATGACCTCGAAGTCGTCCGTCCTGGCCAAGGCGATCGACGCCGTATCGGCCAGCTTGTCGCCCAACGGGCGGACATCGATCAGGTCTCCGGGAGCGGGTCGGTTCTGGGACATCGCGTTCTCCTTGTTCGCGGCCGCTTTCCACGGCGCCGTTGTTGTCATGGAGACTGTACCAGCAGCATGTTTGTTCCTTGTTTGCCTTGCATCAAAGGCGCTGTGTCGTCCTTCATGATGACTTGCATGACTTGCAACCGGGGAACCATGCGCCGGGGAATGGGTCTGTAGCAGTGCGGCGATTACCACATATCCGAACCGACGCCGCACAGCACATTACCCCCCTGCTGTTATCACCCCACGGTGCCATTGCCCGCTGTCAAACCCCGAATTGCCTGAATGGTAAGTCGCGGAGGCACGATGGGCTTATACTAGTGGTTTGTTTGTCATCCTTTGAAAAACTTCTGATGCATACCAAAGTCTTTTCCCTGCGCCGTTCGCTCGGCCGTACCGCCCAGCGCGGCTTTACCCTGATCGAAATCATGGTGGTGGTGGTCATCATGGGTATTCTTGCCGCACTGGTCGTGCCCAAACTGATGGGCCGTGCCGATGACGCGCGCATTACCGCCGCCAAGCAAGATATTTCGACCCTGATGCAGGCGCTCAAGCTGTACAAGCTGGACAACCAGCGCTTTCCGACCACGGAGCAGGGTCTGCAGGCGCTGATTTCCAAGCCCACCGCCGGCCCGGCCGCCAACGGCTGGAAGAACGGCGGTTATGTCGAGAAGCTGCCCAAGGATCCGTGGGGCGGCCAGTACCAGTACCTGTCGCCCGGCGTCAAGGGCGAGGTGGACGTGTTCTCCTATGGCGCCGACGGCCAGCCGGGCGGCGCCGGCAATGACGCAGACATCGGTTCGTGGGATCTATAGTCCAGACTTTCCATTCCGCCGCGCGCGCACCGCAACGCCCGACTGCGCGCGGCTTCACCCTGCTCGAGCTGCTGGTGGTGCTGGTCATCGCCGGCATCCTGCTCGGCATGGTCGGACTCAATGCGATGCAGAGCGAGCGCCAGGCCTTGCAGAACGAGGCGCAGCGCGTCGCGCTCCTGCTGCAGCTGGCTCGCGACGAAGCGATCGTCCGCAACCGGCCGATCGCCTTCGAAGCAGACCCGGAGCGCTATCGCTTCCTGATCCGCGACGGCAACAAATGGCAGCCCCTGCCGCAGGACGACCTGCTGCGCGAGCGTGAATTCCCGCGCTCGCCGGTGACGCTGTCCATCAACCCGCCGACCGCCGCAGAATCGAACCCGATGCGCATCGTGTTCGGGCGCGAGCCGGTCGACAAGCCCTTCGTCCTCACGTTCACCGTCGGCGACAGCAGCGTGGCGCTGCGTGCCGACGGCATCGGCCGTTTTTCGGTGGAATGACATGCAGCCACGCATTTTGCACACGCAGGCCGGTTTTACCTTGCTGGAAGTGCTCGTCGCCCTGATCGTGGTCGGCACGGCGCTTGGGGCAAGCCTGCGCGCCGTCGGCAGCCTGACCCAGAACAGCAGCGGCTTGCGCGCGTCCATGATGGCGACATGGTCGGCCGAGAACAGGCTGGCCGAAATCCGCCTGCGCGGCGACTACCCGGCGATAGGGCGGCGCAACTTTGCCTGCCCGCAGGGCGAGCTGCCCCTGACTTGTGAGGAAGAAGTGTTTTCCACGCCCAACCCCTTCTTCAGGCGCGTGGAAGTCACCGTCTACAACGAGGACGATCCCGGCCGGCAGATCATCAAGCTGGCGCAGATCGTATCGAGCCGACCGAGCCGATGAAATCCCGCGGATTTACCCTGATCGAACTCCTGGTGGCCATCACCATCATGGCCATCGTCGCCGTGCTCGGCTGGCGCGGGCTCGACACTATCATCCGCTCGCGCGTCGCGCTCAATGAAGAGCTGGAGCATACGCGCGGCCTGCAGCTCGCCTTTGCGCAGATGCAGAGCGATGCCGGCCATATTGCCAAACGCGACGACCTCGGCCGGCGCGAGGTGCTGTCGGTGCAGCCGGGACGGCTGACGCTGGTGCGCATGGTGTTCACCGAAAACCAGCCCTCGCGCGCGCAGGTGATCGCCTACCGCATCGATGCCGGCGTGCTGACCCGCCGCGAATCGGTGGCCACGCGCGACCTGAAGGAACTCGATGCGGCATGGACGGCTGCGCTCACGGACAAGGCCGATGTGCCGGCGGTGGCACTGCATTCCGGCATCGACGAGATGGCGATCCGGAGCTGGGTCGACCGCGACTGGCGGCCGGCGGGTACCGAGGGCGTCCCCGGCCCGGGAGGGACCATCATTCCCGCGACCGGGCTGGAAGTGTCCTTGCAATTGCGCGCCCGGCCTGAACGGCTGATCAAGATTTTCCTGCTGGGGACGGCATGAGAACCCTTCAAAGACAGCGCGGCGTCGCCGTGATCACCGCCTTGCTGCTGACCACATTGGCCATCACCATCGTCGGCAGCCTGTTCTGGCAGCAGCAGGTGCAGGTGCGCTCGATCGAGAACCAGCGGCTGCAATTGCAGAAGCAATGGATCCTGCGCGGCGCGCTCGACTGGGCGCGCCTGATCCTCGGCGAGGACAAGCGCATCGGCAACCGCTATGGCGATATCGACCACCTCGGCGAACCCTGGGCGGTGCCGCTGGCGGAAACGCGGCTCGACCAGTACGTGGAAAAGGAAAGGGCGGGCGACGTGCCCGACGCGGCGCTTTCCGGCGGCATCACCGATGCGCAGGCGCGCTACAACCTGCGCAACCTCTGCGTCAACGGCCAGATCAACGACCAGGAAGTCACGCGCTTCGGCAAGCTCCTGACGCTGATCGGCGCCAACCCGGGGCTGTCCCGCTCGACCGCGGTGCTGATGCAATCCGCGCAGCGCAGGACGCAGACGGCCGGCGGCACCCCTGTCGCCGCCGCTGCTACCGATGCCACGCCCTTGCCCATGGACATGCAGCATGTGGACGACCTGCTCGCCGTGCCGGGCTTCACGCCCGAAATACTGGAGAAGCTGAGGAACTTCGTCGTCGTGCTTCCGCCCGAGGTGACCAAGATCAACGTCAACACCGCCCCTGCCGAAGTGATTGCAGCCAAAGTTGATACACTGTCGCTTGCAGAGGCGACGTCCCTGGTTGCGGCAAGACAAAACCGGCCGTTCCAGAGCGTGAACGACCTACCCTTGCAGTCGGGCGCCAACCGGGATGGACTTGATGTCAGGACCGGCTATTTCTTCGTCAACGGGAATGTGCGCCTGAACCGGGCCGGCATGGAAATGCAGGCGCTGATCAAGCGGGACTCGGTCTCGAGGCAGACCGTCCTCTGGATACGCGAATATTAAGAAGAAGAAAGAGAGACCTTGAGCATACTTTACATCCGCCTGCCATCGCACGTTGCCGCGGAAGGCCTGCAGCCCGGCATGCCGCTGTACTGCCACTATGCGCTCGCCACCGCCGGCGGCGCCGTCGAACGCGAGGGCGTGGCCGCCTTGTCCGAGCTGGCCGAACCGGTGAAGCGGGCGCAACGCGTCGTGCTGCTGCTGGCGGCCGGCGACGTCACACTGCTGCGCGTGAAGATGCCGCCCCTGTCCGGCGCCAAGCTGCGCGCGGCGCTTCCCAACCTTGTCGAAGACCGCCTGATGAGCGACCCCGATGAGTGCGTGGTCGTCGCCGGTGAAATGCACGGCGGCATGCGCACCGTGGCGGTAGTCAACCGCGGCTGGCTGGAACTCCTTGCCAGAACCTTGCAGTCGCTCGGCGCCCGCAGCGTGTCCGCGATTCCCGCGCAGCTTTGCCTGCCGCTCCACGGCGACTCCGCCACCGCCGCCGTATCCGAACACGGCACCGATGCCGATATCGCGGTCCGGCTGGCCGAGCAGGATGGCATCGGGCTGTCCATCGTCGCCGACCAGCCCGAGTCCCTTGCCTTCGAGGCCATGCAGTCGCTGGCCGCGGTCGTGCCTGCAGCACCCATCGTGCTGTACGTGCCGCAACCGCGCGTGCGCGATTACCAGGAATCGATGCATATCGCCCCCACGCTTGAGCAGCGCATCATGCTGCACGCCGATACCTGGCAGCGCTGGGTGGCGGGAGCGGGCAAGGCGGGTGT
This sequence comes from Noviherbaspirillum sp., assembly GCF_035654295.1. Classification (GTDB taxonomy): domain Bacteria; phylum Pseudomonadota; class Gammaproteobacteria; order Burkholderiales; family Burkholderiaceae_D; genus Noviherbaspirillum. The sequence continues at coordinate 8,245 of NZ_DASRXF010000108.1, read as the reverse complement.
CGACCTGATGACAGGACTTGGCGCCTCCGCCGGGCCGAAGTTCGACTGGAAGCCGTGGCGCTGGCCGCTGCTCATCGGCGCGGCCCTGCTGCTCGTCAACGTGGTCGGCCTGAACGTCGACTGGCTGCGGCTCAAGCGCGAAGAGGCGGCATTGAACAATGGCATGGTGCAGACCTATCGTTCCGCTTTTCCCAAGGACCCGGTGGTCATCGATCCGCTGGCGCAGCTCAGGCAAAAGATTGCCGGAGCACAGCGCGGTTCCGGGCAGCTTGCGCCGGACGATTTCGTTGCCCTTTCTGCCGCCCTTGGCGAGGCTTGGGCAGGCACCGGACAGGGCACTCCGCCCATTGCCGGGCTCGAATACCGGGATCGTGTGCTGACGGTAAAACTCAAGTCGGGCGCCTCGGCGCCGGTGGACCAGCTCAACAGTGCGCTCGCCTCGCGCGGTCTTTCGATCAACGAGTCGAGCGCCGGTGTGTGGCAGATCAGGAGAAGCAAATGAACGCACGCACGGGGGCATTGAAACAGCGCTTGTCGGCGTTCTGGAGTGATCGCAACCGGCGCGAACGCAACATGCTGCTGGCGGCGGCCGCGGTCATCGTGTTCGGACTGGTGTATGTGCTGCTGATCGATCCGGCATTGAGCGGGCGCAGCAGCCTGGAAAAGATGCTGCCGGGCCTGCGCCAGCAGGCGGCGGAAGTCCAGGCGCTGGCCAAGGAAGCGTCGGGGCTCGGCGGGAAAACCGCCGCGCCGCCGCCGGCCATGACGCGCGAGAGCATCGAAACCTCGCTGTCCCGGAAAGGATTGAAGGCCCAGAGCGTCACCGTGAGCGGCGAGCTGGCGAAGGTGCAACTGAACGGCGTGCCGTTTTCCGCCACTACGGAATGGCTGGCGGAAGTGCAGAAAACTGCTCGGCTTTCCGTGGTGGAAGCAGTGGTCGAGGCGCAGCAGCAGCCTGACAGTGTCAACGCCAACCTGACGCTGCGCCAGCAGCGCGGCGACGGCCAGTGAGGCGTTTCCTGACATGGTTGCTGGCAGGGACGGGCGCCATCGTGCTGACCCTGCTGGTGTTTTGCCCCGCTGCCTGGATGGCGCCCTTGGTCGAATCGCAATCGGGCGGCCGCCTGACCCTTGGCGATGCGCAAGGCACGCTGTGGCGCGGATCGGCCTTCATCGGCGGTGCGCCCAGCGGCAGCGATCCGGTAACGCCGTTGTTGCCGGGACGCTTCGCGTGGCGGCTTTCGCCGATGGTGTTGCTGGGGCAGGTCGATGTCGACCTGGAGAATCCGGAGGCGCTGTCGCAGCCGGTGAAGATTACCGGCGACTGGTACCAGTGGCAGGTCAGCCCGGCCGCGGTATCCTTGCCGGCGGAACGGCTGGCGGGACTGGGCGCGCCGCTCAACACCATCCAGCCCTCGGGCCAGATGCGGCTGTCGTGGACACCGCTGCAGGTGGCGCGGCAAGGCAATGCGGTCGAGATGGCAGGGACGATGACGCTCGTGATGAATGACATTGCTTCGCGTCTGTCACCCGTCAAACCCTTGGGCGCTTACCAACTGATAATGGATTGGCGCGGGCGCCAGGCGCAACTGACCTTGACAACGATCAAAGGGCCGATGCTGTTGAGTGGTAATGGCAGGCTGACCAACGGAAGATTGCAGTTTTCAGGAAAGGCACAAGCGGAAGAAGGGCAGGAAGAACGGCTGGCAAATCTGTTGAATTTGCTGGGACAACGCCGCCGTGAAGGCGACAAGGATGTTATCGCGCTAGAGTTCAAATGAAAAAAAATCGATCAGCAGAAACATTGCAGGGACCGGCAAGGCTACGCCGGATGGGAGCGGCAGCGGTGCTGCTGTGTGCAATCGCAGGCACGCCGACCGCGTACACCCAGGACCCGTCCTCCAACCAGGCGACGCTCAATTTCGTCGGCGCGGACATCGAATCGGTCGTCAAGGCCGTCGGCCATTACACGCGCAACACTTTCATCATCGACCCGCGGGTGAAGGGCACGATCAACCTGGTGTCCGAAAAGCCGGTGACCAAGCCGCAGGCGCTGCAGATGCTGACTTCGGCGCTGCGCCTGCAGGGCTTCGCGGTGGTGCGCGCAGACGGTTTCCTCAAGGTGGTGCCGGAAGCCGACGCGAAACTGCAGGCCGGACCGACCCAGGCCGGCGACTTGCGCGGCGACCAGATCGCGACCCAGATCTTCCGCCTCAACTACGAGTCGGCGAACAACCTGGTGCAGGTGCTGCGCCCGCTGATCTCGCCGAACAACACGATCAACGTCAATCCCGGCAACAACAGCATCGTCATCACCGACTACGCGGACAACCTCAAGCGCCTGGGCCGCATCATCGCCGCGCTGGATTCGCCGGCCGTGGGCGACCTCGATATCGTTCCGGTGCGCCACGCAGCAGCGAGCGACCTCGCCCAGATCGTGAACCGCCTGATGGACCAGGGCGGCAGCCCGCAGGTGCCCGGCGGCGATGCCGGCCGCATTTCCGTGCTGGCCGACGCCCGCAGCAATTCGCTCATCATCCGCGCGCCTTCGGTAGCCCGCGCCAACCTGGCCAAGTCCCTGATCACCAAACTCGACCAGCCCACCGCGCAGCCGGGCAATGTGCACGTCGTCTACCTGAAGAATGCGGATGCGGTGCGCCTTGCGCAGACATTGCGCGCAGTGGTGGCATCCGACACGAGCACGCCGCAGGCCGGCGGCCAGCAGCAGGCGCAACAACAACAGCAGCAGCCGACGCAGGCCGTGTCCGGCCAGCAGACGCAGCTCGGACAGGGGACGCTGCAGCAATCCACCCAGGCACCGACGGCGCTGCCTACCGGCGGCCCGGCCGGCTTCATCCAGGCCGACCCCGCCACCAATGCGCTGATCATCACCGCCAGCGAAACCGTCTACCGCAACCTGCGCGCCGTGATCGACCAGCTCGATGCGCGCCGTGCCCAGGTGTATGTGGAGTCCCTGATCGTCGAAGTATCGGCGGAAAAGGCCGCCGAGCTGGGCGTCCAGTGGGCCGGCCTGTCTGGCGACGAAGGCAGCCGTTACCGTCTTGGGGTCGCCAGCGGTTTCGGCCAGGGCGGCAACAACCTGATCAACCAGGTCGTCAACAATGCCACCACCGGCACCCCCTTGCCGCCGGGGAATGGCATCAATGTCGGCATCTTCCGCCAGATCAATGGCGACCTGACACTGGGCGCCATTGCACGGGCGCTGGAAACGCAAGGGAACGCAAACATCCTGTCGATGCCTAACCTCATCACGCTCGACAACGAAGAGGCACGCATCATCGTCGGCCAGAACGTCCCGTTCGTGACGGGTCAGTTCACGACCCAGGCGTCCGGCGGCGGGGCCGGCGTCAACCCGTTCCAGACGATCGAACGGCGCGACGTGGGCCTGGCCCTGCGCGTGCGTCCCCAGGTGTCGGAAGGCGGCACGGTGAAGATGCAGATTTACCAGGAAATTTCGGCAGTGCTTCCCCGCACGGCCGGTACCTCCGATATCACGACCACCAAGCGGTCGATCGAAACCAATGTGCTGGTTGACGACGGCCAGATCCTCGTGCTCGGCGGCCTGATCGAGGACCGGGTCGAGGACGGCGTGGAAAAGGTGCCGGCGCTGGGCGACATTCCCGTCCTCGGCAACCTGTTCAAGTACCAGACGCGCAAGGGAACCAAGACCAGCCTGATGGTCTTCCTGCGTCCGACCGTGGTCCGCACCAACTTCCAGAGCGTGAACGTCGCCGGCGACCGGTATGAGTTCATCCGCAACATTCAGAATGAAGCGCGCGGCAGCAGCGTGATCCTGCCCGAAGTGCAGTCGCCCGTGCTGCCGCCGCTGCAGGATGGCCGTCCGGTCGGCGGATCCATGCTTAACATCCCGCCGGCGGGAAGGCCGGAGGCGCAAGGCGTACCGCCGTCGGTGCTGCCGCCCAATGTGCCCAATGTGCCCAATGTGCCGACTGTGCCCGCTGTGCCTGGTGCACCTGCTGCACCTGCTGCACCCGCTGCACCCGCGCCCAACCCGCCGGCAGACCAGAACCAGAGTAGATAGCAATGAGTACAGTACTGAGTGACGCACGTCTTTTGCCATACGCCTTCGCCCGCGACCACGCCGTGCTCGCGCGGCGCAGCGAGGCGGCCAATAATGCCGTCGAAGTGTGGGTGTCGGAGGCCACGGCACCTTCCGCGATTGCGGAGGTGAGCCGCCGCTTCGGCCGCGTCAAGCTCAAGTCCATTTCGCGCGACGAGCTGGAAGCGGCCATTGCGCGCACCTATGCCAATTCCGGCGACGATGCGGCACAAGTGGTCGACGAGGTTGAATCCGACCTCGACCTGACCAAGCTGATGCTGGACATGCCGGCCATCGAAGACTTGCTGGAATCGGCTGACGATGCGCCGGTGATCCGCATGATCAACGCGCTGCTCACCCAGGCCTTGCGCGAGGAAGCGTCGGATATCCATATCGAACCCTTTGAGCAGGTCTCGGTCGTGCGCTTCCGCGTCGACGGTGCCCTGCGCGACGTGGTGCGTCCGAAGAAGGCGATCCATGCCTCGCTCATTTCGCGTATCAAGATCATGGCGCAGCTCGACATCGCCGAGAAGCGCCTGCCGCAGGATGGCCGCATCACCCTGCGCGTGGGCGGCAAGCCGGTCGACGTGCGCGTCTCCACGCTGCCCACCGGCCATGGCGAACGCGCGGTGCTGCGTCTGCTCGACAAGGAAGGCGGACGGCTCGACCTCAGCCACCTCGGCATGAGCGCCGACGTGCAGAAGCAGTTCGACGACCTGATCAGCCAGCCGCACGGCATCGTGCTGGTGACGGGCCCGACCGGTTCGGGCAAGACCACCACGCTGTATGCCGCGCTGTCCAAGCTGAACGCGCCGGCCACCAACATCCTCACCGTCGAGGACCCGATCGAATACGAATTACCCGGCGTCGGCCAGACCCAGGTCAATTCGCGCATCGACATGACCTTCGCCAAGGCCCTGCGCGCCATCCTGCGCCAGGACCCGGACATCATCATGATCGGCGAGATCCGCGACCTCGAAACCGCGCAGATCGCCGTCCAGGCATCGCTCACCGGCCACCTCGTGCTGGCGACCCTGCACACCAACGACTCCGCCTCCGCCGTGACCCGCCTGCTGGACATGGGCATCGAGCCTTTCCTGCTGTCGTCCTCGCTGCTGGGCGTGGTCGCGCAGCGTCTCGTGCGCAAACTGTGCCCGGTATGCAAGCGCCACGACGGCCACCAGTGGCATGCGGTCGGCTGCGACAAGTGCGGCCAGACCGGTTACCTCGGGCGCGTCGGTGTCTATGAATTGCTGGTGACGACCGATGAAATCCGATCGCAGATCCACGACCGCGCATCCGAGGCCGAGATCCGGGTGACTGCCCAGCGCAACGGCATGCGCACCATGCGCGAGGACGGCGACCGCTGGCTGGCGGACGGCACAACGACGCAGGCCGAGCTGCTGCGCGTGACCAAGGAGTAGGGGATAAGCGATGCCGGCATTCCGTTATGAAGCCGTCGACGAGGCTGGCGCCACGCGCAAGGGCGTGGTCAACGCGGACAGCGCCCGCGCCGCGCGTTCCGACCTGCGCGCCCAGGGACTGGTGCCCATTGTCGTCGACGCCATCGCGGCGCAGGTCGATGAATTCGGGCAGGCCCGCCGCAGCATGTTCGGCGACCGGCTGTCGACCACCGAACTCGCGCTGTTCACCCGGCAGCTCGCCAGCCTGCTGGAAGCCAGCCTGCCTTTGGAGCAGGCATTCACCGCCTTGCTGGAACAGGCCGAGCGGCCGTATGTGCGCGACCTCGTGGCCTCCGTGCGCTCGGAAGTGATGGGCGGTTCTTCGCTGTCGGATGCGCTGTCGCGCCATCCGCGGGATTTCGCGGACATCTACCGCGCGCTGGTTGCCTCGGGCGAACAGATCGGCCAGCTGTCGCGCGTGCTGTCGCGGCTCGCGGATTACATCGAGCGCCGCAACGCCCTCGTGCAGAAAGTGCGCCTCGCCTTTACCTATCCCGCCATCGTCACGGTCGTCGCATTCTCGATCGTGATCTTCCTGCTCGCCTATGTGGTGCCGCAGATCGTGTCGGTGTTCGCCAATACCAAGCAGAAGCTGCCGATGCTAACCGTCGTCATGCTGGCGATCTCGGACTTCGTGCGCGCCTACGGTTGGCTCGTGGCACTGATCGTGGTTGCCGTGTTCCTCGGGTGGCGCGCGGCGCTGAAGAATCCCGACCTCAAGTTCCGCTGGCATCGCTGGCTGCTGAATGCGCCGCTCTACGGCAAGTTCGAACGCAGCCTGAACACCGCGCGCTTCGCCAGCACGCTTGCCATCACCACCGGCTCCGGCGTGCCCATTTTGCGCGCCTTGCAGACGAGCCGCGATACGCTGTCGAATGTCGCCATGCGTCAGCAGGTCGAGGACGCGACGACCAGCGTGCGCGAAGGCGTGGGACTGGCGCGAGCCTTGTCGGCGCACAAGCACTTCCCGCCGATGCTGATCCACATGATCCGCGCAGGCGAAGTCACCGGCGAACTGCCGGCGATGCTGGAGCGCGCATCGAATGCCCAGGAGGCGGACCTCGAGCGGCGCGCAATGACCATCGCCGGCCTGCTTGAGCCGGCGCTGATCCTGGTGATGGGTGTGGTGGTCCTGCTGATCGTGCTGGCGGTGCTGATGCCGATCATCGAGATCAACCAGCTGGTGCGATAACAAGAAAGAGAAAAGGACTGCAATGAGGCGCCTGCCGCTAACCGTGAGTTTCCTGCTGTTCGTTGCGCTGTGCGCATCGGCGGCCTACTGGGCGATGCAACTGTTCAAGCCGCCGGTACGGCCTGTCGCCGCCCCGCCGCGGGCCGCGCAGGCGGAGATCCGCGCGGATACGGCGGCAACGCTGTTCGGCAGCCCCAAGGGCGGAACGGTCGCGGCGAGCAACTATCAATTGCGCGGCGTGATCTTTTCCGGCAGCCCGCGCAGCAGCGTGGCCATCATCAGCGCCGACGGCAAGCCGGCTCAGGCAATCGGTGTGGAAGAGGAAGTCGCGCCCGGCGTGACGATCAAGGAAGTGCACCGCGACCATGTGCTGCTGTCGGAGGGCGGTGCGACCAAGCGCGTGGATTTGCCTGAAAGCGCGAAGGGCCTGGAAGGCATCGCCGAAGCGCCCGTTCCTACGCGGCCGGCAACACCGCCCGTTCCCGTGCCAGGCCAGCCGGTACCTTCGCGTGCCCAGGCCGCTGCGGCGGCGCAGGCAGGACAGCCCCAGGTACCGCCGGCAAACCTGCCCCAGGGGCAGCCGGCACAGGTGCTGACGCCGCAGAATGCGCCAGCGCCGCAACAGCCCGTCGTGCCGATGACGCAGCCCGTACCCGGCGCAGCACCGCCGCCTGGCACCACCACCACGGCGCCGCCGACCAGCGTCGTCAATCCTGGTGTGCCCGGCGTTCCGGGGCAGCCGGCGATCCAGCAGCCCGGGGCCATACCCGGCGCAGTACCCGGGGCGGTACCCGGCGCGCCGCAGCCAGTCCCTGGCGCCCCGCGCTGAGCCCCGCCCGGGTTCTCAATCCTCTTCGGTACCGCCGAGCGCCTTCTTCAGCAAGCGCTCATGCAATTGCCGCTCGGTGGAGCTGCCTTTGCGGTGCGATCCGGCGACCCTCTGCTTGGCGGCAAGCGCGATCGGATTCCGCGGCTTGAGCGCCCGCTGCGCGGGCTCGACGCGGATGATCATCTTTTGCCGTTTGGCCAGTGCCTTGTTTGCCATGGGTCTTACAGGACGTAGCGCGACAGGTCTTCGTCAACGGACAGCGCGCCGAGTTTCTCATCGACATAGGCGGCATTGATCGCCACTGTCGTGCCGGATGCATCGGTTGCGGAGAACGACACTTCTTCCAGCAGCTTTTCCATCACGGTGTACAGGCGGCGCGCACCGATGTTTTCGGTTTTCTCATTCACCGAGAATGCGATTTCCGCCAGGCGCCGGATGCCGCTTTGCGAGAATGATAGCTGCACGTTCTCGGTCGAGAGCAGGGCTTCGTATTGCTTGGTCAGGCAAGCATCAGTTCCGGTCAGAATCGATTCGAAGTCGGCGATCGACAGCGAATCGAGTTCTACCCGGATCGGGAAGCGTCCCTGCAACTCCGGAATCAGGTCCGAGGGTTTGGCGAGATGGAAGGCGCCGGACGCAATGAACAGGATGTGGTCGGTCTTGATCATGCCGTACTTGGT
>NZ_DASRXF010000107.1:0-5032 GCF_035654295.1 Noviherbaspirillum sp. | reverse complement strand
AGTGTCCGCCCATCGCATGCCGGACGAAATGTTCCGCTACGCCGAGACGGCACGCGAGCGCGGACTGCGCGCGATCATCGCCGGCGCCGGCGGTGCGGCCCACCTGCCGGGCATGGTGGCGGCCAAGACCATCGTGCCTGTGCTGGGCGTGCCCGTCCCCTCCAAATACCTGCGCGGCGAAGATTCGCTGCTGTCCATCGTGCAGATGCCCAAGGGCGTGCCGGTATCGACCTTCGCCATCGGCGAGGCGGGTGCCGCCAACGCCGCACTGACCGCGGTGGCCATTCTCGCCACGACCGATGACAACCTGGCTGCCAGGCTGCAGGAGTTCCGCGCCAAGCAGACCCAGGCCGCCTTTGCAATGACACTGCCGGCATGAGCAACAAGTACCAAGCCTTCCTCCCTACCGCGACACCTCCCACCTGGCTGGGCGTAATGGGTGGCGGCCAGCTGGGCCGCATGTTCGTGCACGCCGCGCAGATGATGGGGTTCAAGGTCGCCGTGCTCGAACCGGCGCGCGACTGCCCGGCCGGCCACGCGGCCGACCACCTGATCTGCGCGAAATACGATGACGAGGCCGCGCTCGCCGAGCTGGCGCAGCAATGCGCAGCCGTTACCACCGAGTTCGAGAACGTACCGGCGCAAAGCCTCGCTTTCCTCGCCGACCGCTGCTTCGTCGCGCCGGGCGCGGCATGCGTGTCCGTCGCACAGGACCGCCTGGAGGAGAAGCGCTTTTTCACGGACTGCGCCCCGGCTTCCGGCGTGCTGCCCGCACCCTATAAGGCCATCCTTGGCGACGGCGACATCGACGCCATTCCCGACGTGCTGTTCCCCGGCATCCTGAAGACGGTGCGCATGGGTTACGACGGCAAGGGGCAGGTGCGCGTGAAGTCGAAGGACGAAGTGCGTGCCGCATTCGCCGGCATGGGCGGCGTGGACTGCGTGCTCGAAAAGATGCTGCCGCTCGCCTACGAGATTTCCGTGCTTGCCGCACGCGGCGCGGACGGCGAATCGGTGGTCTATCCGATCGCGGAAAACGTCCACCGCGACGGCATTCTCTTCACCACCACGGTTCCCGGCCCGAACGTCTGCCGGGAAACCGCCGCGAAGGCGCAGACGGCTGCCCTGTCGATCATCGCCCAGCTCGGCTACGTCGGCGTGCTGTGCATCGAATTCTTCGTGCTGCAGGACGGTTCCCTCGTCGTCAACGAGATGGCCCCGCGCCCGCACAACAGCGGTCACTACACGATCGACGCCTGCGTGACCAGCCAGTTTGCGCAGCAGGCCCGCGCGATGGCACGCCTGCCGCTGGGCGACGTACGCCAGCACTCGCCGGCGGTCATGCTCAACATCCTCGGCGACGTCTGGTTCGAGGGCGATAGCGATACGCCGCGCGAACCGGCCTGGGACAAGATCCTTGCCCTGCCGGGCGCCAACCTGCACCTCTACGGCAAGGACGACCCGCGCCGCGGCCGCAAGATGGGCCATGTGACCTTCGTCGATCCCACGCTGGAACTCGCGCAGCAAAACCTGCGCGCCGCCTGCGACATCCTCGGCATTCCTTATTGATCATGTCGGAACAGCCATTGGACATGCCGGCCATCCGGGCGGCGGCACGCCTGCTGGAGCAGGGCGAACTGGTCGCCCTGCCGACAGAGACCGTGTACGGCCTCGGCGCCGATGCCGAAAGCCCGCCGGCGGTGGCAAGGATCTATGCCGCGAAGGGCCGCCCGTCCAATCATCCGGTCATCGTTCATCTCGCGCCCGGCGCCGATATCGGCTACTGGGCCGTCGACATTCCCGCAGAGGCGCGCAAGCTGATCGATGCCTTCTGGCCGGGTCCGCTCACCCTGATCCTCAAGCGGGCGCCGCACATTCCCGACGCCGTGTCCGGAGGACAGGATTCAGTCGGCCTGCGTTGTCCCTCGCATCCGGTTGCGCAGGCGTTGCTGCAGGAATTCAAGAACGGGCAGGGCGGCGTCGCCGCACCGTCCGCAAACCGGTTCGGTCATGTCAGTCCGACCACCGCGCAGCACGTCCGGGACGAGTTCGGAAGCGGCCCGGGCAGCCCGGTCGCCTGCGTGCTTGAAGGCGGCCAGAGCGATGTCGGCATCGAATCCACCATCCTTGACCTGAGCCGCATGGCGACGCACGGCCCGGTGCTGCTGCGTCCCGGGCACATCAGCGCAGCGCAGATCGCAGGCGTGATCGGCGTGCAGCCTTGCACGCCCGACGCGGCAGCGCCGCGTGCGTCGGGCACGCTTGAGGCGCACTATGCGCCGAGCACCCCGGTGGCGCTGGTGACAGTGGAAGAGCTCGCCGGCACGATGGAACGCCTTACCGGTGCTGGAAAGCGCGTGGCATTGATCCGCCGCTCCTTCCCGGAGGCCGTCGCCCTCGCGCAGATCGCGATGCCGCAACCGCCCGACGGTTATGCCCACGATCTCTATGCGGCGCTGCGCGCAATGGACGCGGCCGGCGCCGATGTCATCCTCGTCGAATCCTTGCCGCAGAACGACGCATGGCAGGGCGTCAATGACCGTCTGCGCCGCGCTGCGCATGACTCCCAAGGCATCCTCGCGCGACTGCTGGCGGGCAGGCGCCCCGTCTAGAGCACACGCTCTAAAGTTGCATCACGGATTTAATTCTGGTCGGCTAGGCAAGTGTTGAGATCGATGACATACTAGCCAGGGAAAGGCACACTCGTTCGCTTTTCTTTCCCGAGCACAATACTCATAACAGGAGACCAGATGCGTCACTTCGATTTTGCAGCGGCGCTGCTTTCAGCCGCCATCCTGGCCGGCTGCGGCGGCAACAATACTCCCCAATTCAGCAGTGTCGTGTCCTTCGGCGACAGCCTGAGCGACATCGGTACCTACTCCGTCGGCACGGTCAGGGCGCTGGGCGGCGGCAAGTACACGGTCAACGATCCGGCGTCCAAGAACTGGATCGAGCTGATGGCGACCAAGCTGAACGTCGCTGCGCCTTGCCCGGCGCAGACGGGTCTCCAGGGCGATGCGGCGCAGGGCTTCTCCGTGCCGGTGACCAACTTCACCAACTGCACCGCGTATGCCCAGGGCGGTGCACGCGTGACCAATCCGGTCGGCCCGGGCAACAGGGCGTTGGGCGGAAGCGCCGCCATCCTTGGCCAGCTCACCGTTCCGGTCGTCACCCAGATCCAGACCCACCTGAACAGCAGGGGCGGCTCGTTTACCGGCAATGAAGTCGTGTTCGTCATGGCCGGCGGCAACGACGTGTTCATCAACCTCGCGACCGTCGGTGCGGGCGGCAGCCCGACCGCTGCGGTCACGGCCATGGGTACGGCAGGCGCGGAGCTCGGCGGCTATGTGAAGAACCTCGTGGTAGGGAAGGGCGCGAAGTACGTGGTCGTCGTCAACCTGCCGGATGTCAGCAAGACGCCGTTCGCGCTCTCGCAAAGCGCGGAAACGCAGGGCTTGATCAATACGATGGTCACGACCTTCAATTCCCAGCTGCAGCAAGGCCTGTCCGGCACCGATGTCCTGCTGGTAGACGCCTATACCGTCAGCCGCGACCAGAACGCCAACCCGGCGAAATACGGTCTCACCAACGTCACCGCTCCGGCTTGCGACCTGACACCGGCAAGGAACCCGCTCGGTTCCTCGCTGGTGTGCACGAGGGCCAACCTGGCCGCGGGCGCGACCGATACCTATCAGTATGCCGACACCGTGCACCCGACGCCGTACGGCTACAGGCTGCTGGCTGATCTTGTCACCGCACAGATGGGCAGCCGCGGCTGGCTGTAATACCACGCGCCAGATAAAAACCCCCTCCGAGGCATGCAGCGGACGGGGTTTTGTTTTTTGGCGGCGGGGACGTTTACTGGAAGGCCTGGATTCCGGTCTGTGCACGCCCGAGGATCAGCGCATGGATGTCGTGCGTGCCTTCATAGGTGTTGACCACTTCCAGGTTCACCATGTGGCGGATCACGCCGAATTCATCCGAAATGCCGTTCCCGCCCAGCATGTCGCGCGCCATGCGCGCCACGTCCAGCGCCTTGCCGCAAGAATTGCGCTTCATCATCGAAGTGATTTCCGGCGAGTCTGTGCGTTCATCCTTCATGCGTCCCAGGCGCAGGCAGCCTTGCAGGCCGAGCGTGATTTCCGTCTGCATGTCGGCCAGCTTCTTCTGGATCAGCTGGTTGGCCGCCAGCGGCTTGCCGAATTGCTTGCGGTCGAGCACGTACTGGCGGGCGATATGCCAGCAGGACTCGGCCGCGCCGAGCGCACCCCAGGCGATGCCGTAGCGCGCCGAATTGAGGCAGGTGAACGGCCCCTTCAGGCCGCGCACTTCGGGGAAGGCATTCTCTTCCGGGCAGAACACTTCATCCATCACGATCTCGCCGGTGATCGAGGCGCGCAGGCCGAACTTGCCGTGGATTGCCGGGGCGGACAAGCCTTTCATCCCTTTTTCCAGCACGAAGCCGCGGATGGCGCCTTCGTCATCCTTGGCCCACACCACGAACACATCGGCGATCGGCGAATTCGAGATCCACATCTTGGCGCCGGAAATGCTGTAGCCGCCGGCCACCTTCTTCGCCCGCGTGACCATCGAGCCGGGATCGGAGCCGTGGTTCGGTTCGGTCAGGCCGAAGCAGCCGATCCATTCGCCGGTGGCGAGCTTGGGCAGGTACTTCTGTTTCTGCGCTTCGGTGCCGAACTCGTAGATCGGTACCATCACCAGCGAGGACTGCACGCTCATCATCGAGCGGTAGCCGGAATCGACGCGCTCCACTTCACGCGCGATCAGGCCGTAGCTGACGTAATTCAGGCCGGGTCCGCCGTACTGTTCGGGAATGGTGGGGCCGAGCAGGCCGAGCGCCCCCATCTCGCGGAAGATCGCGGGATCGGTCTTTTCGTGGCGGAAGGCTTCCAGCACGCGCGGCTGCAGGCGCTCCTGGCAATAGGCGTTGGCCGCGTCGCGCACCATGCGCTCTTCATTCGTGAGCTGCTGGTCGAGCAGCAGCGGATCGTCCCAGTGGAATTGTGCTTTC
>NZ_DASRXF010000106.1:0-17496 GCF_035654295.1 Noviherbaspirillum sp. | reverse complement strand
GAAATCATTGCTGTCCCCGTTACTGCCGGCTTGCCGGCGTACCTGGACTGGGTTGTCACGGAAACCAAGAAAGATGTGGATGTTTAAGTCATTTGGATTGCCCGCGCTGCTTTCTCCCGCGGGCAGGATCGTTGCGGGACTGCTGCTTGCCGTTGCGGCCATGCTTGCGCCGCTTTCCCACGCGTCGGAGGATTTTCTCGAACCCGAGATTGCGTTCAAGTTCTCCGCGCGCATGATCGACGCGAAGACCGCCGAAGTGACATACAGGATCGCCGACGGTTACTACATGTACCGCGAGGCGTTCAAGTTCAAGGCCGAAGGTGCGACCCTGGGCGAGCCGGTGATCCCGCCGGGCAAGATCAAGTTCGACGAGACCTTCCAGAAGGACGTGGAGAGCTACCGCGGCACGGTTGCGATCACCATCCCTGTCACCGCAAGCGGCGCCTTCACTCTCAAGTCGACAGGCCAGGGTTGCGCGGACAAAGGCTTGTGCTACCCGCCGATGGAATCGGTCGCGAGCCTCTCTACCGACGGCAGCGTGATGCCGGTATCGATGGCCGGCACGGGCAGCGCAGCGGATTCGGAGATGGGTCGAATCGAAGCTTCCCTGCGGAGTGGCAAGCTGATGGCGATCCTGCCCCTGTTCCTGCTGCTCGGTATCGGATTGTCGTTCACGCCCTGCGTGCTGCCGATGGTGCCCATCCTGTCTTCGATCATCGTCGGCGAAGGCACGAACGTCAGCCGCGGCCGCGGCTTTGCCTTGTCGGCAGCGTATTCCCTCGGCATGGCGCTGGTGTATACCGCGCTCGGCGTCGCCGCCGGCCTGGCGGGCGAAGGTCTTGCCGCCGCCTTGCAGAACCCCTGGGTGCTCGGCGCATTCGCCTTGCTCATGGCCGGGCTTTCCCTGTCCATGTTCGGCGTGTACCAGTTGCAAGTCCCCGCAGCGCTGCAGGCGAAACTGACGGACGCTTCCGGCCGCCAGTCGGCCGGCAAGATGGCGGGCGTGTTCGCAATGGGCGCCATCTCCGCCCTGATCGTCGGGCCCTGCGTAGCCGCGCCGCTGGCAGGGGCGCTGCTGTACATCAGCCAGACGCGCGACGTCATCGTCGGCGGCGGTGCGCTGTTTGCAATGGCGGTCGGCATGAGCGTGCCGCTGATGCTGGTCGGCCTTTCTGCCGGTACCCTGCTGCCGCGCGCCGGTGCCTGGATGGAGTCGGTGAAATTCTTCTTCGGCGTGCTCATGCTTGGGCTGGCGATCTGGATCATCACGCCGGTGATTCCCGGCTGGGTCCCGATGATCGGCTGGGCCGTCCTTGGCCTCGGCTACGGCGCCTACCTGATCTGGAAGGCTGGCAAAGCCGGTAAGATCGCCGGCCTGTTGTTCGCCGCCTTCGGACTGGTGCAACTTGCCGGCGCAGCAACAGGCGGCCGCGACCCGCTGGCGCCGATCGCGCATCTCGGCGGCAAGGTGCACAAGACAGAATTCAAGCGCGTCAAATCGGTGGCGGAACTGGAGGCAGCGGTTGCCCAATCTGCAGGCAAGACAGTGATGCTCGATTTCTATGCCGACTGGTGCGTGTCCTGCATCGAAATGGAAAAGCTGACATTCTCCGACAAGCGCGTGCAGGCGCAATTTGCCAACATGGTCTTGCTGCAGGCGGACGTCACGGAGAACAACGCCGACGACAAGGAACTGCTCAAGCGCTTCAAGTTGTTCGGCCCGCCCGGCATCATTTTCTTCGACAAGCAGGGGCGTGAAATCCAGGGCGGCCGCGTGATCGGTTACCAGAACGCGGAACGATTCCTGAACTCGCTCTCGCTGGTCACGAGCTTCTGACGACAAAGCGCCCGCAACGGGCGCTTTTTTTATCGGTCCTTGTCGTCGAGATAGCGCTTGCGCCAGAAAAGGACGAGCAGCACCGCCACGATGACGGCCATCAGCCCGATGGTGATCCAGAATCCCGACTCGTCCTGCAGCAGCGGCATGACAGCGAAATTCATGCCGAAAATGCCGGTGATCAGGGTCAGCGGCATGAACAGCGCGGTGATCACCGTCAGTGTGCGCATGATCTCGCTGGTCCGGTGCGCCATCGCCGAGAAGTGGATCTGTACCGCAGATTCGATGGTGGACTCGAGCCGCTGCGCGTGGTTCAGCACGCGCGTGATGTGCTCCATCACATCGTTCACCCGCACCAGCATCTGGTCCTTGATGCGGCCGTTCTGAGAACCATCCATGGTGTCGACCATATAGTCGCGCAGCTCCTGCATCGCATCGCGCTGTCCCTCGCACAGGTGGTCCAGCTTGCGCAGTTCGATGCGGGCGTCGAGCAATGCATTCCAGTCCTTGAACGCGCTGCTGGGATTCAGCAGCGCGCGCTGCCAGCGGTCGATCTGCCCCGTGAGCGGCTGGCGCAGCGCCAGGTATTGGTCGACCATCGCATTGAGCAGGCGCAGCATCAGTTCCTCCGGCGACCCGGGCGGGCGCAGGCCATTCGCGCTGCCGTCCCGCTTGCTCCTGTACTCCAGCAGGCGTGCGCGTGTCGCTTCGATGGTCCGGCTATTCGGTGCATGGACCGTGACCAGTGCGTTCTCCATCAAGAGGAAAGCCACAGGCTTGGTGACAAGCTTGGTCAGCGCAGGTGGGATCTTTCGCGCAGAAGCCGGTTCCTCCGGCGCGCCGGTTCCGTCCAGCGCCAGCTTGCGGAACACGACCATCGCATAGTCCTGCGTAGAGTCGAAATAGGACGGATGGCTGAGATTGACCACATCCGTCATGTGCGGATCGTAGACCAGCGTGCCGGTCAGCTTTGCAATCGTATCGCGCCAGGCGGCAGGGTCGGCCGCGACTTCGTCATGCGTGACATCGATCCACAGGAAGCCATGCGGGGGAGGGCCGCCGTCGAGCCGTTCGAGTTGGGTGACTTGATTGCTATTGACGTGAAAGATATCCATGTGAGGATGGCAGCGGTTTGAAGATGCGCCAGAGCGCCAGCAGCGACCCTGCGCCCGCTGCGACGATGACCGCCTGCGCCGGCACGGGAAGCATCACCGGCCCGAACCATGCCCCGCTCCAAGCGACGCCGGCAACGGTGGCAACGAGGCGGACCGATTCCAGAACCATATAGACGAATCGCCGCTCGAGCAATCCCCCGATGATCCACAATCCTCCACACAGCCAGCATGCGTAGGCCGCGAGTGCCGCGGCGCCCATGTTCCCGTAGGCGTCCAGGAAGTGCGTCGTCACCAGCAGGACCGCAACGAACTGCGCCAGGCAATAGCCCTGTTCGCTCCGGGTCAGCGCGGGATTATAAAGCGGGCGGGCGATATCGAACGGCTTGCCGGGCCAGCGCGCGGCGACGTCGGCGGGATGCCAGCCGGGAGGCGCAACCCAGACGCGCAGCTTGTCGCGCAAGCGGTGCGCGCGCCAGCAGTCCATCCAGATGGCCTTGTATCCCTCCAGGTTCGCCCAGAACGGATTCCAGCTGCGCAGCGGACTACGCGTGCCGTAGACGACGGGCGTGTCATCGCGCTCCTCGATGAAGGTGCCGAACAACCGGTCCCACAGGATGAGGATGCCACCATAGTTCTTGTCGAGGTAGATATCGTTGACCGCATGGTGCACCCGGTGGTTGGACGGCGACACGAACACGCGATCGAACCAGCCCAGCTTTCCGATCTGCTCGGTATGGACCCAGAACTGGTAGAGCAGGTCGATCAGCCCGACAACGACGAAGACTTCGACCGGGTAACCGAGCAGGGCCATCGGCAGGTAGAAGATCCATCCGAGGAGGGCGCCGCTGCTGGTCTGCCGCAAGGCTGTGGAAAGGTTATAGGCCTCGCTTTGGTGGTGCACCACATGCGCCGCCCACAGCACATTCACTTCATGTCCGGCGCGATGCAGCCAGTAGTAGCAAAAGTCGTACAGGAGCAGGCCGGTGACCCAGACCCAGGGTGCGCCTGCCGGCAGGTCGAAGAGGGCAATATGCTCCACCAGCCAGGCGTAGATGCCGATGCGCAGCAGACGCGTGAAGACGCCGGTGACCTGACTGATCACGCCCAGGCTCAGGCTGTTGATGGCATCGTTGACGCGGTAGTTGTGACGGCCGCGCAGGAAGCCGACAGCGAGTTCGACAAAGATCAATAGGAAGAATACTGGCGTGGCCAGTGTGATCACTTTTTCCTGCATGTCCGTCTCCGATGGTTTTTATATTGCTTCGGAAATGGTAGCGGAATGCGCACGCGGCGCGCGCTGCGAAGTTAGAGGGAGCGATCAGGTTTCCGCGCGGAAGGGAGCGTCGGCTGCCCGGGCAGCCGACGCGAGCAAATCAGAGCTGCTTGAGACGGCGCGCGATGTCGCGTGCGAAGTAGGTCAGCACGCCATCGGCGCCGGCGCGCTTGAACGACAGCATGGCTTCCATCATCGCCTTGTCGTGATCCAGCCAGCCGTTCTGTGCGGCCGCCTTGATCATCGCGTATTCGCCGCTGACCTGGTAGGCAAAGGTGGGCACCTTGAACTCGTCCTTCACGCGGCGCACGATGTCGAGATAGGGCATGCCGGGCTTCACCATGACCATGTCGGCGCCCTCGGCCAGGTCGAGCGCCACTTCGCGCAGCGCTTCGTCGCTGTTGGCCGGGTCCATCTGGTAGGTGCTCTTGTCGCCCTTGCCGAGGTTGGCCGCCGAACCGACCGCGTCGCGGAAGGGGCCGTAGTAGGCCGACGCATATTTCGCCGAGTACGCCATGATGCGGGTGTGGATGAAATGGCGTCCCTCCAGTGCCGCGCGGATGGCGCCGATGCGGCCGTCCATCATGTCCGACGGCGCGACGATGTCCACGCCGGCTTCCGCCTGTACCAGCGCCTGACGCGTCAGGAGGGAGCTGGTCTCGTCGTTCAGCACGTAGCCGTCGGCATTGATGACGCCGTCCTGGCCGTGGCTGGTGTAGGGATCGAGCGCTACGTCGGTCAGGATGCCGAGCTCCGGGAAGCGTTGCTTGAGTTCGCGCACCGCGCGCGGCACCAGGCCTTCCGGGTTCACGGCTTCGATGCCGTCGGGCGTCTTCAGGGAAGGATTGATCACCGGGAACAATGCCATGACCGGGATGCCGAGTGCGACGCAGTCTTCCGCCACCGCCATCAGCAGGTCGACCGAAAGGCGTTCGACGCCGGGCATCGATGCCACCTTCTCGCGCTGGTTCTTGCCGTCGAGGATGAAGACGGGATAGATCAAGTCGGACGTGGTGACGACATGCTCGCGCATCATTGCGCGGGAGAAGGCGTCCTTGCGCATGCGGCGCATCCGGATGGCGGGAAAATGGTTCGGCAGCAGGGAATGTGTCATGGCAATAAATGAGAAATGGGGATGCGATGAATAAATTGTATAGATTCCTGAAACTTTTCCGGAGGCGATCACTCTTAGGAATAGGTGATCATTCACCTCCCGCTTCTCCTCCCTGAGCGGGGCCTATCGTGGCATTAGCGATATGGCGTTACTGCCCTGGAGATCTTCCCCTTTCTCCAGGGTTTTTTTTGCCCGCAGGTTTCCTTCATTGATCGCCGTCATCCACGGCGGCACTGCTATCGCTCAAGCCAAGCAGATCAAGGATACGGTCATTTGCCTCATCCAACCCGACGCGTTTCAGTGCCGAAAACAGTTGCACGCTGAAGGGGAACGCCTGTCCCTCCTCATCGGCGTAGCTTTGCAGCACCGTGCGCGCCTGGCGCAAGGCATTGGTGGACTCGTTGCGGTTCAGCTTGTCCGCCTTGGTCAGCAGGCAATGGACAGGCTTGCCGGTCGGCGCGAACCATTCGAGCATCTGCACATCGAGCTCGGTGAAGGGGCGGCGCGCATCCATGATCAGCACAAGCGCCGCCAGTTGCTCGCGCTGTTGGATGTAGGTGCCGAGCAATTCGTTCCAGTGATTCTTCGCCTCGCCGGGTACCTCGGCATAGCCGTAGCCCGGCAGGTCGACCAGCAAGGCCGTGATTTCATCGACCTTGGTCGGGTCTTTCCGGTGCTGGCCGACGTGGGCGCCGCCGATCGAGAAGTAATTGATGTGCTGCGTGCGACCGGGGGTCTTGGAGGCGAACGCCAGCCGCTTCTGGTTGCACAGGATGTTGATCGCGGTCGACTTGCCCGCATTCGAGCGGCCGGCAAAGGCGATTTCAGGGACTTGCGTGTTTGGCAAATCGCGGAGGTGGTTCACCGTGGTGAAGAAGCGGGCTTGCCAAAGTAGGGACATAGAGAGGCCGAAAAATGCAGCGAAAGAAGGGAGAAATGCTTGAAAGCTATTGTACAATAAGGGGTTATTGTGTTGTTGCGCCGCAAAAGCACAACGCACTTGGCTTTGAGCTGTCCCGATAGTCAGAGTTAGCCAGAATTTTAAAATATCAAGTCCTCAGGGTGTTTGAATGAACCGTGTGTTTTCCCCGTTTGTGAAGTCCTTGTTCGTTGCGATGCTGGCGGTTTCCTCGATCGCTTATGCTGCAGAAGAGAAAAAGGCGCCCGCAGCTGATGCTGCGAAGGGCGAGCAACTGTACAACAGCGGCGACGCTTCGCGCGGCGTGATCGCCTGCGCAGGCTGCCACGGCGCGGCCGGCAATTCCACCATCGTCCAGAACCCGAAGCTGGCCGGCCAGCACGCCGAATACCTCGCCAAGCAGCTCGCCGATTTCAAGACTCCGCAACGCAACAACCCGGTCATGAGCGGCATCGCCAAGGGCATGTCCGAGCAGGACATCAAGAACGTCGCCGCCTACCTCGACAAGCAGGAATCCAAGCCGGGCGCCGCGAAGAACAAGGAAACCGTGGAAGCGGGCAAGAAGATCTACCGCGGCGGCATCGCCGAGAAGAACGTGCCGGCCTGCGCGGGCTGCCACGGCGCCAGCGGCGCCGGCATCCCGGCACAGTTTGCACGCCTGGCCGGCCAGCACCAGGACTACACCGCTGCCCAGCTGACCGCTTTCCGCCAGGGCGCGCGCAAGAACAGCGCACAGATGACGACCATCGCCAAGCGCATGTCCGACGATGAAATCCAGGCCGTATCGGACTACATCGCCGGCCTGAAGTAAGACCAGCAGTAGCAGAAAAAAATAAATGGAGGGGGTGGCAGATGCCACCCCCTTTTCATTTCAGGCACAGAAAAATGAATGTAAGCACCTCCGGATTGCAGCTGAAGACGGAACGCCGCTGGCTGGCGGATGCCGTCGAACTGGTTTCATCGATGCGTTTCGCGATCAGCCTGCTGACGCTGATCGCCATTGCCTCGGTCATCGGCACCGTCCTCAAGCAGAATGAGCCGATGCCCAACTACGTCAACCAGTTCGGTCCGTTCTGGTTCGAGGTGTTCAACAAGCTGAGCTTGTATACGGTGTATTCGGCGTGGTGGTTCCTGCTGATCATGGCCTTCCTGGTCGTCTCCACCACGCTGTGCATTGTCCGCAACACACCGAAAATGCTGCGCGACATGCGGAGCTGGCGCGAAAACGTGCGCGAGCAATCCTTGCGCAATTTCCATCACAAGATGGAATGGAGCAGCGGCAGGCCGATCGACGCGCTGGCGCGGGAGCTGGCGCTCCGGATCGGCGGGCATGGCTACAAGTCCCTCACCGTGCCGAAGGAAAATGGGGTGCTGATCGCCGCCAAGCATGGCGCCGCCAACAAATGGGGCTACATCCTCGCGCACTCGGCCATCGTCATCATCTGCATCGGCGGTCTTCTCGACTCGGACTTGCCGATCCGCTTCCAGCAATGGTTCCACGGCAAGACACCGTTCGCGGGCTCGGGCGTGATCTCGGAGATTCCGGAGCAGCACCGCCTCGGCACCGGCAACCCGACTTTCCGTGCAAACACCTTCATCCCCGAAGGCTCGACGAGCACGACGGCCATGATTCCGCAGCAGGCCGGCGTGCTGGTGCAAGAACTGCCGTTCTCTATCCATCTCAAGAAATTCATCATCGAGCATTACTCGACCGGCATGCCGAAGCTGTTCGCCAGCGAAGTCGTGGTGCGCGACAGCGAGACGGGCAAGACCTTCGAGGCCACGATCAAGGTGAACGAGCCGCTGATTTACAAGGGCATCGCCGTCTACCAATCCAGCTTCGACGACGGCGGCAGCAAGCTCAAGCTGGCTGCGTATCCGATGACCGGCGCGCAGGCCACGCCTTTCCCGCTCGCCGGCGAAGTGGGCGGCACCACGCCGCTGGGCAAGGACAGCCAGGGTGAGTACACCGTCGAATGGTCGGGTTTCAGGCCGTTCAACGTGGAGAACCTTGCAGAGGGCGGACAGGACGTGCGTGCCGTCGATCCCGACAAGAGCTTCAACGAACGGTTCACCGCGGGTCTCGACAAGCAGCTGGGCTCGGCGGCAAAGAATCCGAACAACAAGGACCTGAAGAACGTCGGCCCCAGCGTCCAGTACAAGCTGCGGGACAAGACGGGGCAGGCGCGCGAGTATCACAATTACATGCAGCCGGTGCAGCTCGAGGGCAACTACGTCTTCCTGACCGGCATGCGTGAGACGCCGAACGAGCCATTCCGTTACCTGCGCATTCCCGCCGACGACAACGATACCGTGCAGGAATGGATGCGCCTGCGCGCAGCTCTGGGCGACCCCGGCTTGCTTGATATCGCGGCCCGGCGCTACGCGCAACGCGCAATGCCCGCAACGAGACCAGGCGTCGACGCGCTGCGCGAGCAATTGCAGCAATCGGCGCGGCGCGGGCTGGAGATCTTTGCCGGCAACGGCAAGGAAGCCGGCTATGTCGCCGTCTCGAAGTTCCTCGAACAGGTGCCGCAGGCCGAGCAGCAGAAGGCCGCGGAAGTGTTCATGAAAATCCTGAACGGCACGATGTGGGAATTGTGGCAGGCGGCACGCGAGAAGGCGGGGCTGAAACCTGTTTCCGCGGAGGACAAGCAAGAGCGCTTCCTGCAGCTTGCCATCAACGCACTCTCCGACGCGAGCTTCTACGGCGCGCCTGTCTACCTGCAACTGCAGGAGTTCGAGGAAGTCAAAGCTTCTGTGTTGCAAGTGACGCGCTCGCCAGGCAAGAACGTCGTCTACCTGGGATGTCTGCTGCTGGTGCTGGGGGTGTTTGCGATGTTCTACATCCGCGAGCGCCGCCTGTGGATCTGGCTCAAGCCGGACGCGAACGGCACCCACGCACTGATGGCCATGAGCACGCAGCGCAAGACGCTGGATTTCGAAAAGGAATTCGAGGTATTGAAAGCGCAACTCAAGCAATCGGTGTAAGCTGCACGCGCTTCGGAGGACATGATGGAACTGACGCAATCGCAAACCCAATCGCAAACGTATTCCCCGCCGCCCGGTTACTTCAAGCGCCTGACGCTTGTCGACTGGCTCTACGGCGCGGCGCTGCTCGCCGGCGCCCTGTTCGCGCTGAACCGCTTCGGCGAGTACATGGACGTGTACGAAAAAGGCATCCTCCTGCTGGCCGCGCCGACCTTCGCCTGGCTGGGCTGGCAATGGAAGCAGGTGCGGTGGCTGATGCCCGTCCTTGCCGCACTGTCGCTCGCCGCGATCGCCCTTTACGCCGGCTCGCTCGAAGCTGCCAATAGCAAGTTCTTCCTCAAGTACGCCCTGTCCAGCCAATCCGCCATCCTGTGGATGAGCACGCTGTTTTTCCTGTCCACGCTGTTCTACTGGGGCGGGCTTGCGCTGCGTTCGGATTTCGGCGGCGCCGTCGGCAGCAAGCTCTCCTGGGCGGCCGTCGTGCTCGGCTTCACCGGCATGCTGGTGCGCTGGTACGAGTCCTACCTCGTGGGGCCTGACGTCGGCCACATCCCGGTGTCGAACCTGTACGAAGTCTTCGTGCTGTTCTGCCTGATCACGGCGTTGTTCTACCTGTATTACGAAGAGCATTACGCCACCCGCCAGCTGGGCCCCTTCGTGCTGCTCGTCATTTCCGCCGCGGTCGGCTTCCTGCTCTGGTACACCGTCAGCCGCGACGCGGCCGAGATCCAGCCGCTCGTGCCGGCGCTGCAAAGCTGGTGGATGAAGATCCACGTGCCGGCCAACTTCGTCGGCTACGGCACCTTCGCGCTCGCGGCAATGGTGGCGGTGGCCTACCTGTTGAAGCTGAAGGGCATCTTCGTCGACCGCCTGCCGGCGCTGGAACTGCTCGATGACGTGATGTACAAGGCAATCGCCGTCGGCTTTGCCTTCTTCACGATTGCCACCATCCTTGGCGCGTTGTGGGCGGCGGAAGCCTGGGGCGGTTACTGGTCCTGGGACCCGAAGGAAACCTGGGCACTGATCGTCTGGCTCAATTACGCCGCCTGGCTGCACATGCGCCTGATGAAGGGCTTGCGCGGCCAGGTGGCCGCCTGGTGGGCGCTGGCCGGCCTATTGGTGACGACCTTCGCTTTCCTTGGCGTCAACATGTTCCTCTCCGGCCTGCACTCCTACGGAGCACTCTAAAAAACGGCCGGCGTGAATTTGTTGTAAGGTTGGACTGTCAGGATAGACAAAGCGCTACCACAGCCTTCACGGGAGCCGGTATGTTAATCAAGCGCAATCCGAACGGAATCGATATCCCGTTCGGCTCCGAAATCACCCCGCGTGCGATCTTCGAATCGCGCCGCAGATTCATCCGGCAGCTTGCCGTCGGCTCCATCGCCGGCGGTGCGCTGCTCGACGCGTTCGCGCAGGCGCCGGGCGGACAGAAACTCGCCGCCAAGCCCAATCCCGGCTTCGTCGTGATGGACAAGCCGACGTCCTACAAGGACGCGACCACCTATAACAACTTCTACGAATTCGGCACCGAAAAGGACGATCCTGCGCGCACGGCGGGTTCATTGCGCACCCGGCCCTGGACCATCGCGATCGAGGGCGAAGTCAGGAAGCCGCTCACGCTCGACATCGACAGCCTGCTCAAGCTGGCCCCACTGGAAGAGCGCGTCTATCGCCTGCGCTGCGTGGAAGGCTGGTCGATGGTCATTCCCTGGATCGGCTATTCCTTTGCCGAAATCATCAAGCGCGTCGAGCCGACCGGGAACGCCAAGTACGTCGAATTCGTCACGCTCGCCGACAGGAAGCAGATGCCCGGCCTGCGCAGCCCGGTGCTTGAATGGCCCTACGTCGAAGGCTTGCGCCTCGACGAGGCCAGCCATCCGCTCACGCTGCTGACGCTCGGCATGTATGGTGAAGTCCTGCCGAACCAGAACGGCGCGCCGGTGCGCATCGTGGTGCCGTGGAAGTATGGTTTCAAGTCGGCCAAGTCGATTGTCCGCATCCGCTTCGTGAAGGACCAGCCGCAGACGGCGTGGAGCATCTCGGCGCCACAGGAGTACGGCTTCTATTCGAACGTCAATCCCAATGTCGACCATCCGCGCTGGTCGCAGGCGACCGAGCGCCGCATCGGCGAAGACGGCTTCTTCACGCGCAAGCGCAAGACCTTGATGTTCAATGGTTACAGCGAGGTCGCATCGCTGTACACCGGCATGGACCTGAAAAAGTTCTACTGATGATTACCGCAAGACAGATCGCGCTGGCCAAGGCCGCGCTTTTCGCGGCATCGCTGCTGCCGTTTGCGCGGCTGGTGCTGTTCGCCTTCACCGACCGGCTGGGCGCCAATCCCATCGAGTTCATCACCCGCAACACCGGCGACTGGACCTTGTATTTCCTTTGCCTCACGCTCCTCGTGACGCCGCTGCGCAAGCTCACCGGATGGCACTGGCTGATCCGCCTGCGGCGCATGCTCGGCCTGTTCGCCTTCTTCTATGCGACGCTGCACTTCACGACCTTCCTCTGGTTCGACCACTTCTTCGATTTCAATGAAATGCTGAAGGATGTGGTGAAGCGGCCCTTCATCACCGTCGGCTTTACCGCTTTTGTGCTGCTGATCCCGCTGGCGGTGACCAGCACCAACGGCATGGTGAAGCGCCTCGGCGGCAAGCGCTGGCAATCCCTGCACCGGCTGGTCTACCTGATCGCGGCGCTGGGCATCCTGCACTTCTGGTGGATGAAGGCGGGCAAGAACGATTTTGCCGAGCCGGCCCTGTTCGGAAGTATCGCCGCACTGCTGTTGCTTGTGCGGCTGCACTGGAATGTGGTGCAGCCGTGGCTGCAGCGGCGCCGGATGCAACCGGCGCCGCCTCACGGATTACGGGAGCAGCGTCTCGAGCGCAAATAGCTCGTTCGGCATTTCGCGGCGGCGGATGAGATGCACCTTGTCGCCGTCCACCATCACTTCGGCGGCGCGGCCGCGCGTGTTGTAGTTGGAAGACATCGTCATGCCGTACGCGCCGGCGGACATGATGGCAAGCAGGTCGCCCTGCTCGATGGCCAGCGAGCGCTCGCGCGCCAGCCAGTCGCCCGATTCGCACACCGGGCCGACGATGTCATACACCTTCGGCGCGGTCACACGCTGCACCACAGGCTGCACGCCGTGCCATGCCTCGTACATCGCGGGGCGCATCAGGTCGTTCATGGCCGCATCGACAATGGCGAAATTCTTCGCCGCGCCGTGCTTCAGGTATTCCACTTCGGTCAACAACAGGCCGGCATTGCCGACGATGGAGCGGCCGGGCTCGAACATGACCTGAATCGGTGCGCCCTTGTACTGGTGCAGGCGCCACTTGTCGATCTTCGCAAACAGACGGCCCAGGTAATCGCCGATCGCAACCGGCTTGTCCTTGTCGTAGGTGATGCCGATGCCGCCACCGATATCGAGGTGATGCAGCACGATGCCTTCCTGGGCAAGTCGGTCGGCCAGTTCGATCAGGCGGTCGAGCGCTTCGAGCAGGGGGGCGTCGTCCAGCAGCTGCGAGCCGATATGGCAGTCGATGCCGACGACGCGAATGTGCGGCAGCGCGGCTGCCGTGCGGTAGGCGGTCAATGCTTCGTCGTAAGCGATGCCGAACTTGTTTTCCTTCAGCCCGGTGGAAATGTACGGATGCGTCTTCGGGTCCACGTTCGGATTCACGCGCAGCGATACCGGCGCCTGCTTCCCGACCTCGCCGGCCACTTCGTTGAGGCGCTGCAGTTCTGCCGTCGATTCGACGTTGAAGCAGAGGATGTCGTGCGACAGCGCCAGCTTCATTTCCTCGTGCGTCTTTCCTACCCCGGAGAAGATGACCTTGCGCGGATCGCCGCCGGCGGCGATGACGCGCAGCAGCTCGCCGCCCGACACGATGTCGAAGCCGGAACCCATCTTGCTGAGCAGGTTCAGCACCGCGAGATTGGAGTTCGACTTGACCGAGTAGCAGACCAGGGCCGCACTTTCATCGCGGCGGTTCTCGCGGCATGCGTTGGCATAGGCCGAAAAGTTCTCAACCAGTGCAGCCTTCGAGTACACATAGGTCGGGCTGCCGAACTGGCGGGCGATTTCAGTCAGCGGGACGTTCTCGGCGCACAGTGCGCCGTTCTTGTAGGAAAAGTGGGACATGGTATGAGAAACAACTATCTGGAAGCGGGCGCGGCGGGTTGTGCGGGCGCCTGCTGGGGCGCCGGCGTTGTCATTGGTGTTGCGGCGGGCGGTTTGGCCGGCAGGTAGAGCGGGCCCTTCTGGCCGCATCCTGCCAGCAGGATCGCGATGGACAGGCCGGCAACGCGCGACAGGTCAAGAACTGACTTCACGATTAGAATCACGGTTTTGGGAACCCTTGGAGTGTAGCATGACTGAAACCGAATTCCTGGCGCTGGCGGACCAGACGCTGGGAGCCATCGAGGCGGCGCTGGAGCGCGCCGCGAATGACAGCGACCTGGACGTGGAATGCAGCCGAAGCGGAAATGTGCTGGAGATCGAGTTCGTCGACAACGGTTCCAAGATCATCGTCAACAGCCAGGCGCCAATGCAGGAAATCTGGGTGGCGGCGCGCTCCGGCGGTTTCCACTATAAGCGGATCAACGATCAGTGGCTGAACACCCGGGATCAGTCCGAGCTATTCGCCGCGCTGTCGCGGATGGTTGCTGAGCAGGGCGGCGTCGCTGTGTCGCTGGGCGGGCAGTAAGGAAAAAAGGCCGGCTCCGCGTTGCAGATACCGGCCTCTCGCAAGGAAGCTGTCGCTCAGAACAGTTCGTTCTTCACTTCATCCTTCGCTTTCTCTTCCTCGGCGCCGGTGCCGTTGCCCAGGCCCAGGCTGCGCACCCCGGTTCCCGGCGGATTCTCGGCGTAATAGTATTCGTTGCCCACCTGGATGATCCCCTCCGGCACCGGGCGTTCCTCGACCGGCACATCCTTCAAGGCCTTGGACATGTAGCTGATCCAGATCGGCAGCGCCAGGCCGCCGCCGGTTTCCTTGTTGCCCAGGTTCTTCGGCTGGTCGAAACCGATCCACGCCACCGCCACGACCTTCGGCTGATAGCCGGCAAACCACGCATCGATCGAATCGTTCGTGGTGCCGGTCTTGCCGGCGATATCCGGCCGTTTCATCGACAGCGCGCGCGTCGCCGTGCCGTGCTTCACGACATCCTTCATCATGCTGTCCATCAGGAAGGCGTTGCGCTCGTCGATCACGCGGTTGGCCTCGTCGCCCGCCTTGTCCGGCATGGCCACCGACAGTACGCGGCCGGTGGTATCGGTCACTTTGGTAATGATGTATGGACTGACCTTGTAGCCGCCGTTGGCGAACACCGCGTAGGCGCCGGCCATCTGCAGCGGCGTCACCGCGCCGGCGCCCAGTGCCAGCGTCAGGTAGGGCGGGTTCTTCTCCGCCTCGAAGCCGAAGCGCGTCGCATACTCCTGGCCGTACTTGGCGCCGATCCGATGCAGGATGCGGATCGATACCATGTTCTTGGACTTGGCCAGGCCCTTGCGCATAGGCATCGGGCCTTCGTACTTGCCGTCGTAATTCTTCGGTTCCCAGGCTTGCCCGCCGGTCTGTCCGGCATCGAAGCTGATCGGCGAATCCGCGATCATCGTGGAAGGCGACATGCCCTTTTCCAGCGACGCGGAATAGATGAAGGGCTTGAACGACGAGCCCGGCTGGCGCCATGCCTGCGTCACGTGGTTGAACTTGTTGCGGTTGAAGTCGAAGCCGCCGATCAGGGCACGGATGGCGCCGTCCTCGGTATTGGCCGCCACGAATGCGGATTCGACTTCCGGCATCTGGGTGATCGTCCAGGCGTTGTTATCCTGCGTGACGCGGATGATTGCACCGCGCCGCACCTTCTTTGCCGGCGGCGCCTTCTCGCTCAAGAGATTGGTCGCAAAGCTCAGCCCCGGGCCGGTGATCGTGATTTCCTCGCCGGAGGACAGCACTGCCTTGACGCTCTTGGGCGAGGCTTCGAGGACCACCGCCGCCACGATGTCGTCGCTGTCCGGATGCTCCGCCAGCTCGACCTCGATCGCATGGTCGGCCTGTTCCTTGGACGCCGGAATCTCCATGTAGCCTTCCGGCCCGCGATAGCCGTGACGCTTCTCGTAATCCATCACGCCCTTGCGCAGCGCGAGGTAAGCGGCGTCCTGGTCTGCCTTGGTGATCGTGGTGTAGACGTTCAGGCCGCGCGTGTACGTCTCTTCCTTGAACTGCTCGTAGACGAGCTGGCGCGTCATCTCGGCCACGTATTCGGCATGCACGCCGAACTCGCTGCTGTTGGTCTTGATCTTCAGCACCTGGTCCCGGGCGGCTTCATACTGCGGCTCCGTGATGTAGCCGAGCTGGAACATGCGCTGCAGGATGTATTGCTGGCGCGCGCGGGCACGCTTCGGATTGGCCACCGGATTGTAAGCCGAGGGGGCCTTGGGCAGGCCGGCCAGCATGGCCGCCTCTGCGACCGTGATGTCCGCCAGTTTCTTGCCGAAGTAAATCTGCGCCGCGGACGAGAAGCCGTAGGCGCGCTGTCCCAGATAGATCTGGTTCATGTACACCTCGAGGATCTGGTCCTTCGACAGGTTCTGCTCGATCTTCCAGGCCAGCAGGATTTCATAGATCTTCCGCTTGAGCGTCTGCTCGCTCGACAGGAAGAAGTTGCGGGCCACCTGCTGGGTAATGGTGGAGGCGCCCTGCTTGGAGCTGTTCGTCAGGTTATGCAGCGCGGCGCGCATGATGCCGACGTAATCGACGCCGCTATGGTCGTAGAAGCGGTCGTCTTCGATCGCGAGGACTGCCTTCTTCATGATGTCCGGCACGTCCTTGATGCGTACCAGGTTGCGGCGCTCCTCCCCGAATTCCCCGATCAGGACGTTATCGGCCGAGTAGATTCGCAGGGGAATCTTGGGCCGGTAGTCGGTGAGGGTGTCGAGTTCCGGCAGGTTCGGGTAAGCCATCGCCAGGGCGAAACAGACGATGAGCACGCCAGTGAGTGCCAGTCCGGCGAGCCCCCCGACAAGGCCAAGGGCGAGACGCGCAAGCATGGAAAAGCGGGGCTTCGACGCGTCTTTGGGAGCGTCGGTGACAGGTTTATTGCTGGACATGCAGGGGAAGCCGAAGGAGAAAAGTGAACTGCTGAATTATAGCGGGGGGCAACATGAACGGATATTAGCAGGATGTCAAGTGTTGTCCCGGCACCGCGTGGGCTTTTGGCAACTGGTTACAAATTTCCTCTCGGAAATCGCTTTACACTAGTTGAAGCTTATTGCTAGGATTTAATGTAACGTTGGATATATATCACCTAAATATAGGTTTTTAAACGGATTTTTGTTGAAGCGCCACATTATCCAATTGCTTCGACACAAAAATAAGTGGTGCGTTCACGCAATACGCCACATTTTCGGGGAGAAAAACCCTTGGCCATTGATCTCGGATCGTTACTCGGCAAGAAGAATCCACCGTTGATCGGCCTGGACATCAGTACCTCGGGCGTCAAACTCGTCGAACTGTCGGAAACGGGCAAGAACGAATACCGGCTGGAACGGATCGCAAACGAGCCCTTGCCGCGCGGCGCCGTCGTGGACGGCAACATTGAAAACATCGAACAGGTTTCGGAGGCGGTGCGCCGCGTCTGGAAGAAAAGCGGCACCAAGGCCAGGCACGTGGCGCTGGGCATGCCGCCCGCATCGGTCATCACCAAGAAGATCATCCTGCCGGCCGGCCTGACGGAAGACCAGCTCGAAGTCCAGGTCGAGAGCGAGGCCAACCAGTACATCCCGTTCGCGCTCGAGGAAGTCAGCCTCGATTTCTGCGTGATCGGCGCGGCACAGAATGCGCCGGACGATGTGGAAGTTCTTATTGCCGCGACGCGCAAGGAAAAGGTCGAAGACCGTGTGGCGGTCGCGGAAGCGGCCGGCCTCAAGCCGACGGTGATGGATATCGAATCGTATGCCGCGCGGGCCACGGTCGACCGCGTCACTGCGCAATTGCCCAAGGGCGGCCAGGGTCAGATCGTCGCACTGTTTCAGATCGGTGCGCAGGTCACGCATGTGTCTGTCCTGCAGGACGGACAGACAATTTACGAGCGCGAGCAGCCTTTCGGCGGCAACCAGCTGACACAGGATATCGTCCGCGCCTACGGGCTCTCGTTCGAAGACGCCGAGTCGAAGAAGCGCTCCGGCGACCTGCCGGACGGCTACGAGCGCGAACTCGTGGAGCCCTTCCT
>NZ_DASRXF010000105.1:0-3361 GCF_035654295.1 Noviherbaspirillum sp. | reverse complement strand
GAGGTCAACGCGAATACGCTCCCGGCAAACGCGGACAGCACGGCAAGGCATGCCGCCCACGTGAACGCCTTTGCCGGACGGCTTTTCATGGCTGGGTTACTGCAAGCCGGCCAGCTCGGCATCGCCCTTCAAGGGCTCCGTGCGGCCCTGGGAAGCCTTGCGCAATTCGGCAATGCTGTCAGGCGTCAGCGCTTCGCTCCGGTTGCCCCACTGCGTGCGGACGTAGGACGCGACGGCTGCGATCTCCGCATCGTTCAACTGATCCTTGAACGCGGGCATGGCGCCGTTGTAGGCCGTCCCCTTGACTGTCAGCGGGCCGGTGACGCCATGCAGCAGGATCGCGCCCAGCGTATTGTCCTTGCCGTTCACCCACTCCGATCCTGCAAGCGGCGGGAACACCCCCGGCAGGCCGGCGCCGTTGGCCTGGTGGCAGGCTGCGCAACGCGACGCGTAGATGGCGGCGGCATCCACCGCCCCGCCCGCGCTCGCCTTTCCACCCGCCGAAAGCTCGGCCTCCACCCGGCCGTCGCCCCATTCGGAAGGCGTGTTGATATGCGAGAACGCGATATACAAGACGCCGAAGGCGCACATCAGCCCGACCAGGATGAGCAGGTACCAGGGCACGGGGTTGGCGTTTTCGTGGGGGTCTTCGTTTTCCCGCTTCTGCTGGGGCGAGATGCTGAACTCGTTCATGTTGTTCTCTCGAAAAATGCTCACTTTGCCTGCGGCTTGATTGCCGGATAGGTGTGGTCCAGCGACTTGAGATACTTCACGAGATCCAGCACCTCCTGCTTCGCCACCACCACCTTGCCGGCCGGCGCGTAACCCGGCGGCAGGTTGACGACCTGGTCGCCCTTCTCCGCCTTGTCCTTGATGTCGAACAGGTAGGGATAGCCGGGCATGATGCTTTCCGGGACATAGGCCCGCGGCTGGTACAGGTGGCCGAGATGCCAGTCATCGCTCGGCTGCCGCGCGCCGATATTGAACAGATCGGGACCGGTGCGCATGGTGCCGAGCAGCTGGGGCGTGTCGTAGGCATAGTCGCCCGCCACCGGCGCGCGTCCCCAGCCGCGTGCGGCATCGGGAGCAAAGTTCTTTGCCCGAGGCTGCTGCGAGTGGCAATAGACGCAACCGTTCTGGACGTACTGTTCGCGCCCGCGCCACTCGGCCGCCGTGTAGGGCTTCAGGCCTTCGGTCGGCGCCACGTCGCGCACCTGCATGTACGGCAGCACCACCAGCAGGCTGGTCGCCAGGCCCAGCATCACCATGCCGCCCGTCAAAAGCTTGAGTTCGTTCTTCATTCGACAGCCCTCCGCGTCGGGATCGTCCAGGAAAACAGCGCCGGCTGGCTGCGGTTGGGACCGAGGTTCAGCACCAGCGCGGCAAAGTGGGCGGCAAACACGATGTGCGACAGCACCATCAGCGCCCCGCCGATGCTGCGTCCTTTCAGATATGGAAGGGTTACCGTCACCGATTCCATGAACGGCTTGGCGGCATCGAGCATGGCCACGCCCTGCAGCCATCCGCCGATGGACAGCGTGACGAAGTAGACGGCAATCCCGATCGTGGCGAGCCAGAAGTGGGCGGCGATCAGGCTCGGGTACGGCCATTCGCGCCGTGTGATGCGCGGAACGATGAAGTACATCGCGCCGAAGAACACCATGGTGACGAATCCGTACAGCCCGAGATGCGCATGCGCCACCGTGAAATGCGTGAAGTGGGTGATGGCATTGATGCTGCGCAGCGCCTCGAAGGAGCCCTGCACCGAGCTCAGCGTGTACATGATGCCGCCGAGCGCGATGAAGCGCAGCGTCGGCGAATAGCGCAGCGCGCCCATGTTCCCCTTGAGGGTTTGGTACTGATTCACCGTGAACGCGGCGACCGGAATGATCATCATCATGCTTTGCACGATGGACAGCGTGATCATCCAGCCCGGCACCGGTCCGCCGATGAGATGATGGCCGCCGACCTGCCCGTAGAAGAAGGCGAGCCCCCAGAAGCCGAGCAGCGACAGGTTGTACGACTGCACGGGACGTCCGATCACCTTGGGCAGGAAATAGTAGACGGTCGCCAGCGCCAGAGGCGTGTAGAACAGGCCCAGCACGTTGTGGCCGAACCACCAGTTCATGGCCGCCTGCTGCACGCCCTTGTGCAGGCCGGGGATGTTCGCCACCAGGAACAGGACGGGGAACCAGAACAGCGCGCAACCCATATACCAGACGGAGACGTAAAGGTGCGAGACCTTCCGCTGCGTCAGCGTCAGCACCAGCGGCACGCCGACCAGCGCGCCGCCGGCAACGAACAGCAGGTCGATCTGCCACGGAATCTCCAGCCACTCCAGGCCGTCGGTGATGCCGGCGGCGATACTGCCCAGGCCGGAGATCAGCGCGGCGTTCCAGAGCGCCGCGCCCAGCAGCGCAAACTTGCCGCCCACCAGCGGCGTCTTCAACAGGCGCGGCAGGATGAACAGGGCGATGCCAAGACCTGCCATCGGCGCCCAGCCGTAGGCAACCGCATTCAGATGCAGGGTGCGGATACGTCCGAAGGTCAGCCAGGCGTACTGGTTCAGCCAGTCGGGCTCATGCAGCTTGATGGATGAGGTGATGCCGGCGGCCGAGGCCACCAGCAACCACGCGAAGGCGCAGCAGAAGAAGAAGAACACCAGCGGGCCGGTGGAAGCGTCTGCCGCCGCCCGTTCCTGCAGTTCGCGCGTCAGCGCGGGCGGCGCGGCCGCGTTTGATGGGCCCTGTCCTTCCTGCAGCAGCCGGCGGTCGCTGCCGGAACCGGCCGGCTCCTCGATACGTCCCAGTTCACCCTCGGCGAAGATGACCTTCGCTCCGTCGGGGTCCTTGTCGAGCAGACCTCTGCCCTGGGTCCAGATAAAAACAAGCAAGGCAATGACCGACAGCGTGAATGCGGAGAGCAGGATGGCGACGGTATTCATTGAGGGGTTCCTCTTTCTTGGTATTGTGCGGCCGGCTTTAAAGCAGTATTTAAGTTATTTCTTTAGGCCGAATCCTAGCACCCGGCATCAATTAAAGCAAGAACTCGTATGCATGTTTAAGATCGGGGAGGATTCGCCGCAAGCGACGCGGACAAAAACAATTTGCCATCGTCGGTCTTTCTGTTTAACATTTATTTGTAATACTTCTTTGAAGCGAGGCGAACATGGATGCAAACACAATGCCGCTGACCCGGGACAGCATTACGACACTGGTAGGTGATTTCTATGCGGATGTCCGGGCGGACCCGGAACTCGGACCTGTATTCGACGCCGTCCTCGCCGGCCATTGGGAGGAGCACCTCGATCGCATGGTCGACTTCTGGAGCACGGTCGTGCTGCATACCCACAGCTTTCGCG
>NZ_DASRXF010000104.1:0-33883 GCF_035654295.1 Noviherbaspirillum sp. | reverse complement strand
TTCACCGGCACTCCCGCCTCTGCTTGCTTCAAAAACCCGATGATCTGCTCGTCGGTAAATCGCTTCTTCACGTTCGTTCTCCCTGTTGAAAACGAACTTTACTAGATCACCGTGGCACTGTTTATTGGGGGCACATCACTGTTACTGCAGCAAGCTCCACAACATTCGGTAGCTTCTCCGACAGCCTGCTGGTGGCTTCATGTCTCAGCGTATGGAATACCACTCCCTCAAGTCCGGCCCTCTCACAGGCCCTAGTGAATGCCTTCTTGACCGCATCGGCAGACACAGGAAAGACCCTTGGACCATCCTTCGGCACTGCTTCCAGTATGGCTACAGCTCTTGAGGACAGGGGAATAGTTCGAGCTTCCCCGTTCTTGGTAGTCGGCAGGTAAGCCGTTCTCCTCTGTAAGTCGATGTCCCGCCACGTCAGGCCAAGAAGTTCTCCTCTTCGCATCGCGGTTTCCAGTGCAAGCTGTACAAGCGGTTTCATCCAACGGTGCCGGTGTTCGAAAGCCTGGTGTCGAAAAGACGTCCGCCGTTTGCCGACCTTGTCGATAGCCATGTCGAAAGCCTGTGGCGAGAGACGCGTTACAACCCGGGACTGGCTTATTACTGCCTTGGCGCGGTGCTGACGCGCCTGTCGGGTGTGCATGGATTGGGCTATCACCTCGGCGACGAAAACCAGTCTATCGTCAGCCTGCGCATGCTCGGGGCATACGGGCTATCGCAGGCGCGCACGAGCTTGGACAAGACCGTGCTCTCCGCCGATGCCATGGCGGGGCTCGACGCTGTCATCCTGGATCTGGTGCTGCGGAACGAGTGTGCGGGGCTGTGCGCAAGCAAGCTGTACGGAAGCTCGCACGACTTGCGTCTCTACCCTCTATGGCGCGCGGCCGCTGTGCTGCTCGATACCGAGGTCTCGCGGGCACCGCACCGGACCGAGCCGCCTGCGCTGCCGGTGTTCGGCGGCGATGCGAACCTCGGCACGCCCGGGTCGGGCACGCTGGCGGACGGGCTGCAGAAATTCCGGGATGTCGACTTCCCGCCCTTAAATGCCAGTGCGGGAACCTTGGCACGGCTCGCCGAAAAGCTGGAAACGCAGCCCTGGCCGCACAACCCGGACAAGGAGAAGTGGCTTCAATCGCTGGAGCTGGCACATGCCGGAACCTATCGCGGCATGACTGTGGATGCGGAGGACTACCGCCGCCGGTTCATTTCCAGGCTGCTCGGCGAGCTGGAGGCAGGCGCACAGGAGTACGAGGTGCGCCTGTTGGCATAGTTCAGCGTTTCGCTTCGTGCTTGGCCTTCAATACGCTGCACAGCCTCTCGACGAGCTCTAACACGAAGAGGCGATCTTCAACCGGCAGACCTTCGATCATCCGCAGCAGGACCTGTGCCTGATCGTCGGGGCGGATACTGGTTTCGGTGACGAGCTCTTCGATCGGGCATTCGAGCACGTCGGCCAGGCGCATCAGCTTGACGACGGACGGCAGGGTCTTGCCCCGTTCCATGCGGCTTACCGCCTCATAACCGATACCCAGCTTCTCGCCCACCTCATACTGGGTGAAACCTTGCATTTCCCGGCGCTTGCTGATCAGCTTCCCGATTTCTTTCGCCAGGGCGTTATCGTCGTCCGATTTCTTCATCATTTCTCCATTCGCCCGGAATGGTCGAGTGGCGACCAGTTGACGGGAAGAACCGAATGGGTTGAAATACGTCGAGATAAGTTGAGTGTAGCCTTGACGGGAGGACTGGAATGGATACTTGGCACAGGATCAAGCTGAAAATCGCGCGCGCCGGTGCGTCGCTACGCATTTCACGGATTGTCGCTGGCTGGAACCGAAGGCCGCGCTGGACCTTCAGCGAATGTTTCTGGTGGCTGGTCCCGTCTTTCCGGGAATTCCGGGATGCGCACAGGGCGTGGGTCCGCACGGTTTTCGGTGTCGAGGAAAGAAAATATGTCCGCTATTACTTCGTCCATCACCCGCGGGCCATCGTGGAAGTTTCCGTGCGAATCATTGTCTACACTCGCGAAGAGTGAATTCCGGCGGCTATAATTGCGCACGCTAGAAATTGAGCACTTGCCCGGCCATGGCTTCAGCAGAACGCGATGCTGTTCTGCGTCGTGCCGGGCTCACAAGGATCGCCGCGTTCGCGGCCTACATTCTCGATAGGACAGAAATGCCAGCACAAGTAAAAGGCAAGTACAACACACGCCAACGCAAGAAGCTCCGGCTTGGCGAATTCCAGGAACTCGGGTTTGATGTATCGGCAGGCATGGCCAAGGAGCTTACCCAGGCCGAGCGCGAAGCATTCATCAATGCATTGATCGACGCGGTCGCCGAGCGCGGCCTGCTTTTCGGCGGCGGATTCAACGGCGGCTTTGAAGGTTTCGTGGTGGTCGACGCGCTGCGCGGTTCCGTCACCGAGGAACAGCGGGAATCGTTCCGCAAGTGGCTTGAGGCACGGCCGGAATTGAAGGACGTCGTGGTCGGCCCGCTCAAGGATGCGTGGTACAGCACCTGATTTCGGATCTCACGTGATGCCCAGATGGCGGACCATAGCGGTCCGCCATTTTTTTCATGCTTTCTCTTGTCCTTGCTGCATGCAGTATTCGTCATGCTCCAGCAGGTTCTGGTGCATCCGCTGCATGATCTCCAGACCGGCCTCGATTTCATCAGAGCTCAGGCCTTGCATCATGACCGAGCGCAGTTCGCTCATCGCATCCTCAATCAGCGCTACCTGGCGCGCCGCCTTCGGCGTCAGCAGGGAATACTTCATCCGCTTGTCGTCCGGCGAGGCCACGCGGCGTATCAGCTCCTGCTTTTCCAGTTGATCCAGGAGGCGGACGAGCGTCGGCCCCTCGATGCCCAGGCGCCGCGCAAGCTCGCGCTGGAACAACCCCTCCGGATTGCGATGCAATTGCATCAACACCTGTTGCATTGACTGGTTCAGGCCGAAGGGCTTGAGCCGCTGGTTGATTTCGTACCGCCACGCCCGCGACACGTTGCCGATCATCTGGCCAAGCTCGCGCTGGCGTTCCGCTTTGCCGGGCTTTCTGCTGGTTGTCATTGGTTGCCGATACTTTCTGATATTTGCCGATACTTGCTTATACGTAGCAATTCCACGGACGAACGCGGAACGTATACAATCCCCGGCAATCATAAATTCATTAGCATTGCTATCGAATCTATCGGATTTTACGCGACTTCTTCCCGCAGCAAAGCAGTTGTCGAGACGACTGCACAGGCATCCAGTCATCATGCAAACACGACAAAAAATTATTGCCACGGCACTTGCCGTCCTGGCACTCCTGGTCGGCGCGTACTTCCTTGCTCCCGGAAAATCCGCGCCGCCGCCGGCTCCCGCGCGCGACTCCGCGCAACTGGTCAAGACGGTGCTCGCGGCCAAAAAGCCTGTCGCCGTCACGCTGCGCGCCAATGGTTACGTCACCGCCCTGAACTCGGTCGAGGTCCGGCCGCAAGTGCAGAACGTGGTGCGTAGCGTGCATGTGCGCGAAGGGCAGGACGTCAAGGCAGGTGATCTGCTGTTCACGCTGGACCAGCGTGCCGGCCAGTCGGAGGTGGCACGTGCGCGGGCAGAGCTTGCCACCTCGCGCGCCGACCTCAGCGATGCGGAGGCAACGCTCAAGCGCAACCAGGATCTGGTCGCGAAAGGCTTCGTGTCGCAGGCCGTGGTGGATGCCGCGCGCAGCAAGGTCGAGGCCTTGCGCGGCACGGTCCGGGCCAATGAAGCCGCCATCGAGTCGAGCGCGGTTGCGCTGGGCAACAACCGGATCACGGCGACGATCAGCGGAAGGATCGGGGCGATCAGCGTGCGCCCCGGCAGCCTCGCGCAACCGGGAGGCGATCCGATGCTCACGATCGCCCAGCTTGACCCGATCGCAGTCTCCTTCACCTTGCCCGAGCGCCAGCTTGCCGTCATCACCGCCACCTATCCCGAGGGCAATGCGCCCCTGACCGCCCGGCTTCCCGGCGGCGGGCACATCGACGGCCGCCTGTACTTCATCGACAACACCGCGGATACGCAGAGCGGCACCATCCGCATGAAGGCGCAGTTCCCGAATGCAGAGCGGCGGCTCTGGCCGGGAACCTTTGTCACGGTGGAAATGGTGTCCCGCACGCTGGAAGACGCCGTGGTCGTGCCCGCGCAGGCCGTCGTGACCGGCCCCACCGAAAAGTTCGTCTATGTCGTCCAGCCGGACAACACCGTGCGCCCGCAGACGGTGGAAGTGGTGTCGATCGACAACGGGATGGCAGCGATTGCCGGCATTGCAGCTGATACGCGGGTCGTGATGGAAGGAACGCAGAACTTGCGGCCGGGAGGCAAGATCAAGGAATCGAGCGGTGAAATGAATCCGGCGCAGAACTCCGGCGGCGAAACGCGTACCCCCGCCGGCGCCTGAAGCCTGAGCGCGGCAACCCATCCAGTAAAGCAGGTATTTCCGTGAATATTTCCGAGTTATGCATCCGGCGTCCGGTGATGACCGTGCTGCTGTCGATCGCGGTGGTCGTGGTGGGCCTGTTTGCCTATCGCGCGTTGCCGATCGCGGCGCTTCCCAGCTATAACACGCCGGTCATCAATGTCTCGGCCTCGCTGCCCGGCGCCAGTCCCGAAGTCATGGCGGCATCGGTCGCGACGCCGCTGGAAAAGCAGTTTTCCACCATCGCCGGCCTGCAGACCATCAGTTCCAGCAGTTCCCTCGGCAGCACCTCGATCACCCTGGAATTCGAGCCCAGCCGCGACATCGACGCCGCGGCGGTCGACGTGCAGGCGGCGCTGCTGCGCGCCCAGCGCGGCCTGCCGGACGAGATGACCTCGCTGCCGTCCTACCGCAAGGTCAACCCGGCCGACGCCGCCATCCTGTTGCTCGCGTTGACTTCGCCGTCGATGTCGCTGTCCGAGCTCAACGACTATGCGGAGAACCTGATTTCTCCCTCGCTTTCCACCATCAATGGCGTCGCCCAGGTGCAGGTGTACGGCCAGCGCCGCTACGCGGTGCGGGTGCGGGTCAATCCCGAAGAGCTGGCGGCGCGCAACCTGACGATGGAGGAACTGGCAACGGCCCTGCGCGCGGCGAACGCAAACACGCCCGTGGGCGTGCTTGATGGACCACGCCAGACATTGACGCTGCAGGCGAACCGGCAGTTGCAGAATGCCGCAGAGTTCGCCGAACTGATCGTCAGCAGCAAGGAGGGCGTCCCGGTGCGCCTGCGCGACGTGGCGGCGGTGGAAGACAGCGTGGAATCGGTCAAGAGCGGAAGCTGGGCGAACGGCAAGCCTTCCATCGTTCTCGCCGTTCAACGCCAGCCGAATGCGAACACGGTGCAGGTGGTCGACGGCGTGAAGGCGACCCTGCCGCAGTTCAAGTCGCAGATGCCGGCCTCGATCGACGTGCAAGTGCTGAACGACCGCTCCACCTCCATTCGCGAAGCGATCCATGATGTCGAACTGACGCTGCTGCTGACCGTCGGCCTGGTAGTGCTGGTCATCCTGCTGTTCCTCAAACGGCTGTCGGCCACCGCGATTCCCGCCTTGTCGCTGCCGATTTCCCTGGTCGGCTGTTTCGCGCTCATGCAATGGCTTGGCTACAGCCTGAACAATGTGTCGCTGCTCGGCATCACCATTGCCGTCGGCCTGGTTG
Organism: Noviherbaspirillum sp.; assembly: GCF_035654295.1. GTDB lineage: Bacteria > Pseudomonadota > Gammaproteobacteria > Burkholderiales > Burkholderiaceae_D > Noviherbaspirillum. The sequence continues at coordinate 28,218 of NZ_DASRXF010000104.1, read as the reverse complement.
TCGACGATGCCATCGTCATGCTCGAAAACATCGTGCGGCACATGGAAGAGGGGCTCGATCCGCTGTCGGCGGCGCTGAAAGGGGCGCGCGAAGTCAGCTTCACGATCGTGTCGATCTCGATTTCGCTCGTCGCCGTCTTCATCCCGATCTTTTTCATGCCGGGCGTGATCGGCCTGCTGTTCCACGAATTCGCGGCCGTGGTGTCGCTTTCCGTGCTGGTATCGGCGGTGGTGTCGCTGACGCTGGTGCCGATGCTGTGCAGCCGCTACCTGAAGCACGCGCACGGCGGCGAGGCGCGCCGGGAAAACTGGGTGATCCGCGGCTTCGAGCACGGGTTCAACGCTTCGCTGCGCCTGTACGAGCGCTGCCTCGACTGGGCGCTGGCGCATCGCCTGACCGTCATGCTGCTCGCAGCGGCCACCTTTGCACTCACCGCGGTCGTGTTCATCACGATTCCCAAGGGCTTCTTCCCGACGGAAGACATCGGCCAGATCAGCGCCACGATCGAAGGGCCGGAAGATGCGTCCTATCCGACGATGGTGGGCATCATCACCAACGCGGCCGACATCGTGCAGCGCGACCCGAACGTGATCAGCGTGACCGCGCGCGCGAGGGAAGGGAATACCGGCAACCTGTTCATCGGGCTCAAGCCGCGCGGCGAGCGCGCGCCGATGAATACCGTACTGCGCGACCTGCGCCGCAAGCTCGGCAACGTGCCGGGCGTGCAGGTGTACCTGACGCCGATCCAGAACCTGCGCCTCGGCGGCCGCTCCAGCGCCAGCCGTTTTCAGTTCGTGATGCAAAGCGTGCGCTCCGACGAACTGGCCGACTGGGCGGAAAAAATGCAGGCGGAGCTGCGCTCGGATGCCCGTTTCCTCGACGTGACCTCGGACTCGCAGATGAGCGGACTGCAGGCGGTGGTCGATATCGACCGCGACCGCGCCAACGCCGCCGGCGTGCAAATCCAGGATATCCGCAGCGCCTTGTACAGCGCCTACGGCGAGCGGCAGGTCTCGACGATCTTCACCAGCAGCAACAGCTACTCGGTGATCATGCAGGATGCGAATGCCGGCAAACAGGACGAGAACGACTTGCGCAAGATCCATGTGCGCAGCAATACCGGCGCCCTCGTGCCGCTGACCAGCGTGGCCACGGTGCGCCGCGACGCCGGCCCGATCTCGGTGAACCACCAGGGGCAGCTGGAAGCGATCACCCTGTCATTCAACCTCGCGCCCGGCTTCCCGCTCGGCGACGCGACCGCGCGCATCGATGAGATGAAGGCGAAGATCGGCATGCCGGCGAGCGTCATCACGTCGTATGCGGGCGACGCGGCGGTCTTCCAATCCTCGCAGGCCAGCCAGGCGGCGCTGCTGGTGCTGGCGGTGGTGGTGATCTACATCCTGCTCGGCGTGCTGTATGAAAGCTACATCCATCCGATCACCATCCTCGCCGGCCTGCCGTCGGCGGCGGTCGGCGCACTGATCACGCTGGCCATGTTCGGGATGGAGCTGACGCTCATCGCAACGATCGGCATCCTGCTGCTGATCGGCCTGGTGAAGAAGAACGCCATCATGATGATCGACTTCGCGCTGGATGCGCAGCGCACGCAGGGCATGGCGCCGGCGGAGGCGATCCGCACCGCCTGCCTGCTGCGCTTCCGTCCGATCATGATGACCACCGTGGTTGCCATCGTCGGCGCATTGCCGATCGCGCTCGGTTTGGGGGCGGGGGCGGAACTGCGGCAGCCGCTTGGATTGGCGGTGGTCGGCGGGCTGCTGTTTTCGCAGGTGATTACGCTGTTGATTACGCCGGTGATTTATCTGCTGCTGGATCGGTTCAGCGGCAAGGGGCCGGTGCAGATCGATGAGAAGGCGCTGGCGGAGGCGGGGGCGGGGAAGTAGGCTGGCGGAGAACCGGACGGCTCCTTCCCCCTTCCAGGGGGAGGGAACTTGTCCAAGCCTTAGCCCTTCTCCTCAAACAACACCTTCATCCGCGCCTTATACGCCGCACGAATATGCGACCGCGCCGCCGCCTCCGCCGCCTCCGCATCCCGCTTCTCGATCGCAGAAACAATTTCCTCGTGCTCATTGATCGCCGTTGAAGACCGCCCCGGCAGGGCAAGCGTCGTATGCCCCAGCAAGGCCATCGACTCGCGCAGCGTGCTCAGCGTCTTCAGCAGGTAGCGGTTGTGCGCGCTCTGGTACAGCGTGTCGTGGAAGGACTTGTTGTTGCTGGATAGCTCGGCGGGATTGTCGCCGATGGTCCGGTCTTTCTCCGCCAGCCGCCGCAGCATGGCGATTTCCGATTCCGTCGCATTGCGCGCTGCCAGTCCTGCGGCCGTTCCCTCCAGCACTTCGCGCATGACGTACAGCTCGTCGACCATCTGGTGGTCGAGCTCGGTCACAATCATGCCCCGGTTCGGGTCGTTCGCCACCAGCCCGTCGTTGAGCAGGCGGCCCAGCGCTTCACGCACCGGCGTGCGGCTGGTGCCCAGCCATTGCGCCACTTCAACTTCGCGCATCCGCGTGCCCGGCGTCAGGCGGCCCGACTGGATCGCATCCCGGATCTGCCGGTAAGCCAGCTCGCCGCGCGGAATCGCGGCCTTTTCCGGTGTCTGGAAAGTGGGAGGGGAAGGTTGCTCTAGGGCCATCGCTTCAAGCCTTCTGTGAAATGGTTGCAATTGTCGTCGGGCCCAATGGTATCTCGCCGGCCCGCCGTGCGCCTATGATAGCTTCCCCCGAAAGTTTTGCATACCAATGTATACAAACGTATGCATAGTAATGTATGCTGCTGTATACATTGATGGCGGCGGTTCTTGTTGCGTAACTCACATGGTGGAAGAGACACATGAAGGTTGATGTATTGGTCATAGGCGGCGGCAACGCGGCGCTATGCGCGGCCCTGATGGCGCGGGAGGCGGGCGCGAGCGTGCTGATACTGGAAGCGGCCCCGCGCGAGTGGCGCGGCGGAAATTCCATCCACACGCGCAACCTGCGCTGCATGCATGACGGACCGCAAGACGTGCTGGTGGATGCCTATCCGGAGGAGGAGTACTGGCAAGACCTGCTCAAGGTCACCGGCGGCATCACCAATGAAAAGCTGGCGCGCCTGACCATCCGCGCGTCGTCGAATTGCCGTGACTGGATGCGCAGACATGGCGTGCGCTTCCAGCCGCCGCTCTCAGGCGCGCTGCATGTGGCCCGCACCAACGCCTTCTTCATGGGCGGGGGCAAGGCGCTCGTCAATGCCTACTACCGGAGTGCCGAGGCGATGGGCGTGCAGGTGCGCTACAAGGCCCCGGTCGATGCCATCGAACTGGACAACGGCCGCTTCGTCGCTGCCCGCGCCGGCGCCGAGCGCATCGAGGCGCGCGCCTGCGTGCTGGCCGCCGGCGGCTTCGAATCCAACCGCGAGTGGCTGCGCGAGGCCTGGGGCCAGATCAACGGCGAGTGGGTGGCCGACAATTTCCTGATCCGCGGTACCCGCTTCAACATGGGCGTGCTGCTCAAGTACATGATCGAGGCCGGCGCCGATTCCATCGGCGATCCGACGCAATGCCATTCCGTCGCCATCGACGCCCGCGCGCCGCTGTACGACGGCGGCATCTGCACCCGCGTCGACTGCGTGTCGCTCGGCATCATGGTCAACAGCAAGGCCGAGCGCTTCTACGACGAAGGCGAAGACTTCTGGCCCAAGCGCTATGCGATCTGGGGCCGGCTCGTTGCGCATCAGCCGGGACAGATCGGCTATTCGATCATCGACAGCAAGGCGATCGGACGCTTCATGCCGCCGGTCTTCCCCGGCGTGAAGGCCGACACGCTCCCGGAACTGGCGCGCAAGCTCGCGCTGGATGAGCGTGCGTTCATGCGCACCGTCACCGAGTACAACGCCGCCTGCCGCGTCGGCACATTCGATCACGCCGTGCTGGACGATTGCCACACCGAAGGACTGAGCCCGCCGAAGACGCACTGGGCGCGCCCGCTCGACACCGCCCCGTTCTACGCCTATGCGCTGAGGCCAGGCATCACCTTCACCTATCTCGGACTGAAGACCGACGAGACCGCCGCGGTGCATTTCGGCGGCGAGCCCAGCCCGAACCTGTTCGTCGCGGGTGAAATGATGGCCGGCAACGTGCTCGGCAAGGGATACACCGCTGGCGTCGGCATGTCCATCGGCACCGCGTTCGGACGCATCGCGGGGACCCAGGCCGCCATGGCCGCAGGCAAACAAGGAATTGAACATGCAGCAGCTTGAAACATTGATCAACGACGCGCGCAGCCTGGCGGCTGCCACGCCTATGGCCCTCAGCGCCAACGAAGCCGAAGTCGGCCGCCAGATGCAGATCTGCAATGCCTGCCGCTATTGCGAAGGCTTTTGCGCGGTCTTCCCGGCGATGACGCGCCGGCTGGAATTCGGCAAGGCCGACATCCACTTCCTCGCCAACCTGTGCCACAACTGCGGTGCCTGCCTGCATGCCTGCCAATACGCGCCGCCGCATGAATTTGCGGTCAACGTGCCGCAGGCAATGGCCAAGGTGCGCATGCAGACCTATGGCGACTATGCGTGGCCGCCGGCGCTGGGCGCACTCTACAAGCGCGCGGGACTGACGCTGGCCCTCGCCACCGCGGGCGGGCTCGCACTGTTCCTGGTGCTGACGCTCATGGTCACCGGTTCGCTGTTCCATGCGCCGCTGGCCGGCAACTTCTATGCGATCTTCCCGCACAACACACTGGCGCAGATGTTCGGCGCGGTGTTCGGCTTTGCGGTACTGGCGCTCGCGCTCGGCGTGCGCAGGTTTTGGCGCGAAGTGACGCCGGCGCAATTCCTGAAAGCCGCGTCCGGCGAATCCGTGGCCGAGGCCACCGGCAACGTGTTGCGCCTGAAATACCTCGACGGTGGTCACGGCGACGGCTGCAACGATGCGGACGACCGCTTCACCTTGTGGCGCCGCCGTTTCCATCACTTCACCTTCTACGGCTTCATGCTGTGCTTCGCCGCCACCTCCGTCGCGACCTTGTACCACTACCTGTTCGGATGGGAAGCGCCGTATGCGCTGACCAGCCTGCCCGTGCTGCTCGGCACCGCGGGCGGCATCGGCCTGCTGATCGGGCCGGCCGGCTTGCTGTGGCTGAACCTGCGGCGCAACCCGGTGCACGGCGACGCCGAACAGAAACCGATGGACCGTGGATTCATCGTCTTGCTCCTGCTGACCAGCCTGACCGGGCTGGCCCTGCTGGCCTGGCGCGACACCGGCGCGATGGCGCTGCTGCTTGCGCTGCACCTCGGCGTCGTCATGGCGCTGTTCCTCACGCTGCCTTACGGCAAATTCGCGCACGGCATTTTTCGCAGCGCCGCGTTGCTGAAGTGGGCGATCGAAAAACGCCAGCCCAGCAATCTCAAGCTGGCGGAGGACTGACAGGTACCCATCATGGAATAGCACGGCCGCAGCAGGGGAACCGCCCGCAGACCGCCAAGGGCACGAAGAGTGATTTCTTCGTGCCTTTCGCGGTCTTCTTTGTTTATGGCCCTTCATCTTCCGCTGCTTGGGAGCGACACAAATCCAAGCGCAAGAAAGATGTCAAAAACGGTTGACATCATCAACTACATAGTTGAGACTATCAACCGTTGACATTAACAACTAATAGGTTGAGGTCAGCGAGGATAGGCAGCCGGCCACAAGGGCCGACGATACGGCCGGCAGGCACGGCCGATTTCTTTACAGGAGACTTGAAATGGTATTTCGTTTTGTCAAGAACACCGCAGTCGCAGTAAGCGTGGTCACCGCCTTCGCCTTCAACCCGGCCGTAGCGCAAGACCAGTATCCGTCCAAGACCACCACGCTCGTGTCGCCCTTCGCCGCGGGCGGCACCAACGACTATCTCGCCCGCGCCATGGCCAAGAAGCTGGAGTCCACGCTCGGCAAGACCTTCATCGTCGAGAACCGCACAGGCGCCAACGGCATCATCGGCGCGACCTATGTCGCGAAGAACAAGGGCGACCCGCATGTTCTGCTGATGGGCAACAGCGCCACGCACGGCACCAACATCACGCTCTATCCGAAAACGTCCTACGACGCGATCAAGGACTTCACGCCGATCGGCATGGTAGGCGCAGTACCCCTCGTGATGATCGTCAGCAGCAAGCTGCCGGTCAATTCCGTGCAGGAGCTGATCAACTATGCGAAGGCCAACCCCGGCACGCTGAGCTTCGGTTCCAGCGGTGTCGGCGGCACCGGCCACATGACCGGCGAGAAGTTCAAGCAGGCGACCAAGATGGACATCGTCCACGCCGCCTACAAGGGCGACGGCCCGGCAGTGGCGGACGTGATCGCCGGCCAGATCCCGGTGGCCTTCATCGGCGCGACCGCGGTGATTCCCCACATCAAATCCGGCCGCCTGCGCGTGCTGGCGGTGGCGAGCAAGAACCGTTCTTCCTCGATGCCGGATGTGCCGACCTTCGCCGAGGCGGGCGTCAAGGATGTGGAGTTCTCCCAGTGGTACGCGATCATGGCGCCGGCAGACATTCCCAAGGATGCGGCGACCAAGCTGAGCGCAGCGGTCACCGACGCAGTGAAGTCGCCCGAAATGAAGCAAGCCTTCGCCACCCAGGGCGCCGACCCGATCACCTTCAACCAGCAGGAACTCAGCAACTTCATCGATGAAGAGATCGCCAAGTTCTCGAAGGTCATCAAGGAACTGAACATCCGCGTCGAGTGATCGACCTCACCTGATAGGACGTTTGAATCATGCTATTGGAAAACAAAGCCGTCGTTGTCACCGGAGCCGGGCAGGGCATCGGCCTGGCATTCGCGAAAGCCTTCGCCGCCGAAGGCGCGCAGGTGGTGGTCAACGACATCAACGCCGCCAAGGCCGACGAGGCGGCTGCCGCGATCCGCGAACTGGGCGGCAAGGCAGTCGCCCAGCACTCCGACATCTCCACCTTCGCCGGCGCCGACCAGCTCGTCGCGGACTGCGTGCAGGCCTTCGGCAAGATCGATGTCCTGGTCAACAACGCCGGCATCCTGCGCGACCGCATGAGCTTCAACATGAGCGAGCAGGAATGGGACCAGGTGATCGCGGTCTGCCTGAAGGGCACCTTCGCCTGCGCCCGTTCGGCCATCCGCGCGATGCGTGAAGCGGGCCAGGGCGGACGCATCATCAACATCGCGTCGCGCTCCGGCCTGCGCGGCAGCATCGGCCAGGCCAACTATGCCGCCGCCAAGGGCGGCGTGCTTGGCCTGACCCGCACGCTGGCGCAGGAGGTGAAGAAATACGGCATCACTGTCAACGCGATCTCGCCGCGCGCCGTCACCGACATGACCAACAGCATCCCGGAAGACGTGAAGGCCCGCAAGGATGCGGCATGGAAGGGCGGCAGCGTGGTGCTGCGCGGCACGGCCGAGCAGGTGGCCCCGGCGGCGCTGTATCTCGCGCTCGACGAGTCCGAATGGATCAACGGCCAGGTCGTCGGCATTGCCGGCGACAAGCTCTCGCTCTGGTCGCATCCGAAGGAAGTGGCCGAAGCCTTCATGTTCGGCGGCTGGACCGTGCAGCACCTGCGCGAACTGTTCAAGTCATCGGTCGGCTTCGAGCTGCAGTCGCTCGGCAACAAGGACTGACGCTTTTCATTTACCTCACTGAGTCACATCCAAGATGAACATGCCTTTTGCAAGCCCGGCGGTCACCAAGCGTGTACGCGCGCCCGCCGCTTCCCTGGCTGCGTTGTTCAGCCCGACATCCATTGCCGTGATCGGCGCCTCCAGCAACCCGACGCGCTTTACCGGCAAGATCATCCCGACCCTGCTGCGCCAGGGTTACAAGGGAACCATCTATCCGGTCAACGCCAAGAGCGCCGAAATCGCCGGTCTGAAATGCTATCCCGAACTGGCAGCCATTCCCGGGCCGGTGGACTGCATCGTGTACGCGCTTGCACCGGAGCAGATGCACAACGCCTTGCGCGGTGCAAAGCAGCTCGGCGCAAAACTGCTGGTGGTCGCCAGCGCCGGCTTTGCCGAGCGCGGCGATGAGGAAGGCAAGCGCCTCCAGGACGAATTGGTGGCGCTTGCGCATGAAAACGGCATGCGCGTCATCGGCCCGAACTGCATCGGTTTCGCCAATTTTGCCGACCGAGTCTGTGCCACCGCCGCAGCAGCGATGGACTGGCCCGACATCCAGCCGGGACGCATCGGCCTGGTGTCGCAAAGCGGCGGCCTGGGGTTTGCGACTGTGCTGTTCAATGCGCTGGAAGAGGGCATCGGTTTCAGCCATGTGGTCACCACCGGCAATGAAGCCGACCTCGACACCATCGATATCGCGCGCTTCCTGGTCAACGATGCGCGCACCGACGTGATCGCGATCACCATCGAGGCGGTGCGCGATCCGGAAGGATTCATCGAATTCCTCGGACTGGCACGCGACGCCGGCAAGCCGGTGGTTGTGCTCAAGTCCGGACGCACCGACCTCGGCAAGGTCATGGCCGCATCGCACACCGGCGCGCTGGCCGGCTCGGCCGAAGTGTTCGAAGCGGTGTGCCGGCAGTTCGGCGTCACCTGCACGCACGACGTCGACGAGTTCTACCAGATCGCGGCGATGTTCGGAAAGCTGCGCGCGGCAGGTAAGCTCAAGCGCCCGGTGGCGCCGGGTTCGAAATGCACAGCGTTCTCGATCTCCGGCGGACACATCGGCCTGTTCGCCGACCATGCGTCGACCCACGGCCTGAAGTTTGCGCCGTTCTCGGCGACCACCATGGCGGCCATCGAGCGCGAGCTCGGTTTCTCGGGCAACTTCCAGAACCCGCTCGACACCACTGCCCGCGCCATCGGCGACGACGCCTTCTGGGGCCGCTGCCTGCGCGTGCTGCTGGAAGACGAGTCTGTCGACATCGCCGTTCCGATCATTACCGTGGCGCGCAGCTACGATCGCGCCATCGAGGACTTCATTGCGCTGGCCGGGGAATCGGAAAAGATCGTCACCGTCCTGTGGGCGGGCGGCAGCTTCGAAGGCAACGGCATGTGCCTGCTGCGCGAGAGTACGGTTCCGGTGTTCCGCACCGCCGCCCGCGCCGCCGCCGCGATCGAAGCGCTTGATCGCTACTGCACTGTGCAGCACCGCGAGCAGCAGGACGCCGTATGGCGCAACGCGGGAGGCGCCGAAAAGGCACGAGACCTGCTGCGAGAAGCGGCCAAGTCCGGCAAGTCCTCGCTGACCGAACGCGAAAGCAAGGAAGTGCTCACGGCACTCGGTTTCCCCGCGACCAAGGAACAGGCGGTTAACACAGCGGCAGACGCGGTGGCGGCGGCACGCGCCATCGGTTATCCGGTCGCCCTCAAGGGCGAGCATCCCGACATTCTGCACAAGTCGGAAGCCGGCATCGTCTTCCTCAGTCTGCAGGACGAGCAGGCGGTCGCCGCCGCCTTCGAGACCATCGTCGAGCGCATGCAGAAAGCCGTGCCCGGCGACAAGCGCGGACGCGTACTGGTGCAGGAAATGCTGCCGCAGGGCACCGAGCTCATCCTCGGCCTGACCCGCGATCCGGAATTCGGCCTGGTGGTGCTGTGCGGGTTGGGCGGCATCTATGTCGAAATCCTCAATGATGTCTCGATGCGCCTGCCGCCGTTCAGCCAGGACGAAGCACTGCGGATGATCGGCGAGCTGCGCGGCGTGAAGATCCTGCAGGGCGCGCGCGGACGCGAGCCGGTGAACCTGGACAAGGTCGCCGACCTGCTGGTTGCGCTCGGCGATTTCGCGGCGGCCAACCGCGACCTCGTCAAGGAAGTCGACATCAACCCGCTGATCGCTGTCGGCGGTGACCGCCTGAACATGGCGGACGCGCTGATCGTTTTAAACAAGCAAGTGTCTTGAACAAGGAACACAGCATGGAAGTAGACAAGTCACTCGTCGGCACCGCCACACCGCCTTTCACGGTGGAAGTGGAAAAGGGTGCGATCCGCCTGTTCGCCGAGGCGCTGCAGGATGAAAACCCGCTCTATCGCGACGCTGCCTTCGCGCGCGGCATGGGCTACGCGGACGTGCTTGCGCCGCCGACATTCCCGACCAGCTTCCGGCCGCCGCAGCGCCAGCCGTGGATGGTGGGCCTTGACGAAGGCCGCATCCTCGCAGGGGAACAGTATTTCAACTACGAGCGTCCCATTGTGGCGGGCGACGTCCTCGAGTGCCGCCTGCATTTCGTGGCCATCGAGGAAAAGGAAGGACGCAGCGGCAACATGCAGCTGCTCATTCAGGAACTGCGCGCCGTCGACCGCGAGGGCAAGCTGGTGCTGACCAACGGCCGGGTCGTGGTGTACCGCGCGGCCGGTGCGCTCGGCGCGAACAAGTAACCGGAGGAAAGCATGGCAGAAAAGAATTCACTCCAGCCGGGAAATGTATTCCGCATCCGTCGCGGCCCGGTCAGCACCACGCAACTGGTGAAATACGCCAGCGCCTCCGGCGATTTCAACCGCATCCACTTCGACCAGCCGTTCGCGCTGGAGGCAGGATTGAAAGGCGTGATCGCGCACGGCATGCTGACCATGGGCTTCGCGGCCTCCTGCCTGTCTGAAGCGATCGGGCCGCAGGTCTTCCTGAAGCGGATCTCGGCGCGCTTCCTGTCGCCGGTCTGGGTAGGCGATGCGGTCGATGTCACGGCAACGGTCAGCGAGACCACCGCCGAAGGCGAATCCCAGGTGGAACTGGAGGCGCGCGTCGGTGACAAGACCGTCCTGCGCGGCAAGGCGACGGCGGTGCTTGTCGCTGCCACGCTGGATAAAACCGAAGCGTGTGCAACATGAGCCTCCACGGAAAAGCCTATATCGTCGGCGCCTACGAACATCCGACCCGCAAGGCGCCGGACAAGTCGGTCGCGCAACTGCACGCCGAAGTGGCAAGGGGCGCGCTGGAAGACGCCGGATTGACCAAGGACGACATCGACGGTTACTTCTGCTCGGGCGACGCGCCCGGCATGGGGCCGACCTCGATGATCGACTACATGAACCTGCGTCCGAAACATGTCGACTCCACCGACATCGGCGGGGCCAGCTATCTGGCGCTGGTGAACCATGCAGCGCGTGCGATTGCAGAGGGAAAGTGCAACGTCGCGCTGATCACGCTGGCGGGCCGGCCGCGCAGCGAGGGCATGGCCACCGGCACCACGCCGCGCATGCGCAATCCTTCCCAGCCGGATGTCCAGTGGGAGTACCCCTACGGCATCGCGAACGTGAACGGCTATGCGATGTGCGCGATGCGGCACATGCACCAGTACGGCACTACCAGCGAGCAGCTCGCCTGGATCAAGGTGGCGGCATCGCAGCATGCGCAGCACAACGCGCATGCGATGCTGCGCGAAGTGGTCACGGTCGAGGACGTGCTGGCATCGCCGATGGTGGCCGATCCCTTGCGCCGGCTCGACTGCTGCGTCATCAGCGACGGCGGCGGCGCGCTGATCGTGGCGCGTCCCGAGATAGCCCGTTCGATCAATCGTCCGCTGGTCAAGATCATCGGCGCCGGCGAGACCGTCAAGCACCAGGCCGGCGGCGTGATCGACCTCACGTATTCCGGCGCGGTCTGGTCGGGCGCCGCGGCGTTCGCCGAAGCGAAGGTGACGCCGGCCGACATCAAGTATGCGTCGATCTACGACAGCTTCACCATCACGGTGCTGATCCAGCTCGAAGACCTCGGCTTCTGCGCCAAGGGCGAGGGCGGGAAGTTCGTCGCCGACGGCAACCTGATCTCCGGGGTCGGCAAGCTGCCCTGCAACACCGATGGCGGCGGTCTGTGCAACAACCATCCGGCCAACCGCGGGGGGATGACCAAGATCATCGAAGCGGTGCGCCAGTTGCGCGGCGAAGCGCATCCGGCGGTCCAGGTGCCGAACTGCAATCTGGCACTTGCGCAGGGAACGGGCGGCATGCTGGCGACTAGGCATGGCAGCGCCACCCTCATCATGGAACGGGAGTAAATGGACATGACGCAAAAAGAACGCATCGTCCCGGCGCCGGCGGCGAACCCGGAAACGCAAGCCTTCTGGGACGCCGCACAGGAAGGCCGCTTCCTGCTCAAGTGGTGCACAGATTGCGGTAAGGCGCACTGGTATCCGCGCGCCGTGTGCCCGTTCTGCTTCAGCGGCAATACCGAGTGGCGCGAGGCATCGGGCAAGGGCACGATCTACTCCTACAGCGTGATGCGCCGTGCGCCCGAGATGTTCGCCGTGGCCTACGTCACGCTCGAAGAAGGGCCGACCATGCTCACCAATCTGCGCGACTGCGACTTCGACCGCCTGTCGATCGGACAAGCGGTCCGCCTCGTCTTTTCGCCGACCGACGGCGGACCGCCGGTGCCGATGTTTACCCCCGCCTGATTGCTGCACCTGATTGAAGGAAGTCAAAAATGGATCTGAACCTGAACGACAAGATCGTCTGCATTACCGGCGGCAGCCGGGGTATCGGCCTGGCATCGGCCATCACGTTCGCCGCGGAAGGCGCGAAAGTCATCATCTGCGCCCGCGATGCCGGCCGTCTCGAAGAAGCCGTTGAGCGCGTACGCGCCGCCACCGGGGTCACCATCGACGCGGTGCAGACTGACGTCACGAAAGTGGAAGACATCGAGCGACTCGGCCAGCACGTGGAACGCAACTACGGCAAGCTCGATGTGCTCGTGAACAATGCCGGCACCGGCATCTACAAGCCCTTCGCCTCGGTCACCAACGCCGACCTGATGGAAGGCATGGCGATCAACTTCTTCGCGCAGTTCCGTGTCACGCAAAGGTTGCTGGACCTGCTGGCCAAGCCGGGCAACAGCGTGGTCATCAACGTCTCGGGACGCACTGCGCTGCGCGGCAACTTCCCGCCCGGTTCCAGCTGCACCGGCCCGGCGAAGGCGGCCGAAGTGCGCTTCTCGATCGACCTGGCGACCGAACTGGCCGAGCTCGGCATCCGCGTCAATTGCGTGGTGCCCGGCGTGGTCGAATCGGACGACCGCTTCAAGCTGTGGGAAGGCCAGGCGCTGAACCGCTCGCTGGACGACAAGTCCGCCGATGCGGTGCGCCGCGGCCTTGAAAAGACATCCGTGCCCAAGGGCCAGCGCTGGGGCCAGCCGTCGGAACTCGCCGACGTCATCGCCTTCCTCGCATCACCGCGCGCTTCCTATATCAACGGCGTCGCGCTCACGGTGGACGGCGGTCCGCACAACAAGTCGTACGTGACGCAACTGTATGCGCAGAAGCCTGACGTGATGGACAAGCTTGGAGCGGGGCAGCCGTAGGATGGCCGTTACGGCTGCGGAACTCGCCGGCGCGCATTCGCCGGTCGCACCGCTCAGGCACGGCATCTTCCGCCTGCTGTGGAGCGTCACGCTAGTGTCCAACATCTGCATGTGGATGAACGATGTCGCCGCCGCATGGATGATGACCTCGCTCAACGCATCCCCGGTGTGGGTGGCGCTGGTGCAGAGCGCCTCGACCCTTCCGGTTTTCCTGCTCGGCTTGCCGAGCGGGGCGCTGGCGGACATCCTCGACCGCCGCCGCTATTTCATCTTCACCCAGTTCTGGATCGCGGCGATGGCGACGCTGCTGGTCGTCGCCGTGCTGTCGGACGCGATCACGCCGCTCCTGCTGTTGGTGCTGACCTTTGCCAACGGTATCGGCCTTGCGATGCGTTGGCCGGTCTATGCGGCCCTCGTGCCGGAACTGGTGCCGCGACAGCAACTCTCGGGCGCGCTGGCCCTCAATGCGGTCGCCATGAATGCTTCGCGCATCGCCGGGCCGCTGGTGGCCGGTGCGGTGATCGCCGCCGCCGGCAGCGGCTATGTGTTCATGCTGACCGCGGTGTTGTCCCTCGTGTCCGGCGTGTCTCTGCTGCGCTGGAAGCGCGCGCATGTCCCCAGCCCGCTCGGACCCGAGCCGCTTGGCCGCGCGATGCGCGTGGGCGTGCAGTTCGTGCGCCACTCTGGCCGCATGAAATCCGTCCTGCTGCGCATTTCCTTGTTCTTCTTTCATGCGATTACCTTGCAGGCACTGTTGCCGCTGGTCGCCCGTAACCTCGACAATGGCGGCGCCGGTACCTACACGCTGCTGCTCGCCTCGCTCGGCGGCGGGGCGATTGCTACCGTCGTGCTCCTGCCGCGCCTGCGCGACTCCATGCCGCGCGACAAGCTGATCGCCTGGGCGGCGGTGCTGCAGGCTGCAATGATGGTGGTGGTCGCGTTCGCAACCAGCATCTATGTTGCCGTGCCGGCGATTTTCATCTGCGGCATGGCCTGGATTTCGGTTGTCAACACGCTCACCGTTTCCGCCCAGCTTGCGCTGCCCGACTGGGTGCGTGCACGCGGCATGTCGATCTACCAGATGGCGCTCATGGGATCGAGCGCCCTCGGCGCGGCCGCGTGGGGGCAGGTGGCGGCACTCAGCAGCGTGCAGGCCAGCCTCCTGGTGGCCGCCGCCAGCGGAGCGGTGACGATGACTATCGCCTACCGTTTCGCGCTTGCCCGCGGCGGCGATGAAGACCTCGCGCCGGCGCGCGAATTCCAGGTGCCGGTTGCCAGCGTTCCACCGGGCGAGGGCCGGGTGGTGACGACGATCGAATACCGGATCGACCCGGCGCAGGCGGCCGCCTTCCGCGCACTCATGGAGGAGAGCCGCCGCAGCCGGCTGAGCCAGGGCGTGCTGGAATGGAACCTGCTGCACGATCTTGCGCAGCCGGAACGCTATGTCGAGCAGATCATCGATGCATCGTGGACGGAACACCTGCGCCGTTTCGACCGTCTGACGGCCGCCGATGTCGTACTGCGTGATCGCAAACGGGCGTTTCACATCGGCGACACACCGCCGGCAGTGACGCGTTACCTCGCGGTGACAACCTGACTGAAACAGGCGTTGACCGGCAGAGGCAACCAGTTGATACTTGCAACCATTATGGCAAAGACGAAAACCGACCGGAAAATCATCGGAAACGACATGGACGCGGAGGACGGCAGCCGCCAGCTCGGAATGACGGGATTGCTGTCCTTCCGGCTGCACTCGGTCGCCAACATGCTCTCGCGCGGCGCGGCGATGCGCTACCGGCGCGAATTCGGCGTCACCCTGTGGGAATGGCGGACCATTGCGCTGGTGGGCGGGCAGCCGGGCATGTCGCTCAAGGAACTGGCGAAGATCGCCGGTCTCGACAAGAGCCAGGTGAGCAGGGTGGTCACCGGCCTGACCGAACGCCGCCTTCTGCTGCGCAGTACCGACGAGAACGATGCGCGCGGCATCCGCTTGTCGCTGACCAACGCCGGCCAGCGCCTTTATCAGGGCCTGATCCAGGCCGCGGCCGAGCGCAACGAGGCCATCCTCGGCGCGCTCACGCAGCAGGAGCGCGCCGTGCTGGAGAGCGCGATGGTCAAACTCGAACGTCTCGCACGCGATTTCATCGAACAGGAAAAGTCGCTCGGCAACGAAGACTGAGGCATGCCGAAGCCCTCACGTTCCCGTTTCATCGATGTCCACGGCTTGCGCTACCACTTGCGCGAATGGGGCCCGGCGGACGCGCCGCAGCTTTTCATGCTGCATGGCTGGCTGGATACCTCCGCCTCGTTCCAGTTCATTGTCGACGCGCTCGCAAAGGAGTGGCACGTCGTCGCGCCGGACTGGCGCGGCTGCGGCCTGAGCGACTGGGCTACCGGCGCCAACGGCTACCGCTTCATCGACTTCGTTGCCGACCTGGATCGCATTCTCGAGCAGGTGAAGACGGCCGAGACGGTGAACCTTGTCGGTCATAGCATGGGCGCCAATGTCGCCTGCCACTATGCCGGCATCCGGCCGGCGCTTGTACGGAGGGTGGTCAGCCTCGAAGGTTTCGGCCCGCTGCTGCGCAATGGTGACGAGGACCCGGCAGAGACGCCGCAGCGCCTGGCACGCTGGCTTGACGACTTGCGCGACTTGCGGCCGTTTACGCGGTTTGCCACCGAACAAGAGGTCATCGCCGGATTGCAGCGCCTGAATCCCCGGCTTCCCGAAGCGCGGGCACGGCACCTCTGCGCCCATTGGTTCAGATACGGCGCGCAGGGGGATTTCGAGCGGCTGGGCGATCCTGCCTACAAGGTGCGCGAACCGGGAAGGTACCGGCCGGCGGAACTGGAGGCCATCTGGCGCGCGGTGACGGCGCCTGTGCTGCATGTCGGTGCCGCGCCTGTATCGCCATCAGAGGCCGAGCAGGCCGAACGGTTTCGTGCGCGGTTGAACGCGTTTCGTGATTTCCGGGAAGAGGCGATCGGTGATGCGGGGCATATGATCCATCACGATCAGCCGGAGAAGCTGGCGAGGCTGATTGATGCGTTCTGCGGGTGAATGCATGGTGGGTTTCGCTTCGCTCTACCCACCCTACGATTCTTTATAAAGGACCGTAGGGTGGGTAGAGCGCAGCGAAACCCACCAAAACACCTCAAAGCTCGCTACCAATTTCCCGCTGCTCGTCAAGAATTTCCCTCAGGTTCCCGGCCGTGGTCAGCATGTTGGTCAGCACAACGCGCAGCACCGTGACATGCCCCGGATAGGGCGTCGATTCGAGCGATGTCCGGGAGACAAAGCTGAGTCCCCGTCGCTTCTGTTCGTCTTGCAGCGCGATGTTCATCCGGTTCAGCGTTTCGTTCAGGCGGGCGGCCTGTTCGGTGTCCCCGTTTTGCATGCACGCCTCGAGCTGCGCCTGCATCGCGCGCGGCGCATAGCGATAGGTGAGGATAAACGTGTCCGAGCACGTGATGAGCTCGAAGTCGGGATCCTGCACGACCAGCTCGCGCATGGCCGACGCAAGTTCGTGGCAGCGGCCGAGCAAGGCTTCGTATCCCTCCAGCCCGAAAAGCTTGAATGAGAACCAGAGCTTCAATGCATCGAAGCGGCGAGAACCCTCCAGCGAAGTGCGGCCGAGATCGCCGGAGCTCTTGCGGATGATGTAGTTCGCCGTGTGCAGCAGGCGGTTCAGGCTGGTGTCGCTCTTGAACAGCACCATGCCCTGCGCCATCGATACCCAGAACAGCTTGTGTCCGTCGATCACGACCGAGTCCGCCATCTCGATGCCGCGGAACATGTCGCGGTATTTGTCCGCCAACAGCAGCGCGCCGCCCCAGGCGGCATCCACATGAAACCAGATTTCCTCGCGCCGGGCGATACGGCCGAGCTCGGCGAGCGGGTCGATGCTGCCGGTCTCCGTCGTGCCCGCCACGCCGATCAGCGCGAGGATCTTCACCTTGCGCTCCTTCAGTTCGGCAATCTTCTCTTCGAGCGCATCGAGACCTATCCGGTTGTTGTCATCCGTCGGGATGATGCACAGCGCATCCTCGCCCAGCCCCAGCGTCGCCAGCGCCTTCTTGACCGAGTAATGCACGCGCGCGGAGGCGAGCACGGCGAACCCTTCGTAATTCTTTTCGCGCAGCAGCGTGAGGAACCCCTTTTTCCGCAGCCCGGGCATCTGGCTCTCCAGGGCAACCGACAGGGCGGTCAGGTTGCCCATCGTGCCGCCATTGACCATGTTGCCGAGCGTCGATTCGTTGGAGCGGAAGCTGTCGTGGTAGAACGCTTCGCCGTAGCGGTAGATCTGCCTGTGCATCCAGCCGAGCACCTGCTTCTCGACCAGCGTAGAGCTATAGGCGGTCTCGATCTTGACCTGGTTCTGGTTGAGCGTGGCGATGAAGGTTTCGACCAGCACGGAGACCCAGGGCAGTGCCTGGGTCATGTGACCGATGTACTTCGGATGGTTGACCGGGACGGAATGCGCGAAGACCTGCCGCTGCAGCGCGTCCAGCACGGCGCCCGCGGCTGCGCCTTCGCGTGGCATCGCCAACGTGTCGAATTCCTTCTTCAGGGCCTCGAAATCGGCGGGGGGATAGGCGTGGCGCTTGTCGACGAACAGCCATTCGCGGATCAGGCGCAGGGAGTGCTGCAGCAGCGCCGGATCCTTGTCGAGGCCGGAGGGCGAAAAGTAGGTGTTGAGGAGCTCTTCCATCGTGGTTCCAGACCGCGCGCAGTCTCAGTGACACAGCGGCGCGATTATACAAGGGAAGAAGCGGGGAAACCGGGCGCGGAAGTGTGCCCGGTCGGGAATGCGGGGAAACGAGGCTTAGAACAGGCTCTTGATGGCCCAGTAGATGATGGCAATGCTGACAGCGGCGGAAGTCGCCATGCAGGCGGCAGCCTGGAGCTTGTCGGTGTTGAATTGCGCTTTGGCGGTACGGGCTACGGCTTGTTGGCGTGCGTTTTTCATGTCTGCCTCTTGATGAATTGGCGCAATTTCCTGCTTGCTGGCGCATTGCTGGAATTCATTGTATCGAAGAGGTGATTGGAATCAATAGTCTATCCGGCAACTTCCCGAAATTTGTTCTAGAAGATTGCCCACATTTCCTCTGGCTAATTCTGTGGAAAAGTCGAGGGATGAGGAGCTAAGTCCTTGAATCCAGTAAAAATTTTACTGATGATTAAAATCAAGGCGGAGGAAAAGCGGTGCCGGAAAAAAGAAGGCCCGCAGTCCTTTCGGTTTGCGGGCCAAATCCAATTCAAGAAGAGTTGGAGGAGACAGGATCACTATAGTCCAGCCTCCTAGATCCGTCTGCTTTATTGTTGCAATAACAGATATACGATTTATTTATTTCTTATTTGCGCCCGGCCTTGTTGCTGTTGAAGGCCGGTTTCCGGGGCTTGGCCTGTACAGGTGCCGGACCGCGGCGCGGCTTGCCGCAGGTTTGCTGCCCGGTGCCCTGAGGCTGGAAGCGCGGCACGAGATGGCGGTCGCTGTTGCCGATCAGGTCGGCGCGGCCCATGCGCTGCAGGGCTTCGCGCAGGATGGGCCAGTTTTCCGGATCGTGATAGCGCAGGAAGGCCTTGTGCAGCCGGCGGATCTTGCCGGTGCGGGGCGTTTCCACCACTTCGGAATCGGCGCTCACCTTGTGCAGCGGATTCCGGCGGCCGTGGTACATCGCGGTTGCCATCGCCATCGGCGTGGGCATGAAGTTCTGCACCTGGTCGAGCTGGAAATTGTTCTGCTTCAGCCACAGCGCGAGGTTGAGCATGTCCTCGTCGGTGGTGCCGGGGTGCGCGGCGATGAAGTAGGGGATCAGGTACTGTTCCTTGCCGGCCTCGCGCGAGTAGCGCTCGAACATTTCCTTGAACTTGTAATACGCGCCCATGCCGGGCTTCATCATCTTCGACAGCGGGCCTTCTTCCGAATGCTCGGGCGCGATCTTGAGCAGGCCGCCCACGTGGTGGGTGACGAGCTCCTTCACATATTCCGGCGAGCGCACCGCGAGGTCGTAGCGCAGGCCCGAGCTGATCAGGATCTTCTTGATGCCCGGGATGGCGCGCGCCTTGCGGTACAGCTGGACCAGCTTGCTGTGGTCGGTGTTCAGGTTGACGCAGATGCTCGGGTACACGCAGGACAGGCGGCGGCAGGTTTCCTCGATCTTTTTGTCCTTGCACGCGAGCCGGTACATGTTCGCCGTCGGCCCGCCGAGATCGGAAATGACGCCGGTGAAGCCTTTGGTCTTGTCGCGCACGAGTTCGATCTCGCGCAGGATGGACGGCTCCGAGCGGCTCTGGATGATGCGGCCCTCGTGCTCGGTGATCGAGCAGAAGGTGCAACCGCCGAAGCAGCCGCGCATGATGTTGATCGAGAAGCGGATCATTTCCCATGCCGGGATGCGCGCCTTGCCATAGCGGGGATGCGGCGAGCGCGCATAGGGCAGGTCGTAGATGCCGTCCATTTCGTCCATCGCCAGCGGCAGCGGCGGCGGATTCAGCCAGACATCGCGCTCGCCATGCGCCTGCACCAGCGCACGGGCATTGCCGGGATTGGATTCGAGGTGCAGGATGCGCGAGGTATGCGCATACAGCACCGGGTCGTCTTTCACATCCTCATAGGACGGCACGCGCACGACGGTCTTGTTGCGCTGTTCCTTCAGCGTCGCCTGGCGCTCCTCGCGCGAGAGGATGAGCACGGGCTGCTCGGCCGGTTTCTGCTCCGTGGCGCAGCTTGCCGACTGCTTGTCCTTCATCTCGTAGGGATCGGGATGCGGCTCGATGCGGCCCGGCGTGTCGTAGCGGGTCGAGTTGGCCTCGCTCCAGTCTTCCGCCGGCTTCCAGCCGCGCTTGACCATGAAGGCGGTGCCGCGCAGGTCGCGGATCGATTCGATCGGTTCGCCTGCGGCCAGCCGGTGCGTCAGCGCGACCAGCGCGCGTTCGGCATTGCCGAACAGGAGGATGTCGGCCTTGGAATCGGGCAGCACGGAGCGGCGCACCTTGTCCGACCAATAGTCGTAGTGCGCGATGCGGCGCAGGCTGGCTTCGATGCTGCCGATGACGATGTTCGCTTCGGGATAGGCTTCGCGGGCGCGCTGGGCATAGACGGTGAGTGCGCGGTCGGGGCGCTTGTCCGGTTCCGCATTGGGCGTGTAGGCATCCTCGGAGCGGGTCTTCCGTTCGGACGTATACCGGTTGATCATCGAGTCCATATTGCCGGCGGTGACGCCGAAATACAGGTTCGGCTTGCCAAGCGCACGGAAGGGCTCGGCCGAGTGCCAGTCGGGCTGGCTGATGATGCCCACGCGGAATCCCTGTTTCTCCAGCAACCTGCCCACCAGCGCCATGCCGAAGCTCGGATGGTCGATATAGGCGTCGCCGGTCACGAGGATGACGTCGCACGAATCCCAGCCGAGCGCCTCCATCTCCGCGCGCGACATCGGGAGGAAGGGCGCGGCGGCCGTGTAATCGGGCCGGTAACGCGGGTAGGAAAACAGGTTTTTCGGGGAATTCATCGTGGGGCGGATTGTACAGGAACTGCCTGGAATGCAAGGCGCAACAGCATATGACCTCCGGGGACAGCCGAAGTTGCGCCGGAACCGAGCCGGAACTAGGTTGTCATGCGTTTATCAAACGATTCCCTTGACCCGAGGGATATCCCAAAGGAGGCATGACATGATGCAAGCAAACGAACTGCAGCAACGCCTGGTGCACGTGGAGAGCACCATCCATGAAGCGGCGCGCCGCTGCGAATCGGCGCAGGCCGTCCCGATGGACATCAAGAACTGCATGCAGGAGCTGGACCAGAGGATCGGTCAGGCGCGCAACATGGTGCAATCGGCGCAGGACGAGCAGCAGGTGCGCCAGTGCGTGGACGACCTGGAACAGCTGGGCGACCGCGCCAAGGATGCATGCGAGCATTCGCAGGGCAACATCGACGACGAACTGAAGAACGCCATCATGCAGGCGCACCGCGAGCTGTCAGACTTGAAACACCAGTTGCACTAACACGTTGCATTAAGCGTCATTCCTTCGAAGGCACACGCCTTCGAAGGAAGCGGTCATTACTTGCCGGGCATTACGTCCGGCAACACCACATTCACATCCAGCACTTCCAGGTTGCCCTGGCGGTCGAGGGAAATCTTGATGTCCTCGGCGTTCACCTTGGCATACTTCGAGATCACCTCGATCAATTCCTTGTGCAGGGCCGGGAGGAAGTCAGGGCCGTCGCGACCGTTGCGTTCGCGCGCGATGATGACCTGGAGGCGCTCCTTGGCTGCACTTGCGCTTTTCGGTTTTGTATTGAACAGGAAGGAGAGCAGCGCCATGGTTACTTTCCTTTAAAGAGACGCTGGAACAGCCCCGGCTTTTCGTAGGCGGTAAAGCGCAGCGGGACTTCGTGGCCGAGGAAGCGGGCGATGACATCCTTGTAGGCTTCCGACACGTCGGTGCCTTCCATGTGGATGGCCGGGTTGCCCTGGTTGGAGGCGTGCAGCACGGACTCCGATTCCGGGATGATGCCGATGAGCGGAATGCGCAGGATTTCCTGCACGTCGGTATAGGACAGCATTTCGCCGGCTTCGACGCGCTTGGGCACGTAGCGGGTGATCAGCAGGTGTTCCTTGACCGGCTCCTGGCCGTTCAGCGCGCGGCGCGACTTGGCCTGGATGATGCCGAGGATGCGGTCGGAATCGCGCACCGAGGACACTTCCGGGTTGGTGACGACGATGGCTTCGTCGGCGAAGGTCAGGGCCATCACGGCGCCGTGCTCGATGCCTGCCGGCGAATCGCACACGATGTACTCGAAGCCCATCTTGGCCAGCTCGTTGAGCACGCGCTCGACGCCTGCCTCGGTGAGCGCGTCCTTGTCGCGCGTCTGGGAGGCGGGCAGCACGAACAGGTTCTCGCAGTGCTTGTCCTTGATGAGGGCCTGGTTCAGGGTCGCTTCATTGTTGATGACATTGATCAGGTCGTACACCACGCGGCGCTCGCAGCCCATGATCAGGTCGAGGTTGCGCAGGCCGACGTCGAAGTCGATCACAGCGGTCTTGTGCCCCCGCAGCGCCAGGCCGGAGGCGAAGCTGGCACTGGAGGTGGTTTTGCCTACGCCCCCTTTGCCGGACGTTACAACAACGATTTTGGCCACAAACAACTCCTTTCAGAATCAAAAATCAGACGCGAATGGACAGGACATCTATCCGGTCGCCAGCAAGACGGACCTGCGCCGGTTTTTTCGCCAGATCCTGGGGTAGACCGCCCTCGAAAGTGCGGTAGGTGCCGGCAATGGACACCAGTTCGGCTTCCATGCTCAGCGTGAAAATGCGTGCTTCGTTGTTCCCGCTCGCACCGGCCAGTGCACGTCCGCGCAGCGGCGCATAGACGTGAATGCTGCCGTCGGCGATCAGCTCGGCGCCGGGGTTGACGATGGCGTTGACCACCAGGTCGGCGCCGCGCGCGTAGACGCGCTGGCCGGCACGCACCGGGGTGTCGATGATCATGGCAGCGGGAGCGGCGGCGGGGGCAGCGGCGGCAACGGGGGCCGGGGCAGGTGCGGGCTCGGGCACGACGGCCACCGGAGCGGCTTCCTCGGCCGGGCGGCGCGGCTGCACCAGGGTGTCGATCGACAGGCCGCTGGCCAGGATCGCCTCTTCCATTTCGGCCGGCGCGCCGCGCACGGCCACCGGGTTCAGGCTGTAGGACTTGAACAGGGAAATCAGGGCCGGCCACTCGATCGCCGTCGGCAGGTTTTCGCAGGACGTGACGTCGAGGATCGCGAATTCATGGTCGAAGTAGTCCGACGCGCCTCCGGTCATCGCCTGCATCGCCGCGTCCAGCGCGGACAGGTCGGACGTGTGGAGGATGGCGGAAACGGCAACCACTGTCGAAATCTTGATTTCTATCGGTTTGCTGCTTGGATTCTTGGACATAAAACGCTATCGGTATATGCGAGCGCTCCGTGAGCAAAAGGCCATGTTCCGCCTGCCAAATGAAACGGGCCGCATGGAAAAGCGGCCCGAACATGAGGGGAACATGACATCCTTGTCAGGGTGTCGACAAACTGCTGCGCGAATCGACAGCCCTTGATGGCGTATTGAACAATTGCTCACCGCTCGCTCTGTGCTTGGGCGGTATTATACCTGTTGCCGTCGGGCCATCCCCCTGATTCTTCGCTGGAATCCAGGGCTGTTGCGGAAAAATCCTTGGCGGCGTTCACGGAAGCTTGATCCACCGCCCGTCATCCCGACGAAAGTCGGGATCCAGCGGCTTTACAGGCGTCTGTTCAAGACACTGGATCCCGGCGTTCGCCGGGATGACGTCAAAGTGCCGTGCGCAGGGCGAACAGCTCGGGGAACAGGACCACCTCCAGCATTTTCTTGAGATAGCTGGCCCCGGCAGTGCCGCCGGTTCCGGTCTTGAAGCCGATGATGCGCTCCACCGTCGTCACGTGCCGGAAGCGCCAGAAGCGGAAGGCGGTTTCCAGATCGACCAGCTTTTCCGCCAGTTCGTAGAGCTCCCAATGCTTCTGCGGCGCGCTGTACACCTCCAGCCAGGCCGCCTTGACCGAC
Organism: Noviherbaspirillum sp.; assembly: GCF_035654295.1. Taxonomy (GTDB): domain Bacteria; phylum Pseudomonadota; class Gammaproteobacteria; order Burkholderiales; family Burkholderiaceae_D; genus Noviherbaspirillum. The sequence goes on along the minus strand of NZ_DASRXF010000104.1, from coordinate 4,402 downwards.
TCGTTGGCGGCCGTCGGCAGGGTGCGGTCCGCCTCCAGCCGCTCCTTGTCAATGCTGAAACCCCGCCGTGCCATGAGCAGGATCGCTTCGTCGTAGATCGACGGCGCGCGCAAGGCCTGGTCGAGGCGGGCATGCGCTTCCGGCGCGGAAGCATGCACGTTCAGGAGGGCGGCGTTCTTGTTGCCGAGGATGAATTCCAGCTCGCGGTACTGGTAGGACTGGAATCCGGACGACTGGCCGAGGTAGGGGCGGATCGCCGTGTATTCCGGCGGCGTCATCGTGGCCAGCACGTCCCAGGCGTGCACCAGCTGGTCCATGATGCGCGCCACGCGGGCGAGCATCTTGAATGCCGGCGGCAGCTCGTCCTTTTGCATCTGCAGCAGGGCGGCGTGCAGCTCGTGCAGCATCAGCTTCATCCACAGTTCGCTGGTCTGGTGCTGGACGATGAACAGCATCTCGTCATGCGCCGGCGAGCGCGGATGCTGGGCCGAGAGCACCTGATCCAACGCCAGGTAGTCGCCATAGCTCATGGCCTTGCTGAAGTCCATCTGGGCGCCGTGCCACTGGGCAGTCTTGGTGGTATCCATGTCTTCCTCGTTCAAGTCACCGCGTCGCGCTTGGCGCCGACGTCGTATTGTTGTCCATCCAGGATCTCGGCCAGGATCTCCACTGCATCCCACACGTCGACGAATCGCGTGTAGAGCGGTGTGAAGCCGAAACGCATGATCTCCGGCTCCCGGTAATCGCCGATCACGCCGCGCGCAATCAGCGCCTGCATCACTGCATAACCGTGCGGGTGCGCGAAGCTCACCTGGCTTCCTCGCACCGCGTGCTCGCGCGGGGTCGCCAGCGAAAGCGGGTGGCGCGCGCAGCGCTGTTCGACAAGCGCGATGAACAGGTCGGTCAGCGCCAGCGACTTCTTCCGGATTGCCGCCACGTCCGTCTGGCCGAACACGTCCAGCCCGCATTCGACCAGCGCAAGCGAAAGGATGGGCTGGGTGCCGCACAGGGCACGGCGAATGCCATCGGCGGGCAGGAATTCCGGCTGCATGGTGAACGGCGTGGCGTGGCTCCACCAGCCGGACAAGGGATGCCGGAAGGCTGCCTGGTGGCGCGGCGCGACCCAGGCAAAGGCCGGCGCCCCCGGGCCGCCGTTGAGGTACTTGTAGGTGCAGCCGACGGCAAAGTCGGCGCCATTGCGGTTGAGGTTCACCGGCACGGCGCCCGCGGAGTGAGCCAGGTCCCAGATCGCCAGGGCTCCCTGCTCGTGGGCATGTGCCGTCACTGCGCGCATGTCGTGCATGTACCCGGTGCGGTAGTTCACGTGCGTGAGCATGACGACGGCTGTATCGCTGTCGATGGCTGCATGCAGGTCTTCCGGGGCGTCGACCAGGCGCAGGCGGTAGCCGCGGCCGAGCCATTCGGTCAGGCCCTGGGCCATGTAGACGTCGGTCGGGAAGTTGGCGCGCTCGGTGACGATGGACTTGCGGTCCGCGGTGGCGGGCTTGTCCGCCTGGATGTGCAGGGCGGCGGCGAGCACCTTGAAGAGGTTCAGCGAGGTGGTATCGGTCACCGCGATTTCACCCGGGCCCGCGCCGACCAGCGGCGCCAGCTTGTCGCCCAGCCGCAGCGGCATCTCGAACCAGCCCGCCTTGTTCCAGCTGCGGATGAGGTCGGTGCCCCACTCATCTTCGAGCACGGCGCGGGCACGTTCCAGCGCTTTCTTCGGCCGCACGCCGAGCGAATTGCCGTCGAGGTAGATGACACCCTCGGGCAAGTCGAACTGCGCGCGCAGGGGCGCCAGTTCATCCTTCGCGTCGAGCGCGGCGCAATCGTTTCGGGTCAACATCAGGCATCTCCTTCGGGCAGGGAACGGAGGATGGCGCGCACGGGGCTGGCGTCCATTCCGGCAAGTTTCAGGGGCAGGGCGATGAGCTCGTAGTCGCCGGCCGGCACGTCGTCGAGCACGATGCCTTCGAGGATGGCCATGCCGTTTTTTCGAATGGCGTGATGGGCATCCATGCTCTTGGATTCCTGCGGGTCGAGTGACGGCGTGTCGATGCCGACGAGGCGCACGCCGCGTTCGGCCAGCAGGGCGATCGTATCGGCGGCCACGCTCGCAAACGCGCTGTCCCAGCGGTCGAGCGGCGCCTTCTCGTAGGTGCGCAGGAGGACGCGGGACGGCACGCCGTCCAGAGCATCCCTCAGGTGCCCCGGTTCCACCTGGCGCACACCGATACAGTCGATGACGCGGCACTTGCCGAGGTAGGCGTCGAGCGGGACGGCATCGATCGCCGCGCCGGACGGGTCATAGTGGGCCGGGGCGTCGCAGTGGGCGCCGGTATGGGTGGACATCGTGATCCGGCTGACTTTCACGGGGCATCCGCCGCCGATTTCCCAGGTGGTGCTGGTGGTATACGGCGTGTCCCCGGGCCACACCGGCGTGGCCGGCGATACCGCGGGGCTGATGTCCCAAAGCTGATGGGGCTTTGTCATTTCGCGCTCTTGCTGTGGTTGCGGTTGTTTGAAGTGTAAGGCGAATCGCTTGATGATTTCTTGCAAAATGAAGCGTGAAATAGAGGAAAAATCGAATATCATGCGAACAACACGCCATTACTGCGAGGGAAATTCGAATGCAACTCGATCACACCGACCTCAAGATACTTTCCCTGCTGCAGGAAGACGGCAGGATGAGCAACCAGGAGCTCGCAGAGCGGGTTTTCCTGTCGCCCTCGTCCTGCCTGCGCCGGGTGCGCCTGCTGGAGGAGAGCGGCATCATCGCGCGCTACAGCGCCGTGCTCAACACGGCCGCGCTCGGCCTTGAAGTCGACGCCTTCGTGCAGGTGACGATGCGGCGCGACGTCGAGCGATGGCACGAGAATTTCTCGACCTCGCTGCGGGCATGGCCGGAAGTGGTCGGCTCCTACATCATCACCGGCGAGGCGAATTACCTGCTGCGGGTGCGTGCCCGCAGCCTCAAGCATTTTTCCGCCTTCATCCTGGAAAATCTTTACAAGACCGACGGCGTGCTCGACATCCGTTCCAACATCGTGCTGCAGACGATCAAGGATACGCACGCCATCGCCCCCGAACTCCTGGCCGACAGGCCCGCCTGATTTATCCGCATTGTACGAACATGAGCCACACCGACACGACATCCAATTGCCCGCCGCGCGACAGCCTGCTCGCACAGGATCCTGCCGCACTCCCCTGGGTACCCTGGGCGATGCCCGGCGCACACTTCAAGCTCCTGAGCGCGGATCCGCAAAGCGGCCGTTTTTCCCTGATGATCCGCCTCGGGAAGGACTGCGACATGCCCTTGCACCGCCACGTCGGCGCCGTCGAGGGGCTGGTCCTCGAAGGCGGCTTCCACTACGAAGACGTGCCCGCTGTCCGCTACACCGCGGGCACTTACCTGCTGGAGCGCGACGGCGCCGTGCACCGGCCGGTCAGTCCGGAGGGGGCAGTCATGTTTGCCGTATTCCACGGCCCGATAGAGGGACTGGACAGCGAAGGGAATGTGACGGGGCGCGTTGGTTGCGGCTGGCATATCCGCACCTGGGACAACGCACTGGCAGCCCTCCGGTAACGGACGCCGTCAAACGACAGAGACCTTCTCATTCAGGCGCCAGTACTTGCGCAGGAACTGGACCACGTTCATGTCGGTGCCCGGCGGTGCATACGTCCACTGATTGCCGTTCTTGCTCAGCCTGTGCAGGCGCCGCCACTTGATGTTCGCGCAGCACACGGGAAGTCCCTGCACCTGGTACGCCGCGCGCTCCGATTCGATACCGGTATCGTTTCCGAAGAACAGCCAGTCTTCCACGAATAGCGATTGCAAACGCTCGAGCTCATGCAACTGCGCTTCCGATAGCGGACAGCGGATCTGGTCGCGCCGGGGGGGATGATCGACGGTCCAGGCGCTGTAGACATCATCCTCGACGCTGCGGTACAGGCGCGCATCACGATTCCCGTAAAACCCTTCGATCATGAAAAACGCGGCGGAGAAATATCGATCCCGCGTCTCGAGATGCCAACCGATGACGTCGTCGCCCGATTCGAAGTAGAACAGCGCAAACACCGAACCTGCCTTGTCGGGCGAATACGAGATGTAGATCCTGGACTGCATTCGCTCATAGCCTTGGCTGAAGAAAAGCCGGCAGCGACCGGCAAAGGGCGAGCATGATGAACGCCTTCAATGCGTACCATCATTCGCTCCCTATAGACAGCCCCCGGCAGCACGGGTTCGCTCCGCCATTGGCGGACACGCTCCCGGCCCGAACTATTCCACGATGCCGGCATCGAACAGATCTGGTGCATGCGCCAGGCTTCCACTCGTCTGTCAAGACGCGAAGCGGAAGGGAAAACATCTACAACATATCTGCAAGGGGCACATCATGGA